>NZ_JACAPX010000058.1:0-13435 GCF_013385435.1 Pseudomonas sp. F9001
GCTGTAAGAGCGGAACCAATATCAGCCCCAACCCAAATAACGGATATACACCCCACCTCAGCAACAAAGCCTACGCCGTCTTCCCGGTATGGTTATTCAGCGAAATAACCTTGGTCTTCCCAATCCGGTGACGATAAATCTCACGCAGGTACTTGATCGCCTTCTTCACACAATCCCGCGACAGACGAATATCGTTGATCGACACAAACTTGTCCTTGTCGTTGATCAACTCACGATACTTCTTCTCGTACATCGGCTTGATCGCATACCAGTTGGTATCCAGGATCTTCGCCGGGTTCTCGAACTCGTTGAGCAGCTCATCAATCCGGTCTTCATCAAAATCCTCATGGATGATGAAATCCAGGATCGAATTATCCAAGGTGTCATCAAACCGATACGGATTACGCGCAAAACAGCGCTTGATAAATGCCACGATCAACGTCAAAAAATCATCCGACAGGCACGGGCTTTTAGCGATCAAGGTCGTGAGCGACAAGTTGGCCGACGCCCCGATCACCAGCGCATACCGTTTGAGCGTCGTATTGGGAAACAGGCTGTTGAGGTGCGTCTTGAGCCGATTCAGGTCCATATAGGACAGCTTGTAATCCTTGGGCAACGACACAATCGACACCACCGACGAGCAGTTCTTGAAGAAGTGCAAGTCATGCAACGCCGCCGCGTCATAGCCGGAATTCTTGTACTGCTCCAGAGAGGCCTTGTACCGCTTGGACTCAATCGGCAACAGGCTGATGCCTTCGATCGCCTGGGTCACCTTGTTGAAGTGCGGCAGATCAATGGAACGGAAAAACAAGTCGTCGATGTTCAGCCGCTGCGGCTCTTTTTCGAACACCTTGAACTTGTCGCTCGAAGGCGCCGGCGTTTCCGGCACCACCGATTCGGCATAGGCAATCGCCACCGGGCCAGCCAGGCTCATGAACAGGTCGTTGGCATCCAGGCGGATGGTCTCGCCAATGTCGATCCCGGCGCGACGGAAGTAGTTCTGGTCGTAGTCGGTGGTAACCGCCTGGGCCGTCAGAATGTTGAAGATCTGCTGCGAGATGTACTGGTTGGCGTGCTTTTCCATGGCATTGACATCAATGTTCTGGATGTTGCCGTCATCGCTTTCCTCGGCGTAACGCATGATGTCGTTGGAGATCAGCATCATCGCGTTCCACGGTCGGATACGGCCTTTCACGCTGGCTTCGCTGCTGTCTTCATTGTCGAAGTTGTACGAGAAGTCCCATTCTTCCGACAGGTATTTGCACAACAGCCGCCCGGCGTTGATGTGCAGCGCCTCGGACATTTCGCTGCGGTGATCGGAGATGTTCGGCAGCACACAAATCCCGCTGGTGAAGATCGGCTCGAACACGAAGGCGTGACCGCTTTTGCT
The DNA here is from genome assembly GCF_013385435.1 of Pseudomonas sp. F9001. Classification (NCBI taxonomy): domain Bacteria; kingdom Pseudomonadati; phylum Pseudomonadota; class Gammaproteobacteria; order Pseudomonadales; family Pseudomonadaceae; genus Pseudomonas; species Pseudomonas sp. F9001. The sequence continues at coordinate 1,391 of NZ_JACAPX010000058.1, forward strand.
GTCGTGTTCGTCGGCAGGCTTGGTGTCGAACGTCTTGTTCATGTACGAGTGCTGCTGGGCCAGGCCGAACTCCGAGGCCATGCCTGAACCGGTACCGCCGCCGGCACTGAAGATCGAGAAGTACAGGCGCGACTGGTTGGCCTTGATGCCGCAGGAGTCGATCAGGTACGAGTGGATCATCTTCCAGTCGGGGCTGGAGAAGCGCTGGGTGTCTTTGTTGAGGATGATCTTGGCCAGGTACTGGCCGAGGATCGGCGCGTTACCGGCGCCGCCGGCATGGACTTCCGAGAGGTCCATGATTTTCATCTTGCTGTAGTCCCGCAGGAAACCGCTTTTCTCACCCTTGCGCGAGAAACGGATGCGCCCGGCAATGTCCTTGTCCAGGTCGCCCAGCATCACCAGCGGCTCGACCAGGAACACCGGTTTGGTGCCCTTGTTCGAACCCAGGCGCAGGTTGTTGCGAATCCACTGGGCGGGGCGGTAGCCCTTGTCGGTGGATTTGTCTTCGTTGCTGAATTCGTTGAGGTAGAACTTGCGGGCGTTGTACACCAGCTCTGCCACATCCAGGGCAATATTGGAGCCACAGCGGCCCAGGCCGATCAGGCACACCGAGGGGAATTCCTGCTCATTGCGCAGTTCACCGTCGACTTCCAGGTGCGGTGCGCGCGGGAACACCATGTCGCGCAGGCCGTCGAGGTTGTCGAGGATGCGGTCGGTGTTGGTTTCGGTGAAGTACAGGTACTGCTGGGTGGCCAGTGGGCGGGCGGTGCTCAATGACTTTGAACCTGAGGGTTTTTCCGCAGGGGCTGTCAGCAACACGTCGGATACCGCAGTGGCAGAGTTATTTTTAGAAGTCATTGTGCGCCATGTGCCTGGACGGATGGCTGAGTAAGTATCAAATAGCCATCACAGAATGAGAGATCGCGACTTTACAGTGCGTCCTGGTCCTGGGCGATAGGGTTTAACCCTAGGGTTTTAAGGGGAAAGCCTGGCCGGACTCTGATGAATCGGCCGTTCGTCGGGGTTCTTTAGTGAAATGATGGCGATTTGCCAAATAAACGGCGTCAGCGAATTGGCCGAACGATGGACGCCGGGCCCGCACGGCCCGAAGGCGGGTCTTTCGGCGCGGGGTCACCCCCCGTCAGGCCCAGCAGGCTGAACAGGTTGTTCTGGTCCAGGCTGTTGATCACCGCGCTGATATCACTCAACGGCACCGCAGCGCTGAGCAGGTAACCCTGAACAAAATCACAGCCGTGTTTTTGCACCACTTCAAATTGTTGCAGGGTTTCCACGCCCTCTGTCACCACCTGCAGGTGCAGGGTGTGGGCCATGCCGATAATGGCCTGGACGATCTCGATGTCGGCGTTCGACTTGGGGATATCCTGGATAAATGAACGGTCGATTTTCAAGGTGTTCAACGGCAGGCGCTTAAGGTAGGCGAGGGACGAGTAGCCGGTGCCGAAGTCGTCGATGGACAGCGACACGCCCAGGGCGCGGATTTGCCGCAGCAATGCCAGGGTGCTGCTGATATTGCCCATCAGCGCGTTCTCGGTCACTTCCAGTTCCAGGCGATTGGCGGCGATCCCGCCGAAGCGCAGGGCGTTTTCGATCTCATCGGCCAACTCGTCACGCGTCAGGTTGAGGGCCGAGCAGTTCACCGCCATGACCAATTCAGTGTGGCCTTGCTCCGACAGCAGGCTCAGGTCGTGACAGGCCTGGCGTAGCACCCAGTGATCCAGTTCGGCAATCAGCCCGTTGCTTTCGGCAATGCCGATGAACCGGTCCGGTGTCAGCAGGCCATGTTGGGGGTGTTGCCAGCGCACCAGGGCTTCGAGGCGCGTGACCCTGCCTTTTTTCAGGTCAAGTATCGGTTGGTAAAACAGCACCAACTCGTTCTTGCCCCGCAGTGCGGCGCGCAGTTCCTCTTCCAGCTGCAGTTCCAGGAAGGCCCGGGTTTTCAGGTTGGAGCTGAAGAAGTTCAGGCTATTACGCCCTGCATCCTTGGACTGATACAGCGCCAGGTCAGCGGTCTTCAGCAGCTCTTCGCTGGTTTTGCCGTCTTCGGGAAACAGGCTGATGCCGATGCTGGTGGTCATCACCATGCGCCGGCCGGCCAGTTCGATGGGGTCTTTCATTTTCTGCATGATGCGCTGGGCCATGTGCCGCGCTTCATCGCGATGATGGATGCTGATCAGGATGCAGAATTCGTCACCGCCAAACCGCGCGACCACGTCGTCATGGCTGCGCACCGAGCTTTTGATATGGCCGGCCAGCACCGTCAGCAGTTCGTCGCCGGCGTCATGGCCGAGGCTGTCGTTGATGCGCTTGAAGTGGTCGATATCCAGGAAGATCACCGCCAGCATGCCGTCGGTGGCGGTTTTTTCCGCGAGTTTCTCGGCGAAGATCTGGTTGAAACCACGGCGGTTGAGCAGGGTGGTCAGGGCATCGTAATGCGCCACCTGTTGCAGCGAGGCGCGGGCCTGGTCCAGTTCGGTGAGCAGGGCGTTGACCCGGCGCAGGTCGGTTTCCTTGTGTTGCAGCTTCTTGTCCGCGAGGGCAGCACTGATGCTGCTGCCAATCACCAGCAGGGCGATGACCGCCACCAGCAGCCCCAGTTGGACCGGGTTGTTGTCCACCGGCAGTGCCGACTGTACGAGGTCTTCGGGTACCAGCAGCTGCATGGCCGCCATGCCGGTGAAGTGCATGCTGATAATGCCCGCGCCGAGCACCAGGCTGGCCGCGTACTTGAGCAATTGATGGAACATGCCGGTGCCGTTGCGCAGGTACAGCGACAGCAGCAAAGCCGCCAGGCTGGCGCCGATCGCGATCAACACAGAGGCGAGGAACAAGCCCGTCTCGAAATACACGCCCGCCTCGGAGCGCATGGCCGACATGCCCACGTAGTGCATCAGCGCAATACCCAGCCCCATCCACACCGACGCCAGCACATATTGGTGGGCGCGCAGCCTTGGATGACTGAGGGTTTGCATGGCGAACAGCGCCGCGATCAGGGCGATCAGCAGCGAGGCGAACGTCATGATCAATTCGTAGTGAATCGCGATAGGCGCCTGGAAGGCCAGCATGCTGATGAAGTGGGTCGACCAGATGCCGCCTGCCAGGCAGCCCGCGCCTACCCAGCGCCAGTGCCGTTGAGCCTTGGGGTTGTCGACATGGCCGACCCGCTCGGCCATGTCCAGGGTGCCGAAGCCCGCTGCACACGCCACTACATACGCCAGTAGCACCAGAAAGGGGTTATGACTGCAATTGAGTAATAAGTGCCCACTGTCCGGAAGGTCGGTAAAAAAATGCAAACCAAGCCATTCCATAGCATGTCCCGTCACAGAGTTTTAGTCTGACTGCGTCTTTCAGTATAGAGAGCGTGAGCGAGTTACAAGGATTGATGGCAGATTGCTTCTAATTATTTGGCGATGATTTTATAAACAACTAGAACCAAATGATTAGGGATGACCGCCCGGGTCGCCCGATGGAGTGACATCAGACTTACGAATCATTACAGACAATCCCCACGAGGCTGACTAGATTGCAGGTTCCGGGCTCAGGATGCGTCTGGCATCGCGGCTCACATAACAATAAAAGAGACGGACCCATGCAGAACTCGACCCAAGCGGCGAATGCCTGGCGCATTCTGTTCCTGCTGTTCCTGGCCAACCTGTTCAACTTTTTCGACCGCACCATTCCCGCGATCATCATCGAGCCGATCCGCATGGAGTGGCACCTCAGCGACTTCCAGCTCGGGATCATCGGTACCGCGTTCACCATTGTTTATGCAATTGCCGGCTTGCCGCTGGGGCGCCTGGCCGATACCGGCTCGCGCAGCAAACTCATGGGCTGGGGCCTGGCGGCGTGGAGTGGCCTGACAGCGGTCAATGGTCTGGTGGGCAGTTTCTGGACCTTTTTGCTGGTGCGCATGGGCATCGGCATCGGCGAGGCCAGTTATGCGCCGGCGGCAAACTCGCTGATCGGTGACCTGTTTCCCGCCCACCGCCGTGCCCGGGCCATGGGGATCTTCATGCTGGGCCTGCCCTTGGGCCTGTTGCTGGCCTTCTTCACCATTGGTGCGATGGTCAAGGCGTTCGACAGCTGGCGTGCGCCATTCTTTATTGCCGCGGTGCCGGGGCTGATCCTTGCGGTGTTCATGTTCTACATCAAGGAACCCAAGCGCGGCGCGGCGGAAGCCGTGCAAGTCTCCCAGGAGAAAGTCGACCGGCCGATTCGCCGGGTGCTGGCGGTGCCGACATTCCTCTGGCTGGTGCTGGCCGGGTTGTGCTTCAACTTCGCCACCTATGCCTGCAACTCGTTCCTGGTGCCGATGCTGCAGCGCTATTTCCTGCTGCCGTTGCAGGATGCGGCAGCCGCCACCGGTGTCATCGTCGGTATTACCGGCCTGGTGGGCCTGACCCTGGGCGGCTGGATTGCCGACAAGATCCATCAACGCATCGCTAACGGCCGGCTGCTGTTCGCGGCGTGCAGCTTGATCATCTCGACCGTCACCACTGCTTGGGCGTTGCACGCCGGGCGGATCGAGATCGGTGTGTTTGTGGCGTTGTTCAGCGTGGGCTGGTTGTTTGCCTACAACTTCTATACCTGTGTTTATACGGCGATCCAGGACGTGGTCGAGCCGCGCCTGCGGGCCACGGCGATGGCGTTGTTCTTCGCCGGCTTGTATTTGCTGGGGGGTGGCATGGGGCCGATTGTGGTGGGCGGGTTGTCGGATCATTTTGCCCATTCGGCGATGTATGCCGACGGTGCCCAGCAGATGACCGAGGCTTACAAGGCGGTGGGACTGCATGACGCCATGTACCTGATCCCGGTGGCGCTGTTTTTGACCATGCTGTTTCTGTTCCAGGCGTCCCGCAGTTTTGTGCGCGATGCCCAGCGGATGAAGGATGGGTTGGGGGTGGTGGAGGTGCCGGCCAGGGCGGTTACTGCCTGAGACCGAGGTGACGCCTTCGCGAGCAAGCCCGCTCCCACATTTGACCGCATTCTCAAGATGGAACTCGGTCAAATGTGGGAGCGGGCTTGCTCGCGAAGAGGTCATCAATAACAACGATGTCTACAGTGAATAAAAAAGGCCCGCATTGCGCGGGCCTTTTTGTTTGTCAGGGTAGGGCGGCGAAGTTAGCCCGCGACCAACACCCGAATCGCTTCCAGTCGCAGCGCCGCCTTGTCGAGCATGGCCAGGCCTTGCTCGCGCTGTTGGCGCAGGGCAACCAGTTCGCTGTCGCGCACGGTCGGGTTGACCGCTTGCAACGCGGTCAGGCGCGCCAGTTCTTCGTCGGTATCCGCCGCCAGGCGACGTTGAGCCTCGGCCACACGCTCGGCGTGACGCGGGGCGATCTTCTCCTCACCGGCGTTAATCCGCGGCGTCAGCTGGTCGCGCTGGGCCTGCACGAACTTGTTGGCGCTGGCCCGCGGCACGCTTTCCAACTGGTCATTCAAGGTCAGGAACGACACGCGGCCCGACAGGTCATTGCCATTGGCATCCAGCAGGCAACGCAGTGCCGCCGGTGGCAGGTAACGGCCCAACTGCAGCGAACGCGGAGCAACCACTTCGCTGACGTAGAGCAGTTCCAGCAACACGGTGCCCGGCTTGAGCGCCTTGTTCTTGATCAGCGCCACGGCGGTGTTGCCCATGGAGCCGGACAGCACCAGGTCCATGCCGCCCTGCACCATCGGGTGTTCCCAGGTGATGAACTGCATGTCTTCGCGGGACAGCGCCTGGTTGCGGTCGTAGGTGATGGTCACACCTTCGTCGTCGCCCAGGGGGAAGCTGGCGTCGAGCATTTTTTCGCTGGGTTTGAGGATCAGCGCGTTTTCCGAATGGTCTTCGCTGTCGATGCCGAAGGCGTCGAACAGGGTTTCCATGTAGATCGGCAGGGTGAACTGGTCGTCTTGCTCAAGGATCGCTTCCACCAGCGCATCACCTTCGCCAGCGCCGCCGGAGTTGAGCTCCAGCAAACGGTCGCGGCCGGTGTGCAGTTCGGCTTCGAGGCGCTCGCGCTCGGCACGGGCTTCGTCGATCAGCCCTTGCCACTCGCCGTCGTCGGCGTTTTCCAGCAGCGGCAGCAGGCGCGGGCCGAACTGGTGCTGCAAGGCGTTGCCGGTCGGGCAGGTGTTGAGGAACGCGTTCAGCGCCTCGTGGTACCACTGGAACAGGCGCTCTTGCGGGCTGGTTTCCAGGTACGGCACGTGCAGTTCGATCACATGTTTCTGGCCGATCCGGTCCAGACGGCCGATCCGCTGTTCCAGCAAGTCCGGGTGGGACGGCAGGTCGAACAGCACCAGGTGGTGGGAGAACTGGAAGTTGCGGCCTTCACTGCCGATTTCCGAGCAGATCAGCACCTGGGCGCCGAACTCTTCATCCGCAAAGTAGGCGGCAGCGCGGTCACGCTCGAGGATGTTCATGCCCTCGTGGAACACCGTGGCCGGGATGCCGGAGCGCACGCGCAGGGCGTCTTCCAGGTCCATGGCGGTTTCGGCGTGGGCGCAGATCACCAGGACTTTGGTGCGCTTGAGCATCTTCAGCTGGTCGATCAGCCACTCGACGCGCGGGTCGAAACGCCACCAGCGTTGTTCTTCATCGACGTCCGGCTGCGACTGGAAGCTGACTTCCGGGTACAGCTCGGCGTGCTCGCCCAGGGGCAGCTCGAGGTATTCGTCCGGGCACGGCAGCGGGTAGGCGTGCAGCTTGCGCTCCGGGAAACCTTGCACCGCGGCGCGGGTGTTGCGGAACAGCACACGGCCGGTGCCGTGGCGGTCCAGCAGTTCGCGGACCAGGCGGGCACTGGCTTCGGCGTCGCCATCGTTGACGGCGGTCAGCAGCGCTTCGCCTTCGTCGCCGAGGAAACCCTGGATGGTCTTGTGGGCGGCGGGCGAGAGACGGCCCTTGTCCAGCAGTTCCTGGACGGCTTCGGCCACCGGGCGATAGTTTTCGCTCTCGGCGCGAAAGGCGTGCAGGTCGTGGAAACGGTTCGGGTCCAGCAGGCGCAGGCGCGCGAAGTGGCTGTCCTGGCCCAGTTGCTCAGGGGTTGCAGTGAGCAGCAGCACGCCCGGAATCACTTCGGCCAGTTGTTCCACCAGCGAGTACTCGGGGCTGGCTTTTTCTTCGTGCCAGACCAGGTGGTGCGCTTCGTCGACCACCAGCAGGTCCCAGCCGGCCGCGAACAGCGCGTCCTGGGCCTTCTCGTCGTCCACCAGCCATTCCAGGGCCACCAGCGCGAGCTGGGTGTCTTCGAACGGGTTGGTGGCATCGCTTTCGATAAAGCGCTCTTCGTCGAACAGTGCGACCTGCAGGTTGAAGCGGCGGCGCATTTCCACCAGCCACTGGTGCTGGAGGTTTTCCGGCACCAGGATCAACACGCGGTTGGCGCGACCCGACAGCAACTGGCGATGGATCACCAGGCCGGCTTCGATGGTCTTGCCCAGGCCCACTTCGTCCGCCAGCAGAACCCGCGGCGCGATACGGTCGGCAACTTCACGGGCGATGTGCAGTTGGTGCGCGATCGGTTGCGCACGTACGCCGCCCAGGCCCCAGAGCGAGGACTGCAACTGGCGGCTGGTGTGTTCCAGGGTGTGGTAGCGCAGGGAGAACCAGGGCAGCGGGTCGATCTGGCCGGCGAACAGACGGTCGCTGGCCAGGCGGAACTGGATGAAGTTCGAGAGCTGGGTTTCCGGCAGGGTGACCTGCTCGTTCTGCCCATTGAGGCCGTGGTAGACCAGCAGGCCGTCGACGTCGTCGACTTCTTGCACGGTCATTTTCCAGCCTTCGAAATGGGTGATGGTGTCACCCGGCGAAAACCTCACGCGAGTGAGGGGCGCATTCCGTAGCGCATACTGGCGAGTGTCGCCAGTGGCCGGATAGAGCACGGTTAACAAGCGGCCGTCCTGTGCCAGAACGGTGCCTAACCCCAGCTCTGCTTCGCTGTCACTAATCCAGCGTTGCCCCGGTTGATACTGCTGCGCCATGCTGCCTGACTCCCGCCGTGAAAAAGCCGACTATTCTAACGGAACACGGCTTCCAGACCAAAAGGAATAGGTGCAGCTTCGAGCTTTAAGCTACAAGCGGCAAGAAAAAGGGCGGTATCTTCGTCGGATAGATGACGATTGGTTCACAAGTTGGCGGCTTGACGCTCAAGTCGTCACCCACGCAGCCGACAGTCTGCTGAACAGGAGACTAATAATATGCTGCCACCCATGCTGCCCTTGAGTGTTGTGCCGGTCACGTCGCAGCTTGACCCGGTGCGCCAGAAGCCGGATATCCCGCCCGTGGCGCCGGTTCAGCCAGGCTCCAACGAAAGTACCATCGACCTGCAAAAGCGCGATCCCGAGGAAGCGGCTTTGCTGCTGCGCGAGGAGCAACGTCGCCAGCAGGAACAGCAAAAGCGTCGCCGCGAAGCCGATGAAGACTCGCAGGAGCACCTGGCTGTTCCCGGTGACGAACTCAACGCCGACAACACCGTGCCGGTGGTGCCGTTGATTGAAGACGCACCACGGCAAGGCTTGTGGGTGGACGTCGAGGTTTAATCCCGCAGTTCGCGCAGGGCGGCGATCAGTTGCTCGATGTCTTGCGCCGTATTGAGGTAGCTCACGGAGATTCGCGCCACGCTGTCCAGCTCGCGGGCCTGCATGTCCAGTGGAGTGTAGGGCACGCCATTGGCACCGATATTGATCCGCTTGAGGCCCAGGCGGCGCTTGAGCTCGAAGGCGTCCCAGCCGGCCAGGTTGAACGCGATCAGGCCGGACTGGTTTGCGCTGGTTCCCAGGTCATGCAAGGTAATCCCGTCGATTCGGCGCAATTGTTCACGGATTGTGTCGCTTAACAGCCGGACCGTCTCGCGGACCCGCTCGACCCCCAATCGATTGACCTCCAGCAACGCATTGCCCAGGCCTGCCAGCAAGGCGAACGACACTTCGCTGGTTTCAAAGCGCCGGGCGTCGTTGCGCAAGTCAAATCCCGCAGGGCTCCAGGGCGCCGAAAACACATCGCGTTGGGCAGGGTTCAAGCGCTCGAGAAAATCCGGCCGCACATAGAGCAGGGCGGTCCCGCGTGGGCCGCGCAGATGCTTGCGCCCGGCGCCCTTGAGCACATCGCAGTGCAGCGCTTGCACATCCACCGGCACCTGGCCGATGGCTTGCCCGGCGTCGATGAAATAGGCAATGCCATGACGCCTGGCCAACGCGCCGATGGCCTCGGCCGGGTTGATCAAGCCGCTGTTGGCGGGGAGCCAGGTCAGGTCGATCAGCCGCACCCGGGCGTCGAGCATGGCTTCCAGCCCGGCGACGGAGACCGCGCCGGTTTCATCGCAGGGGATCACTTCTACTTGCGCACCCGATTGCACGGCCGTTTGCATGCTCGCCAGGTTGCCGCCCCATTCGTGGCGGCCCACCAGAATGCGGTCGCCTGGCTGCCACGGGCCGAGCGCCTGGAACGCCATGCTCCAGGCGGTCGAGCCACTGCTGGCGAAGGCAATCGATGACACGGGCGCATTGAGCAGTTGCGCGGCGGCGCGACGGGCTTTTTCTGTCAGCAGTGCACCGTGTTCGCCGGCCTCCATCGGGCCGTCGCGGGCTTCGCGCTGCAACTGGTCAATGATTGCATCAAGCGTCCCTTGGCTGGGCAGGGAGGCCCCGGCGTGGTTGAAGTGAACGATGCCGGACTGGCAGCCCGGCGTTTCGTCCCGCAGCTCCCGGACCTCGGTCAGGGACAGCGCAGTCACGGCTGCAACTCGAAAATCGCGTCGATCTCCACGGCTACGCCGCCCGGCAAGCTGGCGACGCCCACGGCCGTACGGGCATGCCGGCCTTTGTCGCCGAGGGCGTTGACCAGCAAGTTCGAAGCGCCATTGGCGACTGCACCCTGGCGCTGGAAATCACCGCTGCTGGCGATAAATACGCCCAACCGAATGATGCGCACCAGTCGCGACAGGTCATCGCCCAGGGCATCGCTTAATTGTGCCAGCAGGCCCAGCGCCGCGAGCTCGGCGGCCTTGGCGCCTTCGTCTTCGCTGATGGATTCGCCGAGTCTTCCGATGTAAGTGGGTTTGCCGTCCAGCAGCGGGATTTGGCCGGAGATGAACAGCTGGTTCTGGCTGATCACGTAATTCACGTAGTTGGCAATCGGCTGGCTGGGTGTCGGCAGGCTCAGGCCGAGGGCTTGTACGCGTTGCGAGATGGAGTGGCTCATGGTGAATCCTCTTGGAAAGAGTCTTCAGCATGGGCGGGGCGATTTTCGCCGACAAACGGATAGATTTAACTCGACGTATCGAAATAACTCATGCGTCGGCACAGATTTCCCGCAGCCATTCACTGAAACAAGCGGCCGCCGTGCTGGTTTCGCCATGCGGGGCAATCAGCCAGTAACCGATCTCGCTTTGATAGGGCGGCCAGTCGAAGGCCTCCACCAATGTGCCCTCCTTGAGCCTGCGTTCGATCAGGCGGTGGCGGCCCATCGCGATGCCCTGGCCGGCGACGGCGGCTTCGACCACGATGTTGTAGTCGTGCAGCAGCGCCTTGGGGTAGTGCTCCACATCCACCTGATAATGCCGGGACCAGTCGGTCCACTCGAAAGGGCGGTGCGAGGTGGCCATCAGCAGCGGGCCATTGGCCAGTTGGCTGGCCTTGAACGCCGGGCTGCAGACGGGTGACAGTGTTTCGCTCATCAGGCGCGTGGCCTGTACGTCGGTCCAGTCGCCCTTGCCGTAGCGAATCGCCAAGTCGACCTCGGCGGCGGCGACATCTGCCAGCTGAATCGCCGGCACCAACTCCACCTGGATGTGTGGGTAGCGGCTGAGAAACCCCGCCAGGCGCGGTGCCAGCCACAAGGTGGCGAACGAGGCGAGCAGGCCGACGCGCAGTACGCTGGTGGCGGGCGGTGTTTGCTGCTGGCGGGTGGCGGCGGCGATGGTGTCGAGGGCGGGGCGGATCTGGTCGTAGTAGTGTTGGCCGTCTTCGGTCAGATCGATGGCGCGGGTGCGTCGGATAAACAGCGGTTTGCCCAGGTGCTGTTCGAGTTTCTGCACTTGATGGCTGAGGGCGCTTTGGGTCACTGACAGCTCGGCGGCGGCCTTGATAAAACTCAAATGCCGGGCCACGGCCTCAAAGGCGCGCAGGGCCAGGAGTGGGGGAAGGTCCTTGTGCAGTGCCACGTCGAACGCTCTGTGTGAGGGTTGGGATGGGGGGATTTTGCGGGCAAATGCGCGCGATGACATCGATTTTGTTTACGCGGGATTGGCGCAGGACGCATTATTGGGGCATCCAAGCCATTACGTAAGCCAAGCCATGAGTGACGATGACAAGCTGATTGACCTGAATGCCGAACGGGCCAAACGTGTTCATGATCTGAATGACAAGCGACTGAATGAAGTGCGCCAGGCGTTTGAACAGGCGATGCCGTTGGGGAAGCCCAAGAAAAAGCCGAAAAGCAAACCGAAAAAGCGTTGATATAGCCTGCATCGTTTGATGCAGGTCAGTTATTTCCCTTCTTTACGCTCCGTCGCGGGCGACATTGATCCTCGTCAATTTCTTCTTTCGTCTTCTTGGTTAACTTAGCCCTATCGCAACAGGGCAAGTGCAGGAGGCCGGTCATGTTTTTCGATAATGTGGTGTTTGCCGGAGTGCTGACGGTTGGCCTCATGGTGATGTTCTTTGTAGGGTTTGGAATTTTTATCTGGAAAGACGCTAATAAGCGTAAGAGGCCTTAGGTCTTTTCGGATACATGAGCACGCAAGGCATTTTGGGCGACTTCGGTCGCCTTTTTTTTGTTTTGGATTTTTTGTTTTGTGTACATATCCGTTGCTGCGGTAACGGCTACTTATGGTTTCGCTCTTACAGCGAGTCACTTTTTTACAAGCGCCTAAAAAAGTAACCAAAAAACGCTTTGCCCCACCACTCGGTGCCTCGCCTAGGCTCGGCATGCCCGCACTCCGGCCCGGTTCCGCGGGCCGCCGCGACGGGCCATCCATGGCCCGGCGCGGCTAAATCGGCATCCTTGCCGATTTACCCGCTCCACCGTGCCTACTTGCGGCC
>NZ_JACAPX010000006.1:0-102855 GCF_013385435.1 Pseudomonas sp. F9001
AGTTGATCATGCGCTTTTCGTCAACGGCGACGCGGGCGGCGGAGCCTTCGAGTTCGGCGAGGCCTTCGGCGACGTCGAGTTTGTCGAGGGCGGCCTTGGCGCGCACGATGGCGGCGGAGTCATTGGCGGTGACGGCGCGGGCTTCGATGGCGGCAGCAGCGCCGGCACCGTCGAGGCGGTCCATGTTGGCTTCGGTGGCGTGGCCGGCGTTGGCGCCTTTGGCAACTACTTCGCCGTCTTCTTCTTTGTCGAACTCGTCCCAGCTCAGCATGACGTGTCGTCTCCTGCGTGAGGGCTCTAAGGTGCCCGTGTGAAACCGGATGGTGGGGTGTTCACACGGCCCAAAGGCCGCGGTGGATCTTAAGGAATCGTTTGTTGCAGCTAACGCACGCATTAAACGGAATCAGGGTTACGGGTGTTCTGCTTGAGGCTTGAGGGGCGGAGCAATGCTTACTGGCTCCAGCGGGGGCCTCAGGTCTGGCTCTTCGTCCCAGTGTAAAGGGATATTGCAGGCCCGATTTACCCGCGCATTATAGGGAAAAATTCGACTTTGTGTTGCGGCGGATGGTCTCGGTGAGCGGCCAAAATGGTGGTGTTTGCAGCCAAGGTCCGGGTTTACAAGGCTTTGCCTGGCTTGGATTTTTTTGACGGGCGGTCGGCGTTTGTTTCAGCGCGCCGAACTGGGGCAGATTCGGTCTGGAAGTTCTTGCGCCGTTTGGCGCAAGAACGGGTCGCGGGGGGTTACTGGGCTGCGGCTTTGATGCTGGCAAACATCTGCTTGCCAGCCTTGGCGGGGTCCGCGTCTTTATTGCTCATGAAGTTGCTGACCACATCAAACACCGCCCCTTGCACCGCCTGGGACGTGGACATGTTGAAGGCCATGCTCGGCTCCAGCGTGCCGGCGTTCTCGGCTTCGGCGAAGTCCTTGGCGGAAGCCTGGGCACAGCTGTCGAACTGGCTCATGTCCAGGCCCTTGATCACCGGGATGGAGCCTTTGTTCTGGTTGAACACGCTCTGGAATTGCGGCTCCAGGGCGATCTTGGCCAGGTCGTCGCGAGCCGCGTTGTTGCCCGGCGTATCATTTTTACTGGACGGTTTGAACATGGCCAGTGAGTCGATGGTGTAGCTATAAATGCCTTGTGAGCCGGGGAAGGGCACGCATTCATAATCGGCCCCGGCTTTTTTACCCGCCGCGGTCCACTCACTCTTGGCCCAGTCCCCCATGATTTGCATGCCGGCCTGGCCATTGATGACTTTGGCGGTTTCCATGTTCCAGTCCTGGCCTGCGCCGTTGGGGTCCATGTAGGTCTTCAGCTTGCGCAGCGCGACGAAGACTTCGGTCATTTTGGGGCCGGTGAAGGTGGCTTCGTCGTTGTCGATAAAGGCTTTCTGGAAGCCATCGGCGCCCAGGATGCTGAGCACCAGGCCTTCAAATACGGTGGTGTCCTGCCAGGGTTGGCCGCCGTGGGCGATGGCGATGAAGCCGGCGGCCTTGAGTTTGTCGCCGGCGGCGTAGAGTTCTTCCAGGGTGGCCGGGGCTTTGGACACGCCGGCTTTCTTGAGCACCTCGGGGTTGATCCATAACCAGTTGATGCGGTGGATGTTGAGCGGTACGGCGACGTAGTGGTCGTCGAACTTCATCAGTTGCGCAATGCTTTCGGGCAGCAGGCTGTCCCAGTGATTGGCCTTGGCGACGTTGTCGACGCTGGTCAGCAGGCCCAGCTTGCCCCACTCCTGAATGTCCGGAGCTTTGATCTGCGCGGCAGAGGGCGGGTTGCCGGAGACGGCGCGGCTCTTGAGGACGGTCATGGCAGCAGCGCCACCGCCGCCGGCCACGGCACTGTTTTGCCAGATGAAGCCGTCTTTCTCGATCAGTTGTTGCAGCACCTGTACAGACTTGGCTTCCCCGCCCGAGGTCCAGTAGTGGACGACTTCAACAGTGCCTTTGCTGTCGGCTGCGTGAGCGGCGAACGTGCAAAGGCTGGCGAGGGAGATGGCAACGGCAAGGCGATGGGGGATTTTCATGTGGGATAACCCTTTTTGTTGTTTTGGGGAGCGGTGCTTATTCCAGCCCCAGCCCTTTGCGGCCGAGGGTGTTCAGTTGCGGCGTCATGAAGCGGTCTTTCCACTCTTTCTCGTAGTCCTCCCGGGCGAAATCATCCGGTGAGGCCCCTTGCTCGAACGCCCTGAGCACATCCTTGGCGTACCGCAGGTTTTTCGGGCACATGGGCGCGGCGGGCACGTACATCACGTTGCCCCAGCCCTGTTGATTTTCGACGGGGGCGACGCTGTGGATCACGTCGCAGTGCCACCACACCGAATCGCCGGCCTGCACGTCCGGAATCGGGGTCATGCCCTGGACCAGCAGCGGGTGCCATTTCTCTGAAACTGGCAGCACCTTGCCCGGCGCAACGCCGCACAATTCATCTTCGGGGACGTCGTCCAGCAACGGGCGCAGCAGCATGTAGGCCATGGCCTTGGGGATCGGCAAGGTATGCAGCACGCCCTGGTCGGCCTGCATGTCGCACAGTGCGGTCCAGCCCTGGAAGGTGCGGAAGGCCGAACATTTCACTGTGTCCTTGTAGGCGTATTCATCGACTTCGGTACGATGGGCGGCGTCCCAGGGGTCGTAGGACTTGAAGTCGTTGCGGTAGATCTTGTCGAACACCTTGAGGTAGGCCGGGTGCAGCCAGCGTTCCAGGGCGCCCGAGTCGGTGTGCGGGCCAAGCCCTTTGGAGGTGGTGCCGGGTGGGCGGCGGCGGACGCGGTCGGGGTACAGCGCATTGATGTCTGGGTCGAACCATTGCCGGCCTTGGGAATTGTAGGTCCACAGGCGATTCAGGAACGACTGCGCGGCGCCCATGCGCTCGTGTTGGCGCAGTTGCATCTGGGCGTCGGACCAATAGATCGGGAATATCTCCGGGCGCGAGGCTTCGAGGTTGCCGAAGAAGTTGTCAGCCGGGCCGCGATACACCTCGTCGAACTGGTTGTGGTCGAGGTAGTCCAGCAGACTCTTGTCCCACCCAAGCACTTGTTCCCTGGGGAAGTGGTTGCGGATCACCAGGCAGCCCCGGCGCTTGATGAGTGCCCGTTGTGCTTCGGTGACCTGGCCGTTGGCGATGGTCTCAAAGTCGAGTTCGGGCCAGGCGGACTGCTGGGCCTTGATCGAGGCGATTTCAGCCCTGATGAACTCGCTGACCTCGGCAAACAGCCCAGGCACATCGCCGATCTGCGCGCGCAGGGCCTTTTTCATGGCGACGATGCTGCGCTTGTAGTCGTCCGGCAGCTCGGCACATTCGAAGGCGTAGTAGTTGCTCATGGGGTGACCTGTTTTGTTGTTGTGCATACAGGTATGGAATCACCCCGGCCCGCCGGGGCGGCAGCCTGATTTGGCGCGTTGAGCAGTACGATTGTGGCGTTTGTTGTAAGGCGTATAGAAGAATCGGCTTATTGGAAGTGATGCCCGTGTTGAAGCCGAAACTGTGACGGCGTCATGCCCTTGTGCGCCTTGAACTGCCGATTGAACAGCGCCTGGGAGGCGTAGCCGACCTGTTCGGAAATCGCGCTGACCGCCAGGTTGCCCTGCATCAATAAAGCGCAGGCATGTCCGATGCGTAGCCGGACGATGTAGTCCAGCGCCGTGCAGCGTGTGTGTTTGCGGAACATGCGATGGAAGGCTGAAACGCTGACGCAGGCCATTTGCGCCAGCTCGGGAATGCCGACAGGTTGCGCATAGTGGCCGTGCAGGTAGTCCAGGACGCGGCGGATGCGCGCGTCTTCAACGATGTGAGGGGCGGCGTTTTCCGTCGCGATGCGCTGCGCGGCGA
Source organism: Pseudomonas sp. F9001 (assembly GCF_013385435.1). Lineage (NCBI taxonomy): Bacteria > Pseudomonadati > Pseudomonadota > Gammaproteobacteria > Pseudomonadales > Pseudomonadaceae > Pseudomonas > Pseudomonas sp. F9001. The sequence continues at coordinate 3,828 of NZ_JACAPX010000006.1, forward strand.
TATCCCGGGACAATGTGTTGAGCACGGTGAGCAACGAGATCAGTCGCTGGGAAGCGTCTTGCTCGACCATGGCTTCGATCACCGGGCGCAGCGCCCGGGACGTAGCATCACTGAAACTCAACGCCTGTCGCGCAGCAGCCAATAGCGCGCGCGTCGACCCCATCTCCGGAAACAGTTGCACCAGCGAGTCCGCCCAGGCCTCGGAAAACCAGATGACCAGGGCAATGTGCGGTTTGGCGGGGTCGATCAGCTCGGCGGAAGACCAGCTATGGGGCACGTTCGGGCCCACCAGCACCAGGTCGCCGTCATCGTACAGCGCCACATCGTTGCTGATATAGCGGTGCCCGCGGCTGTTGAGGGTCAGGGTCAGTTCGTATTCGGGATGGTGATGCCATTCAAACGGAATCGCTTCCGGTAGACGCCTGTTCAGCAGGGTCCAAGAGGTGTTCGCCTCGGTGGGGATTTTTTCGAAACTGGCTCGCATGAATGCATCCTGCCTTGCAGGTGAGGTGGCGGCGCCACAATCGTAGCATTCGATTCAAGCGGTAGGGGATAAGCCGGCTCTTTGCCGCAAGAACGATTTCTTGCGGCGAATAAGATCAGGTTCAGTTCAAACTAACGAAGTTATTATCCGTTAGAGCAACCGTTACCCATGACCTGATATTGAAGAATATGACGCTGACCTTGTGAGTCTTCATATTCCATCTTTACCGGTACTACTTGGCATACATCCGGGACTTCACTCATGGACACTACTTTGGCGACGTCCAGATGGGTGCTGTAAGTGTAATCCTCAACAATCGGGGTGCTCTGGCTGGCTACGTCAGTCGGGGCTTCGTCGGCCAGGGCGGCGGTGGCGCACAAGCTGCTAAGGGCCATAACTAATAACGCTTTCATTTGACTATTTACCTTTTGGCGGTCGAAAGGGGTCACGGGGCCCTTGTGAGGCCACGTGTGTAACTTGATTGGGAAGTTCGGATTAACGTTGCCTTCGTGGGGGCTGTTACGTTGTTAATCACAGTGCCTTGATGGCGAGGTTGATTTTAGGCGTCCGAGTTATATTCATATACCCGTGCTTTTGATAAACACTATTGGTGGTTTTTGTAACAATCGCGAAATGAAGGTTTTTTCAGAAACCTGCAAAACGCCACGGGCCGCGGGCCAGAGCGCTGCCAGGGGATAGGTGGGCAATTTGTAGGGGCTTGTTACTACCATCGTCGAATGGTTCTATAGGTCCGGCCCGGCTACAACAGGGCCATACAACAACAACTATGTCACCGAGGTAAGAAAGATGAGTGCGGCTTCTCTGTACCCCGTTCGCCCCGAAGTAGCAGCCAATACGCTGACCGATGAGGCGACCTACAAGGCCATGTACCAGCAGTCGGTGGTCAATCCCGACGGTTTCTGGCGCGAGCAAGCCAAGCGCCTTGACTGGATCAAGCCTTTCACCACGGTGAAGCAGACCTCCTTCGACGATCACCATGTCGACATCAAATGGTTTGCCGACGGCACCCTCAACGTTTCCTACAACTGCCTGGATCGCCACCTCGCCGAGCGTGGCGACCAGCCAGCAATCATCTGGGAGGGCGACGACCCTGCCGAAAGCCGCACCATCACCTACCGCGAGCTGCATGAAGAAGTCTGCAAGTTCGCCAACGCCCTGCGCGGCCAGGATGTGCACCGCGGCGACGTGGTGACTATCTATATGCCGATGATTCCCGAAGCCGCGGTCGCCATGCTGGCCTGTGCCCGGATCGGTGCGATTCACTCGGTGGTGTTTGGCGGGTTCTCGCCAGAGGCCCTGGCCGGTCGGATCATCGACTGCAAATCCAAGGTGGTGATCACCGCCGACGAAGGCATTCGTGCCGGCAAGAAAATTTCCCTGAAGGCCAACGTCGACGACGCTCTGACCAACCCGGAAACCAGCAGCATCCAGAAAGTCATCGTGTGCAAGCGCACCGGCGGCAACATCAAGTGGAACCAGCATCGCGACATCTGGTACGAAGACCTGATGAAAGTGGCGGGCACTGTGTGTGCGCCGAAAGAGATGGGCGCCGAAGAAGCGCTGTTCATCCTTTACACCTCCGGCTCCACCGGCAAGCCGAAGGGCGTGCAGCACACCACCGGCGGCTACCTGTTGTACGCAGCCCTGACCCACGAGCGCGTGTTCGACTACCGCCCGGGCGAAATCTACTGGTGCACCGCCGACGTCGGCTGGGTCACCGGCCACACCTATATCGTCTATGGCCCACTGGCCAACGGCGCGACCACGCTGATGTTCGAAGGCGTGCCGAACTATCCGGACATCACCCGGGTGGCGAAGATCGTCGACAAGCACAAAGTGAACATCCTCTACACCGCACCGACCGCGATCCGCGCCATGATGGCTTCCGGCACCGCCGCCTGCGAAGGCGCCGATGGCAGCAGCTTGCGCCTGCTGGGTTCGGTGGGTGAGCCAATTAACCCGGAAGCGTGGGACTGGTACTACAAGAACGTCGGCCAATCCCGTTGCCCGATCGTCGATACCTGGTGGCAGACCGAGACCGGCGGCAACATGATGAGCCCGCTGCCGGGCGCCCATGCACTCAAGCCGGGTTCGGCGGCACGTCCGTTCTTTGGCGTGGTACCGGCGCTGGTGGATAACCTCGGCAACCTGATTGAAGGCGTAGCCGAGGGTAACCTGGTGATCCTGGATTCGTGGCCGGGCCAGGCACGTACGCTGTATGGCGACCATGACCGGTTTGTGGACACCTACTTCAAGACCTTCCGTGGCATGTACTTCACCGGTGACGGTGCGCGCCGTGACGAGGATGGCTACTACTGGATCACCGGGCGGGTGGATGACGTGCTGAACGTGTCCGGCCACCGCATGGGCACCGCCGAGATTGAGAGCGCCATGGTTGCGCACCCGAAAGTCGCGGAAGCGGCGGTGGTGGGGGTGCCTCATGACATCAAGGGCCAGGGCATCTATGTGTATGTCACGCTGAAAAACGGCGAAGAGCCGAATGAAGCGTTGCGCCTGGAGTTGAAAAACTGGGTGCGTAAAGAGATCGGGCCGATTGCTTCACCGGATGTGATCCAGTGGGCACCGGGCTTGCCGAAGACCCGTTCGGGGAAAATCATGCGCCGGATCCTGCGCAAGATTGCCACCGCTGAATACGACGGGTTGGGCGATATCTCCACCCTGGCGGATCCGAGTGTGGTGGCGCATTTGATCGAGACGCACAAGACCATGAACGTCGCGTAAGGCGGGTTTGTGGGACGAAGCCCCATTCGGCGTAGGCCGGGTGGGGCTTTTTTGTGCGATCGGACAGGCGACCTATAACCCCTGTGGGAGCGGGCTTGCTCGCGAAGGCGGCGTGTCAGCCAGCACATCACCCACTGACACACCGCCTTCGCGAGCAAGCCCGCTCCCACATTTTGATTGCATTCCAAAATTGGTCATTACAGTGGGGCGACTTACACGAGGCCAATAAATATCGGTGTTGCTCGTAGGAAGTTTCTGAATGTTACCGAACCCAGCAAATGTGTAACCTCATGCCCAAACATGAGGCAAAGTGCTACGCCGTTGCCCCGAAAACCCGCGTCTTAGACGCCCTGAAAAATTAGATCCAACGCTACACTTGCCGTGCTAGAAGGGTTTGCGAATAATAGGCCCGCAACTTGCAGCGTTAACAGGTTTAATATCTTTTGCCTCTGCATAAAATCAAGAGGCTGTCAATGTGCTGGAACCGCTTTCTCGGTGCTTCTGTAAATTGTTGTCGCATTGAGGAAATATCGGCTTCCGGCCTGTCGTTAGAATGCCGATCACTCGCTCGTCGTCGCCGATGCTGAACTGGCGCAGGACGCAGCACCGCTATTCGGTTTCACTCATTCGCATCGTGGGCCCTGGCTCATACTGCTGTTTTGCCCTATACCGATGGAGTCCCAAGATGAAGAAACTCGTGCTGTTGGGCGCCCTGGCGCTGTCCGTGCTGTCCATGCAGGCTTTCGCCGAAGGCAAGCCACTGAAGATTGGTATTGAAGCGGCTTACCCTCCGTTTGCCTCCAAGGCACCGGACGGCAGCATCGTCGGTTTTGACTACGACATCGGCAACGCCCTGTGTGAGCAGATGCAGGTCAAGTGCACCTGGGTCGAGCAGGAATTCGACGGCCTGATCCCGGCGCTGAAAGTGCGCAAGATCGACGCCATCCTGTCCTCGATGTCCATCACTGACGATCGCAAGAAGTCCGTGGACTTCACCAACCGCTACTACCTGACCCCAGCTCGCCTGGTATTGAAGGAAGGCACTGCCGTCAGCGACAGCCTGGATGAATTGAAAGGCAAGAAAATCGGCGTGCAGCGCGGTTCGATCCACGACCGTTTCGCCAAGGAAGTGCTGGCTCCCAAAGGCGCCACCATTGTTCCTTACAGCTCGCAGAACGAAATCTACCTGGACGTAGAAGCCGGTCGCCTTGATGGCACCGTGGCCGACGCCACCCTGTTGCAGGAAGGCTTCCTCGACACGCCAGCCGGTAAAGGCTACGCGTTCACCGGCCCGGCCTTCACCGACGCCAAGTACTTCGGCGACGGTATCGGCATCGCGGTACGTAAAGGCGACAAGGAAAACCTGGACCGCATCAACGCTGCAATCGCTGCGATCCGTGCCAACGGCAAGTACAAGGCAATCCAGGACAAGTACTTCAACTTCGACATTTACGGCCCAGAAGCCAAGTAAACCGTCGCAGCTGTCTGTCCAGAATGGCGCAAGCACCAGGATCTCTGAAGTTTGCGCCATTTTTTCATCCCCCTTTTCGAGGACCTGAATCATGTTGAAAGGCTACGGGGCTGTCATCCTCGATGGCGCTTGGTTGACGCTTCAGCTCGCCTTGTCGTCCATGGCCCTGGCCATTGTTCTGGGTCTGATCGGGGTCGCGTTGCGCCTCTCGCCGGTGCGCTGGTTGGCCTGGCTGGGCGACCTGTACTCCACGGTGATCCGCGGGATCCCCGACCTGGTGCTGATCCTGCTGATTTTCTACGGTGGTCAGGACCTGCTTAATCGTGTTGCGCCGTTGCTCGGCTACAACGACTACATTGACTTGAACCCCTTGGCCGCCGGTATCGGCACCCTGGGTTTCATCTTTGGCGCCTACCTTTCGGAAACCTTCCGTGGCGCCTTCATGGCCATTCCCAAGGGCCAGGCCGAAGCCGGCCTGGCGTATGGCATGAGCCCGTTCCAGGTGTTTTTCCGGGTGATGGTGCCGCAGATGATTCGGCTGGCGATCCCCGGGTTTACCAACAACTGGCTGGTACTGACCAAGGCCACCGCATTGATTTCGGTGGTGGGCCTGCAAGACATGATGTTCAAGGCCAAGCAGGCGGCAGACGCCACCCGCGAACCTTTTACCTTCTTCCTCGCAGTGGCGGCGATGTACCTGGTGATCACCAGCGTGTCGTTGCTGGCCCTGCGTCATCTTGAGAAGCGCTACTCGGTAGGCGTAAAGGCGGCTGATCTATGATCTTCGACTACAACGTCATCTGGGAGGCCATGCCGCTGTACCTCGGCGGCTTGCTGACCACCCTGAAACTGCTGGCCATTTCGCTGTTCTTCGGTTTGCTCGCGGCCTTGCCCCTGGGCCTGATGCGCGTGTCCAAGCAGCCGATCGTCAACGGTGTTGCCTGGCTCTACACCTATGTGATTCGCGGCACGCCGATGCTGGTGCAGCTGTTCTTGATCTACTACGGCCTGGCCCAGTTCGAAGCGGTGCGCGAAAGCTTCATGTGGCCACTGCTGTCCAGCGCGACCTTCTGCGCGTGCCTGGCGTTTGCCGTGAACACCAGCGCCTATACCGCCGAGATCATCGCCGGCAGCCTCAAGGCCACGCCCCACGGCGAGATCGAGGCAGCCAAGGCCATGGGCATGTCGCGCTACAAGCTGTACCGCCGGATCCTGCTGCCATCGGCCCTGCGCCGGGCGCTGCCGCAATACAGCAACGAAGTGATCATGATGCTCCAGACCACCAGCCTTGCGTCCATCGTCACCCTGATCGACATTACCGGTGCCGCACGCACGGTGAACGCCCAGTACTACTTGCCGTTCGAAGCCTATATCACGGCGGGTGCGTTCTACCTGTGCCTGACCTTCATCCTGGTGCGCCTGTTCAAGTTGGCCGAAGGCCGCTGGCTGAGCTACCTGGCTCCACGGAAGCATTGATATGGAACGTATCGATCACCTGTTGCCCTGGGGTCACCTGGGCTGCGAACGCCAGCTGACGGTGTTTCGTTTCGGCAGCGGCGAGCGCAAGGCTTATATCCAGGCCAGCCTGCACGCGGATGAATTGCCCGGCATGCGCGCCGCCTGGGAGCTGAAAAAGCGCCTGACGGAACTGGAACAGCAAGGCGCCCTCAACGGCGTGATCGAGCTGGTTCCCGTCGCCAATCCGATGGGCCTGGGGCAACTGCTGCAAGGCAGTCACCAGGGCCGTTTCGAGATCGGCAGCGGCAAGAATTTCAACCGCGACTTCGTTGAGTTGAGCGAGCCGGTTACCGAGTTGCTCAACGGCAAGCTGGGGGATGATCCTCACGCCAATGTGCGCTTGATCCGCCAGGCCATGAGCGATGCGCTCAATGCGTTGCCGGCGCCGAGCAGCCAGTTGCAAGGCATGCAGCGAGTGTTGCTGAGCCATGCCTGCACCGCCGACGTGGTCCTCGACCTGCATTGCGACGCCGAAGCCGCGTTGCACATGTACGCGCTGCCGCAACACTGGCCGCAGTGGCGTTCGCTGTCGGCGCACCTGAATGTGAAGGTCGGCCTGCTGGCGGAAGATTCCGGCGGCAGTTCGTTTGACGAAGCCTGCTCGCTACCGTGGCTGCGCCTGGCCCGGGCGTTCCCCGAGGCGCAGATTCCCCTGGCGTGCCTGGCGACGACTCTGGAGCTGGGTGGCCAGGCCGATACTGGCCGTGACGAAGCGATTTTCCACGCTGAAGGCATCCTGGCGTTCCTCGCCGAGCAAGGCCTGATCCGTGGTGAATGGCCCGCGCCGCAGCACGAGCCCTGCGAAGGCCTGCCCTTCGAAGGCACCGAGTTGTTGTTCGCGCCCCACGCCGGCGTGATCAGCTACCTGCGTAAAGCCGGTGACGTAGTCGAAGCCGGCGACCCGATATTTGAAGTGATCGATCCCTTGTCCGACCGCGTGAGCATTGTTTGCGCGGGCACGCCTGGGGTGCTGTTTGCCGTTGAACGGCTACGTTATGCCCAAGCGGGTTTCTGGCTGGCCAAGGTGGCGGGGCGCGAAGCGCTGCGGCACGGGCGCTTGCTCAACGACTGACCAACTGTTTTTGTGAGAACCGACCGCATGTACAAACTTGAAGTCCAAGACCTGCATAAACGCTATGGCAGTCATGAAGTGCTCAAAGGTGTGTCCCTGGCCGCCGCGGCCGGTGATGTGATCAGCATCATCGGGTCCAGTGGCTCGGGCAAAAGTACCTTTTTGCGCTGCATCAACCTGCTGGAGCAGCCCCACGCCGGCAAGATTCTGCTCAATAACGAAGAGCTGAAACTGGTGGCCAACAAAGACGGCGCCATGAAGGCTGCAGACCCGAAACAGCTGCAACGCATGCGTTCGCGACTGTCGATGGTGTTCCAGCATTTCAACCTGTGGTCCCACATGACCGCGCTGGAAAACGTCATGGAAGCACCGGTGCACGTCTTGGGCATGTCGAAAAAAGACGCCCGGGAAAAGGCCGAGCACTACCTGGCTAAAGTCGGTGTGGGCCATCGTAAGGATGCGTTCCCTGGCCACATGTCCGGCGGCGAGCAGCAGCGCGTGGCGATTGCCCGTGCGCTGGCGATGGAGCCTGAGGTGATGCTGTTCGACGAACCCACTTCGGCGCTGGACCCGGAGCTGGTGGGCGAAGTGCTCAAGGTGATGCAGGACCTGGCCCAGGAAGGCCGGACCATGGTGGTGGTGACCCACGAAATGGGCTTTGCCCGTGAAGTCTCCAACCAACTGGTGTTCTTGCACAAAGGCATCGTCGAAGAGCGTGGCAACCCGCGCGAAGTGCTGGTCAACCCACAGTCCGAGCGTTTGCAGCAGTTTCTTTCCGGCAGCTTGAAGTAAACAGAACTGCTTTTATGCACTGAATTAGTGCAAGCTTCACAATCCTGAGGTTGCCCAATCCCCTGTGGGAGCGGGCTTGCTCGCGAATGCGGTGTATCAGTTGATACATCCGGTGACTGATCCACCGCATTCGCGAGCAAGCCCGCTCCCACATTTGGATCTTCACCCGCTTTAGAGATTTGTGTTGGTTTACGGGCTAGCATTGGCCTTTGTCTTCATTACTGTTACTCGCTTCGGATAGCACTCCATGACTGCCCATCGAATTGGTTTCCTGATTTGGCCCAGCACTAAAGCACTGACGCTTGCGCTGGCTGAGGAGGCCTTGCGCGTTGCTCAGCGGGTGCATCCGGACGTGGTGTACGAACTCTCGTTTTTGCAGGCCGAACCGCCAATCGACGGCGCCTGGCAACTGCCGGGTGAGCCCTGGGCTGGCAAGCTGGAAGGTTTCCAAAAGCTGTTCCTGCTGGCCGATGAGCCACCGACCGTCATCGCCTCCCAGCTCAGCACCGCCCTCAAGCAACTGGTGCGTGCCGGGTGTGTGATCGGCGGCCTGTCGGCCGGTGTGTATCCGCTGGCCCAGCTCGGTCTGCTCGACGGTTACCGCGCCGCTGTGCACTGGCGCTGGCAGGACGATTTCGCCGAGCGTTTCCCCAAGGTCATCGCCACCAGCCATCTGTTCGACTGGGACCGTGACCGCCTGACCGCCTGCGGTGGCATGTCGGTACTCGACCTGCTGCTGGCAGTGCTGGCCCGTGACCACGGCGCCGAACTGGCCGGGGCAGTCTCGGAAGAACTGGTGGTAGAGCGCATCCGTGAGGGCGGCGAGCGCCAGCGCATCCCACTGCAAAACCGCCTGGGTTCCAGCCATCCAAAGCTGACCCAGGCGGTTTTGCTGATGGAGGCCAACATCGAAGAGCCGCTGACCACCGACGAAATCGCCCAGCATGTGTGCGTGTCCCGACGACAGCTCGAGCGGATCTTCAAGCAATACCTCAATCGTGTCCCCAGCCAGTACTACCTGGAACTGCGCCTGAACAAGGCCCGCCAGATGCTCATGCAAACCAGCAAGTCGATCATCCAGATCGGCCTGTCCTGCGGCTTCTCCTCGGGGCCGCACTTCTCCAGCGCCTACCGCAACTTCTTCGGCGCCACCCCTCGTGAAGACCGCAACCAGCGCCGCAGCAGCAGCCCGTTCGAATTGTCGTCGGTGCCGTCCGAGCGCGGCTAGGCATCAGTGCTCGGCCGGCATCTCCAGGCATGACGCTGTTCCTGTGCGCGGATGAGATCAACAGCAGACCAAAACGGCCATCGGCGACGGCATTGGATAGTTGTGCCTCACCGACCGCCCAAAACCGGCCCGGGCGGTTTAAACTGCGCCATTGCGATGCTATTTGTCGCATTGGCGTAAACCCGCGAAAATCGCGGGTTGGCGCTATAAGAAGTTGTCGCTTGGCGGCAAGGCCGCGCTGAAAACTGTCCTTACAATCCCTGCATCGCCCGCCAGTTTCAGGCAGGCGTTCCTCTTCAGGAGACTCCGATGTCCGTTGAGCAAGCCCCGGTGCAACGTGCCGATTTCGACCAGGTCATGGTTCCCAACTACGCACCTGCCGCTTTCATCCCCGTGCGTGGCGCAGGTTCCCGCGTATGGGACCAGGCGGGCCGAGAGCTGATCGACTTTGCCGGCGGCATCGCGGTCAACGTATTGGGCCACGCCCACCCGGCGCTGGTCGGTGCACTGACCGAACAGGCCAACAAGCTGTGGCACGTGTCCAACGTCTTCACCAATGAGCCGGCCCTGCGCCTGGCCCATAAGCTGATCGACGCCACGTTTGCCGAGCGTGTGTTCTTCTGCAACTCCGGCGCCGAAGCCAACGAGGCCGCCTTCAAGTTGGCCCGTCGTGTCGCGTTCGACCGCTTCGGCACCGAGAAATACGAAATCATCGCCGCGCTGAACAGCTTCCACGGCCGTACCCTGTTCACCGTGAACGTGGGTGGCCAGTCGAAGTACTCCGACGGCTTCGGTCCGAAGATCGTCGGCATCACCCACGTGCCTTACAACGATCTGGAGGCGCTGAAAGCCGCCGTCTCGGACAAGACCTGCGCCGTGGTGCTGGAGCCGATCCAGGGCGAAGGCGGCGTGCTGCCGGCAGAACTGTCGTACCTGCAAGGTGCCCGCGACCTGTGCGACGCGAACAACGCGCTGCTGGTGTTCGACGAAGTGCAAACCGGCATGGGCCGCAGCGGCGAGTTGTTCGCCTACCAGCATTACGGCGTCGTGCCGGACATCCTCACCAGCGCCAAGAGCCTGGGCGGCGGTTTCCCGATCGCGGCCATGCTGACTCGCGAAGACCTGGCCAAGCACCTGGTGGTCGGCACCCACGGCACCACCTACGGCGGCAACCCGCTGGCGTGCGCGGTGGCGGAAGCGGTGATCGACGTGATCAACACGCCAGAAGTGCTGGCCGGCGTTAACGCCAAGCACGACCTGTTCGTCTCCCGTCTTGAGAAAATCGGCCAGCAATACGGCATCTTCACCGAAGTGCGTGGCCTGGGCCTGCTGCTCGGTTGTGTGCTGAGCGATGCCTGGAAAGGCAAGGCCAAGGACATCTTCAACGCCGCCGAGCGCGAAGGCTTGATGATCCTGCAAGCCGGCCCGGATGTGGTGCGCTTCGCCCCGAGCCTGGTGGTGGAAGATGCCGATATCCAGGAAGGTCTGGACCGCTTCGAACGTGCGGTGAAAAAACTGACGCAAGCCTGATGGACCGTTGGGTGCCCGGCGAGTCGGGCGCCCAACACAAATTTTGTATGCCGGACTCTTTAGTTGAAGCTGTGAAGATCAAATGTGGGAGCGGGCTTGCTCGCGAATGCAGTGGCTCAGTCACCTGAAATGTTGAATGACACACCGCTTTCGCGAGCAAGCCCGCTCCCACACTTGACCTCACTGATTTCAAGATCGTGTCCGGCATTTTTTCCTGTGAGTTTTCGAGTTAAGGAGTGACACCATGCTGGTGATGCGCCCCGCGCAAATGGCTGATCTGGGCGAGGTACAGCGTCTGGCTGCGGACAGCCCGATTGGTGTCACCTCCTTGCCGGATGATGTCGAACGCCTGAGCGACAAGATCGCTGCGAGCGAAGCGTCCTTCGCCGCCGAGGTCAGCTTCAACGGTGAAGAAAGCTATTTCTTCGTCCTGGAAGACACCGACGCCGGCAAGCTGGTGGGCTGTTCGGCCATCGTTGCCTCGGCCGGCTACTCGGAACCGTTCTACAGCTTCCGTAACGAGACCTTCGTGCACGCTTCCCGCGAGCTGAAGATCCACAACAAGATCCACGTGCTCTCGCAGTGCCATGACCTCACCGGCAACAGCCTGCTGACCAGCTTCTACGTGGTGCCGGAGCTGGTGGGTTCGCCGTGGTCGGAGCTCAACTCCCGTGGCCGCCTGCTGTTCGTGGCCGGCCACCCGGAGCGCTTCGCCGATTCGGTGGTGACCGAGATTGTGGGCTACAGCGACGAGAACGGTGATTCGCCGTTCTGGGACGCCATCGGCCGCAACTTCTTCGACCTCAACTACGCCGCTGCCGAGCGTCTGTGCGGGTTGAAGAGCCGGACCTTCCTGGCCGAACTGATGCCGCACTACCCGATCTACGTGCCGCTGTTGCCGGACGCCGCCCAGGAAGCCATGGGCCAGGTGCACCCACGGGCGCAGATCACCTTCGACATCCTGATGCGCGAAGGCTTCGAGACTGACCATTACATCGACATCTTCGACGGCGGCCCAACCTTGCATGCGCGCGTCTCGGGCATTCGCTCGATCGCCCAGAGCCGTGTGGTGCCGGTGAAGATCGGTGAGATGGTCAAGGGTGTCGGCCGCCAGTACCTGGTGAGCAACGGCCAGTTGCAGGATTACCGCGCGGTGATGCTGGAGCTGGACTACGCGCCGGGCAAGCCAGTGACCCTGGACCTGGAAACCGCCGAAGCCCTGGGCGTCGGCGAGGGTGCCAGCGTTCGACTGGTAGCGGTTTAAGAATGAGTTTCGCGGGTGGCTTGCAAGGCGGCCCGTTTGAGGAGATAGCATGATCGTTCGTCCCGTACGCAGCAGCGATTTACCGGCCCTGATTGATCTGGCGCGCAGCACCGGCACCGGCCTCACCACCTTGCCGGCCAACGAAGAGCGCCTGACCCATCGGGTCGGCTGGGCTGAAAAGACCTTTCGCGGCGAAGCCGGGCGCGGTGATGCGGACTACCTGTTCGTGCTGGAAAACGACGAAGGCCGCGTGGTGGGGATTTCCGCCATCGCCGGTGCCGTCGGCCTGCGCGAGCCCTGGTACAACTTCCGGGTCGGCCTGACGGTCAGCGCCTCCCAGGAGCTGAACATCTACCGTGAAATCCCGACGCTGTTTCTGGCCAACGACCTGACCGGCAACTCCGAGCTGTGCTCGTTGTTCCTGCACGCCGATTACCGCAATGGCCTTAACGGCCGCATGCTGGCCAAGGCGCGCATGCTGTTTATCGCGGAATTCCCGCAGCTGTTTGGCAACAAGATCATCGCCGAGATGCGCGGCATGTCCGACGAAGCCGGGCGCTCGCCGTTCTGGGAAAGCCTGGGCCGGCACTTCTTCAAGATGGAATTCAGCCAGGCCGACTACCTCACCGGCGTGGGCAACAAGGCGTTTATCGCCGAGCTGATGCCGAAGTTTCCGCTGTACACCTGCTTCCTGTCTGAAGACGCGCGCAACGTGATCGGCAAGGTCCACACCGACACCGAGCCGGCCCTGAGCATGCTCAAGAGCGAAGGTTTCAGCTACCAGGGCTACGTCGACATCTTCGACGCGGGCCCGGCGGTGGAGTGTGAAACCACCAAGATCCGCGCCGTGCGCGACAGCGAGGCGCTGGTGCTGGCGATTGGTACGCCGGGCGACGACGCCACGCCGTTCCTGATCCATAACCGCAAACGTGAAGATTGCCGCATCACCGCCGCGCCGGCGCGGTTGGCTGCGGGCACCCTGGTGGTCGATCAACAGACCGCCAAGCGCCTGCAACTGATCGCCGGTGATCAAGTGCGTGCCGTACCGTTGTCCGCTGCCCGGGAGTCGAAATAATGAATTCGCTATACATCGCAGGTGAATGGCTGGCTGGCCAGGGTGAAGTGTTTGAGTCGCTGAACCCGGTGACCCAGCAGGTGGTGTGGTCGGGTAATGGCGCCACCGCCGAGCAGGTCGAGTCCGCCGTCCAGGCTGCACGCCAGGCGTTTCCGGCCTGGGCCAAGCGTTCGTTGGAAGAGCGCCTGAGCGTGCTGGAAGCCTTCGCCGCCAACCTGAAGAGTCGTGCTGACGAACTCGCCCGCTGCATCGGTGAGGAAACCGGCAAGCCTTTGTGGGAATCGGCGACTGAAGTCACCAGCATGGTCAACAAGGTCGCGATCTCGGTGCAAAGCTACCGCGAGCGTACCGGCGAGAAGAGCGGCCCATTGGGCGACGCCACTGCCGTGTTGCGCCACAAGCCCCACGGGGTGGTGGCGGTGTTTGGCCCCTACAACTTCCCGGGTCACTTGCCTAACGGGCATATCGTGCCGGCCTTGCTGGCGGGTAACACCGTGCTGTTCAAGCCGAGCGAGCTGACCCCGAAAGTTGCCGAGCTGACCGTGCAATGCTGGATCGACGCCGGCCTGCCGGCGGGCGTGTTGAACCTGCTGCAAGGCGCACGGGAAACCGGGATCGCCCTGGCGGCGAATCCGGGCATCGACGGTCTGTTCTTCACCGGCTCCAGCCGCACCGGCAACCATCTGCACCAGCAATTCGCCGGGCGCCCGGACAAGATCCTCGCGCTGGAAATGGGCGGCAACAACCCGCTGGTGGTGGACGAAGTGGCCGATGTGGATGCGGCCGTGTACACCATTATCCAGTCGGCGTTTATCTCCGCTGGCCAGCGTTGCACCTGTGCCCGTCGCCTGCTGGTGCCGGAAGGCGCCTGGGGCGATGCGTTGCTCGCACGCCTGGTGGCGGTGAGCTCGACCATCGAAGTCGGCGCATTTGACCAAACGCCGGCGCCGTTCATGGGCTCGGTGATTTCCCTCGGTGCTGCCAAGGCGTTGATGGATGCCCAGGAATTGCTGTTGGCCAATGGCGCCGTGGCGCTGTTGGAAATGACTCAACCCCAGGCCCAGGCTGCGTTGCTGACGCCGGGGATTATCGATGTGACCGAGGTTACGGAACGTGCTGACGAAGAGCTGTTCGGCCCACTGCTGCAAGTGATCCGCTACGCTGATTTCGAGGCGGCGATTGCCGAGGCCAACAACACTCAATACGGCTTGGCGGCCGGGTTGCTGTCGGATTCCGAGGCGCGTTACCAGCAGTTCTGGCTGGAAAGCCGCGCCGGGATCGTCAACTGGAACAAACAGCTGACGGGTGCTGCGAGCAGCGCGCCATTTGGCGGGGTAGGGGCTTCGGGCAACCATCGCGCCAGCGCCTATTACGCGGCGGACTATTGCGCGTACCCGGTGGCCTCCCTTGAGACCCCGAGCCTGGTGCTACCGGCGACGTTAACCCCGGGTGTGACGCTGATCTAAATGTGGGAGCGGGCTTGCTCGCGAAGGCGGTGTGTCATTCAACATTTCAGGCGACTGAACCACCGCTTTCGCGAGCAAGCCCGCTCCCACACTTGATTTGTGGTGTGTTCAAGTAATTTGATGCCTATAAAAATACAGATGTTCGTGGAGCCTCGCCGATGAAATCCTGTGAAGTCAATTTTGACGGTCTAGTGGGGCCGACCCATAACTACGGCGGCTTGTCCTACGGCAACGTCGCGTCCCAAAGCAACAGCCAGCAGTCCTCCAACCCGAAGGAAGCTGCGCTGCAAGGCCTGGCGAAGATGAAGGCCCTGATGGAAATGGGCTTTGTGCAAGGTGTGCTGGCGCCCCAGGAACGTCCGGATGTGGCCGCCTTGCGCAACCTCGGTTTTGCCGGCACCGACGCTCAAGTCATCCAGCAGGCCGCCAAGCAAGCCATGCCGCTGCTGGTTGCCAGTTGCTCGGCGTCGAGCATGTGGGTGGCCAACGCCGCCACCGTCAGCCCGAGCGCCGACACCTTTGACGGCCGCGTGCATTTCACCGCCGCCAACCTCAACTGCAAATACCACCGCAGCATCGAACACCCGACCACCAGCCGCGTGCTGGGGGCGATGTTTGCCGATAGCAAACACTTCGCCCACCACGCCGCGCTGCCGGCGGTGGCGCAGTTCGGTGACGAAGGCGCGGCCAACCACACGCGTTTCTGCCGGGACTATGGTGAGGCGGGCGTAGAGTTTTTCGTGTTCGGCCGCAGCGCGTTCGACACCCGCTACCCGGCGCCGCAGAAGTACCCGGCGCGCCAGACCCTCGAAGCCTCCCAGGCGGTCGCGCGCCTGCATGGCCTGCGGGACGACGGCGTGGTCTACGCCCAGCAGAACCCGGCGGTGATCGATGCCGGTGTGTTCCACAACGATGTGATCGCGGTGGGCAATGGCGAGGTGCTGTTCTATCACGAGGATGCGTTCCTCAATACCGATCAGATGCTCGGCGAATTGCAGGGCAAGCTCGGCAAGCTCGGCGGCAATTTCCAGTCGATCTGCGTGCCACGGGCCCAGGTGGGGGTTGAAGACGCGGTGCGTTCCTACCTGTTCAACAGCCAGCTGCTGACCCGCGCCGACGGTTCGATGCTGCTGATCGTGCCGGAAGAATGCCGCGCCAACGAGCGTGTCTGGCAGTACCTGCAAGGCCTGACGTCCTCCGGCGGGCTGATCCGCGAAGTCAAAGTCTTCGACCTCAAGCAAAGCATGCAGAACGGCGGTGGCCCGGCGTGCCTGCGCTTGCGTGTAGCCTTGAATGAAACCGAACTGGCGGCGGTCAACCCAGGGGTTATCATGACGGCGCCGTTGTACGACACGCTGACCCAATGGGTCGACAAGCACTACCGCGACAGCCTGCGGGAAGCCGACCTGGCTGACCCGCAATTGCTGCTTGAGTGCCGGACGGCACTGGATGAACTGACGCAAATCCTTAAACTGGGCTCGGTTTATCCTTTCCAGATCAATTAACGCCGCACGGCTGAGAACTATTTATGACCACCGACACCCTGAAACTGATCCTTGAAGACACCGACGGCACCCAGCTGGAAACCTCCTGCACCCGCGTCGCCGTGGTGTGGCAGGGCAAGGAGATCTGGATCCAGCACGACGGCCGTGGCCAACTGCTGATCGGCGTGGACGTGGAAGAAGGCGACGCGGAATACGCCAACCTGCTGATGCGCCCATTGGCCACCAACCTGATGAGCCTGCAACTGGAAATGGAACCGGCCGACGTTGAAGGTGATGACGACGATCACGTCCACGGTCCTGGCTGCAACCACTAAGGAAGCTGCGTATGCTCGCCCTCGGCAAACTGCTTGAACTGACCCTCGCCGGTCGCGAACCGGCGCAAAAAATTCAACTGACTGTCGACGGCGTGCAACTGCGCTGGCTCAGTGAGGGCGCGCTGGAAGTGCGGCCTCCTGAGGCGCGGGACAACGGCAGCGACGTACTGCTGTCGTCCGGCATCCATGGCAACGAAACCGCGCCGATCGAATTGGCCGACCGCTTGCTGCAGGGCATCGCCCGTGGGGAGATCAAGCCCCGTACCCGTATTCTGTTCCTGTTCGGCAACCCCGAGGCCATGCGCCGCGGCGAGCGTTACCTCGAACTGGACGTCAACCGGCTGTTCAATGGCCGTCACGAACAAAACATCGGCCCCGAAGCCATGCGCGCCGCCGAGCTTGAGCAGTTGGCCCGCACCTTCTTCAGCGTGCCTGGGCGTAGCCGTTTGCACTACGACCTGCACACCGCCATCCGTGGCTCGAAGATCGAGCAGTTCGCACTGTACCCGTGGAAGGACGGTCGCCAGCATTCACGTCGTGAACTGGCGCGCCTGCGAGCCGCCGGCCTGGAGGCGGTGCTGTTGCAGAACAAGACGTCGATCACCTTCACGGCGTTTACCTACGAGCAGCTGGAGGCCGAGTCCTTCACCCTGGAGTTGGGCAAGGCCCGGCCGTTCGGGCAGAACCAGGGCGTGGACGTATCGCGCCTGGAAACCCGCCTCACGCAGATCATCGAAGGCAACGAGCCGGCCACCGAGAGCCTGGATGGCCTGCAGCTGTTCAGCGTCTCCCGGGAAGTGATCAAGCACAGCGATACCTTCGTCCTGCATTTGCCGGCGGACGTGGAAAACTTTTCGGAGTTGGAGAAGGGTTATCTGCTGGCCGAGGACATTGCCAAGACCCGTTGGGTGATCGAGGAGGAGGGCGCACGCATCATCTTCCCGAACCCGAAGGTCAAGAATGGCTTGCGAGCAGGGATATTGATTGTGCCGACCACGGATGCCGGCCTGGCCTGAATCCCGAGACTTACTCGGTCAAATGTGGGAGCGGGCTTGCTCGCGAAGGCGGTGTATCAGTCAGACATGTATTGACTGACACTCCGCTTTCGCGAGCAAGCCCGCTCCCACATTTGCTTTGCAGTGTTGCTTAAACCGCGAGAGCCCGTGGCTCATTGCGACGCAGTGCGCGAACCTTGTGCAGGGTGTCGGCGCAGGTGCGTGCCGCTTCCTGGCCCTTGTGCACGAAGTGCTCATAGAAGAACGTATGGTGCTCGCTGCCCGCGTGGAAGTGGTGCGGGGTCAGGGATACCGAGAACACCGGCACTTCGGTTTCCAGCTGGACCTGCATCAGGCCGCTGACCACGGACTGGGCCACGAACTCGTGACGGTAGATCCCGCCGTCCACCACCAGGGCGGCCGCGACGATACCGGCATAACGGCCGGACTTGGCCAGCAGCTTGGCGTGCAGGGGCATTTCAAAGGCGCCGCCGACTTCGAAGAAATCGATGTCCGATTCCTGGTAGCCCTGGGCGATCATTTCGGCGAGGAAACCTTTACGGGATTGGTCGACAATATCCTTGTGCCAGCAGGCCTGGATAAACGCGACGCGCTCGCCGTGATGGTTTTTGCTTTTGCTGTCGATTGCGGTGGGTTGCATGTTCTGACTCCTGTTTAAGAAAAAAACAGGGCGTTATGAATCGAATGGGATTTAAGGGTACGCACAGCGGGCTCATGTGAACATGACGTCAGCGCGGCCCTTAGGTGCCAATCCCGTTCTCTCTTCATCCGGACTATGACCGTCGGCCCCGGGATCACACCGGGTCTGCTGACCTTGTCGCCGTCCTGCCGAGGCAGTTCGAGGCACCAAGCGCTCGCGGGCTATGCACATTGCGTGCAATTACCGCCGGTGGGGAATTACACCCCGCCCTGAGAACGTTGCCGCCAGAACCCTGGCGGCGGAGAGTTTTTATCATGGTTTTTCAGAAACTGCACGGTTGGTTTATCGATAACCTATATCGGTTTGTTTGGTTGGTATTCGATTGTGCAAGCACGGGGCTTGATATTCCGCGGGTTTGCCCGCAGTAATCGTCAACACAAGAAACGCTCCAATCCGCTAGAGGCTAGTTTGATGAACGTGATTGACCTGCGCAGCGACACAGTGACCCAACCGACCCCTGGCATGCTCGAGGCGATGGCCACTGCCGCCAGCGGCGACGACGTCTACGGCGAGGACCCGAGCGTCAATCGCCTGGAAGCCGAACTGGCCAAGCGCCTGGGTTTTGCCGCCGCGTTGTTCGTGCCCACCGGCACCATGAGCAACCTGCTGGCGTTGATGGCGCACTGTGAGCGTGGCGAGGAATACATTGTCGGTCAGCAGGCCCACACCTACAAATACGAAGGCGGCGGCGCGGCGGTTCTCGGCTCGATCCAGCCACAACCCCTGGAAGTGCAGGCCGACGGTTCCCTGAACCTGGAGCACGTGCTGGCCGCGATCAAGCCGGACGACTTCCACTTCGCCCGTACCCGCTTGTTGGCGCTGGAAAACACCATGCAGGGCAAGGTCCTGCCGCTGGAATACCTGGCGGCCGCGCGAGCCTTTACCCGGGAACACGGCCTGGCCTTGCACCTGGACGGCGCGCGGCTCTACAACGCGGCGGTCAAGCTGGGTGTGGATGCGCGGGAAATTGCCCAGCACTTCGATTCGGTGTCGGTGTGCCTGTCCAAGGGCCTGGGCGCGCCGATCGGCTCGGTGCTGTGCGGCTCCACCGCGTTGATCGCCAAGGCCCGTCGTTTGCGCAAGATGGTCGGTGGCGGCATGCGCCAGGCCGGTTCGCTGGCGGCGGCGGGGCTGTACGCCCTGGATCACCAGGTGCAGCGCCTGGCCGACGACCACGCCAATGCCCAATGGCTGGGGGATGAACTGCGCAAGGCGGGTTATACGGTGGAGCCGGTGCAGACCAATATGGTCTACGTCGACATCGGTGATCGAGCCCAGGCCTTGAAGGCGTTTGCTGCCGAGCGCGGGATCAAGTTGAGCGCGGCGCCTCGCCTGCGCATGGTCACGCACCTGGACGTCAGCCGGGCGCAGATCGAGCAAGTGCTCGCGACATTTGTCGAGTTTTCCCGGAAATGACAGTGCAGACCGTCTAATTGACTGTTTCTATCACATAAACACGCTGTACCACGGGCAAAGGGCCGATATAATGCGGCCCTTTGCCGTCGCTCCGTCTGATGACGTTTAGCACTGGCCTTTGGCCGCAGCCTCCGTGGAAGAACCTAATGAAAAGCGCAGAAATCCGTGAAGCCTTCCTTCGCTTCTTCGAAGAGCAAGGTCACACCCGTGTCGCCTCCAGCTCCTTGATCCCAGGCAATGACCCAACCCTGCTGTTCACCAACGCGGGGATGAACCAGTTCAAGGACTGCTTCCTGGGCCAGGAAAAGCGCGCCTACACCCGCGCCACCAGCAGCCAGAAGTGCGTACGCGCCGGCGGCAAGAACAGCGACCTGGAAAACGTGGGCTACACCGCCCGCCACCACACATTCTTCGAGATGCTGGGTAACTTCAGCTTCGGCGACTATTTCAAGAAAGACGCGATCACCTTTGCCTGGACCTTCCTGACCGGCGTGCTGAAGCTGCCGAAGGAAAAACTCTGGGTGACCGTCTACGCCACCGATGACGAAGCCTACGACATCTGGACCCAGCAAATCGGGGTGCCAGTCGAGCGCATGATTCGCATCGGCGACAACAAGGGCGCGCCTTACGCGTCCGACAACTTCTGGACCATGGGCGATACCGGCCCGTGCGGCCCGTGCACCGAGATTTTCTACGATCACGGCGCCGACATCTGGGGCGGCCCACCGGGCTCGCCGGAAGAAGACGGCGACCGCTACATCGAGATCTGGAACAACGTGTTCATGCAGTTCAACCGCACCGCCGATGGCGTGTTGCATCCGTTGCCAGCGCCGTCGGTGGACACCGGCATGGGCCTGGAGCGGATCAGTGCGGTGATGCAGCACGTTCACTCCAACTACGAGATCGACCTGTTCACCAACCTGCTGAGCGCTTCGGCCGTGGCCATTGGCTGTGCCAACGACAACCAGTCGTCGCTCAAGGTGGTGTCGGATCATATCCGTTCCTGCGGCTTCCTGATCGCCGATGGCGTGCTGCCGTCGAACGAAGGCCGTGGCTATGTGCTGCGCCGCATCATCCGTCGGGCCTGCCGTCACGGTAACAAGCTGGGCGCCACCGGTAGCTTCTTCTACAAGATCGTTGCCGCGCTGGTGGCCGAGATGGGCGATGCCTTCCCGGAACTCAAGCAGCAGCAAGCCAACATCGAGCGCGTGCTCAAGGCTGAAGAAGAGCAGTTCTCCAAGACCCTGGAGCACGGCCTGAAGATCCTCGAGCAGGACCTGGTCGAGCTCAAGGGCACCGTGGTGCCGGGCGACGTCGTGTTCAAGCTGTACGACACCTACGGTTTCCCGATGGACCTGACCGCCGACATCGCCCGCGAACGCGAGCTGACCATCGACGAGGCCGGGTTTGAGCGTGAGATGGAAGCCCAGCGCGTCCGTGCCCGTTCCGCCAGCTCCTTTGGCCTGGACTACAACACCCTGGTAAAGGTTGATGTGGCGACTTCGTTCATTGGTTACGAAGCCACCGTTGGCTCGGCCAAGATCGTGGCTATCTATAAGGACGGCAAGTCGGTCGACGTGCTGAACGAAGGTGACGAGGGTGTTGTGGTCCTCGACCAGACCCCGTTCTACGCTGAATCCGGTGGCCAGGTTGGCGACTGTGGTTTCCTGAGCTCCACCTCCGGTCGTTTTGAAGTGCGCGACACCACCAAGACCGGCGGTGCGTTCCTGCATCACGGCGTGCTGGTGCTGGGCAACCTGACCGTCGGCGCGCCGGTGGACACTCAGGTAGATGCCGACGTACGGCATGCAACTGCCTTGAACCATTCTGCCACTCACTTGCTGCACGCTGCGTTGCGTCAGGTGCTGGGTGAGCATGTGCAACAGAAGGGTTCGTTGGTCGATAGCCAGCGCCTGCGTTTTGACTTCAGTCATTTCGAGGCGATCAAGCCTGAGCAGTTGAAGGCCCTGGAAGACATCGTCAACGCCGAGATTCGCAAGAACACCCCGGTGGAAACCGAAGAAACCGATATCGAGACCGCCAAGCAAAAAGGCGCCATGGCGCTGTTTGGCGAGAAGTACGGCGACGAAGTGCGCGTATTGAGCATGGGCGGCAGCTTCTCGGTGGAGCTGTGTGGTGGTATCCACGCCAGCCGTACCGGCGACATCGGCCTGCTGAAAATCATCAGCGAAGGCGGCGTGGCTTCCGGCGTACGTCGTATTGAAGCGATCACCGGTGCTGCGGCCCTGGCGTACCTCAATGCGGCAGAAGAACAACTCAAGGAAGCGGCCGGCCTGGTCAAGGGCAGCCGCGACAACCTGATCGACAAGCTCTCCGGC
Organism: Pseudomonas sp. F9001; assembly: GCF_013385435.1. NCBI lineage: Bacteria > Pseudomonadati > Pseudomonadota > Gammaproteobacteria > Pseudomonadales > Pseudomonadaceae > Pseudomonas > Pseudomonas sp. F9001. Next base: position 25,781 of record NZ_JACAPX010000006.1, read on the forward strand.
GTACTGGAGCGCAACCGTCAGCTGGAGAAACAGCTGGAGCAGTTGCAGGCCAAGGCGGCCAGCGCGGCGGGCGACGATCTGTCGGCTTCCGCCCTGGACGTCAAGGGTGTGAAAGTGCTGGCCGTACGCCTGGACGGTCAGGACGGCAAGGCGCTGTTGGCCTTGGTCGATCAGTTGAAGAACAAGCTCGGCCGCGCAGTGATCCTGCTCGGCAGTGTCCATGAGGAAAAGGTCGTTCTGGTTGCCGGTGTAACCAAAGACCTGACTGGCCAACTCAAGGCCGGTGATTTGATGAAGCAAGCCGCCGCGGCAGTGGGCGGGAAGGGCGGTGGTCGTCCGGACATGGCGCAAGGCGGTGGTGTTGACGCCGGCGCCCTGGACGCGGCCCTGGCCCTGACCGTGCCGTTTGTCGAGGCAGGTATTTAAGGCGCTGTTAATGAGCCCGTGGTCTAGTCGCGGGCTCAGTCAGTGCTGGTTGATTGAATAACAGGCGCCCCTTTACGGGCTGAGGCGGCTTAGAAATGGCTTTGATCGTACAGAAATTTGGAGGCACCTCGGTCGGTTCTGTCGAAAGAATCGAGCAGGTCGCCGACAAGGTTAAGAAATTCCGCGATGCCGGCGATGACCTGGTGGTGGTGCTGTCGGCCATGAGCGGCGAGACCAATCGCCTGATCGATCTGGCCAAGCAAATCAGTGGCGATCAGCAACCGGTTCCCCGTGAACTGGACGTGATCATTTCCACCGGTGAGCAGGTGACCATCGCATTGCTGGCCATGGCGCTGAACAAGCGTGGTGTGCCGGCGGTGTCCTACACTGGCAACCAGGTCCGCATTCTTACGGATAGCGCGCACACTAAAGCCCGCATCCTGCAGATTGATGACCAGAAGATTCGCGCTGACCTGAAAGCCGGTCGTGTGGTCGTTGTCGCCGGTTTCCAGGGCGTCGACGAGCACGGCAACATCACCACCCTCGGTCGTGGCGGTTCCGACACCACTGGCGTGGCTCTGGCGGCAGCCCTGAAGGCTGACGAATGCCAGATCTACACCGATGTGGATGGCGTCTACACCACTGACCCGCGGGTCGTGTCCGTGGCTCAGCGCCTGGACAAGATCACCTTCGAAGAGATGCTGGAAATGGCCAGCCTCGGTTCCAAGGTGTTGCAGATCCGTGCCGTTGAGTTCGCCGGCAAATACAACGTTCCGCTGCGCGTACTGCACAGCTTCAAGGAGGGTCCGGGCACCCTCATTACTATTGATGAAGAGGAATCCATGGAACAGCCGATCATTTCCGGTATCGCTTTCAACCGTGATGAAGCCAAGCTGACTATCCGTGGCGTGCCAGACACCCCGGGCGTGGCTTTCAAGATCCTGGGCCCTATCAGTGGCGCGAACATCGAAGTCGACATGATCGTGCAGAACGTCTCGCACGATAACACCACCGATTTCACCTTCACCGTGCACCGCAACGAGTACGATGCGGCGGAGCGGATCCTGCAGAACACTGCGAAGGAAATCGGCGCCCGTGAAGTGGTCGGCGATACGAAGATTGCCAAGGTGTCGATCGTGGGTGTGGGCATGCGTTCCCATGCGGGTGTTGCCAGCCGCATGTTCGAAGCCCTGGCCAAGGAAAGCATCAACATCCAGATGATCTCCACATCGGAAATCAAGGTGTCGGTGGTGATCGAAGAGAAGTACCTGGAACTGGCTGTACGCGCACTGCATACCGCTTTTGAACTGGACGCTCCGGCCCGACAGGGCGAGTGATGCGTTGCCAGGAAGGCGCGGTTATCCGCGCCTTTCATTTTTTTGTCGGGCGCGTGGTGAAGACCTGTTCTTTTACCTGCGCTCGACAATACTTAGGCGTGTAGGGCTATGGCCATTTGGTTGTAGGTCGAATGCCTTTTTTTTGCAGACTGTTGTTCCCGAAATGAAATGCGTGAGGAGAAAGGTATGCTGATTCTGACTCGTCGATGCGCAGAAAGCCTGATTATTGGTGATGGCGAAATCACCGTGACCGTGCTCGGCGTCAAAGGCAATCAAGTGCGTATCGGGGTTAACGCTCCGAAAGAGGTGGCTGTCCACCGCGAGGAAATCTACCTGCGGATCAAGAAAGAGAAGGACGAAGAACCAAGCCATTAATTTTTATCGTTTTTTATGTTTGCAAACGGGGATGAAGCTGGTTAATATACGCCCCGTGTTGCGGAGAGCTGGCCGAGTGGCCGAAGGCGCTCCCCTGCTAAGGGAGTACACCTCAAAAGGGTGTCGGGGGTTCGAATCCCCCGTTCTCCGCCATTATTTGCTTAGTACGTTGCAATCTGGTTTTTTCGCTAAGTTGTTGAAACTAAACGAAAAAATAGCTTTACATAGAGATTGAACGGCCTATAATGCGCGGCAACAAATGCACTCGTAGCTCAGCTGGATAGAGTACTCGGCTACGAACCGAGCGGTCACAGGTTCGAATCCTGTCGAGTGCACCATTTAAGAGTTAGTTGCAGCAATGCAGGTAACTTGGCTTCAACCAGTTGTGATCTGGTCTAAAAACACAATCTGCACTCGTAGCTCAGCTGGATAGAGTACTCGGCTACGAACCGAGCGGTCACAGGTTCGAATCCTGTCGAGTGCACCAAACAACAAAAAGCCCGCCTAGTGCGGGCTTTTTGCCGTCTGGGGTTTTTATTTCCCGGGGCGCCTTTTTCTCCCGCCCATGTGTTTTCCTTTCAAGCTGCGTCGTCGCAGTTCATATGTGTGGCCAATGCTCAGCTTTGTGTCGCAAGCGCTTGTTCTTTCCAGTTTTTTGACGTTAAACGCGGCCGCCCGGTGTATCATTGCGCCCGTCAGCCCCGCCGGGGCTTGTGGAACACCTCCATGGACTTACCCAGTAGTTACTCAGTACCCCGTTTTACCAATCATGAATTGACTGATTGATCCTTCCGGCGTGCCCCGCTGCTGGGAGTGGAGTTCGCCTATGACCGAAGTTGAAGTAAAGAAAACACAAGAAAGCCTGCAGGATCGCCTGGCTCAAGTCGTCGAGCTGCTGCAGCGCCAGCGCGTGGTCGAAGACCTGACCCATCGCCAGGAAGGCGCGAACAATGACCGGGTCGAGAACCTGGTCCACCGGCAAAACCTTGTCGAGCTGCAACGCAAGCTCGATGACCTGCACTCCGCCGACGTTGCCTACATCCTCGAAGCCTTGCCGCTGAATGACCGCCTGACCCTTTGGCAGTTGGTCAAGGCTGACCGCGACGGCGACATCCTCCTCGAAGTATCCGACTCGGTCCGTGAAACGCTGATCGCCGACATGGACGATCACGAGCTCCTGGCGGCCGCCAAGGACATGGATGCCGACGAACTCGCTGACCTGGCTTCCGAGCTGCCGCGTGACGTCGTCCATGAGCTGATGGAAACCCTCGATGGCCAGCAGCGCGAGCGTGTGCGCTCGGCGTTGTCCTACGACGAGGAGCAGGTCGGTGCGTTGATGGACTTCGAGATGGTCACCATCCGCGAAGACGTCAGCCTGGAAGTGGTTCTGCGCTACCTGCGCCGGTTGAAAGAGCTGCCAGGCCACACCGACAAGCTGTTCGTGGTCGACTACGAAGGGATCCTCAAGGGCGTACTGCCGATCAAGCGCCTGCTGGTCAATGATCCGGACAAAAAAGTCGCGGACGTCATGGCCAGTGACCCGGTGAGTTTCCATCCGGACGAAGACGCTTACGACGCGGCCCAGGCGTTTGAGCGTTATGACTTGATCTCGGCCCCGGTGGTCGACAAGAACGGCAAGCTGATCGGCCGTCTGACCATCGATGAAATGGTCGACCTGATTCGTGAGGAGAGCGAAAGCGAAGTCCTCAACATGGCCGGTCTGCGGGAAGAAGAGGATATTTTTGCGTCGGTCTGGAAGTCCCTGCGTAACCGCTGGGCCTGGCTGGCGGTGAATTTGATTACCGCGTTTATTGCTTCACGGGTGATCGGCCTGTTTGAAGGCTCCATCGAGAAGCTCGTGGCCCTGGCTGCACTGATGCCGATTGTGGCGGGTATTGGCGGTAACTCGGGTAACCAGACCATCACCATGATCGTCCGCGCCATGGCGCTGGATCAGGTGGGGACCGGGCATGGCAAGCGTTTGATGCGCAAGGAGCTTGCGGTCGCGCTGATCAACGGCCTGGTGTGGGGCGGTGTCATCGGTATCGTGGCGTACCTGCTGTATGGCAGCTGGTCGCTCGGCGTGGTCATGACGGCGGCCATGACGCTTAACCTGCTGCTGGCAGCGTTGATGGGGGTTCTGATTCCAATGACCCTGGTGCGCCTTGGACGAGACCCGGCGATGGGCGCCAGTGTGATGATCACGGCCATGACCGACAGTGGCGGCTTCTTCATCTTCCTGGGCCTGGCAACCATCTTCCTGCTTTGATCCCTTCCATGGATCGGGGGCATTTGCCCCTTGATCCTTTCCTGACCAAATCCCGGGCAAAAAAAAGCCAGCGCATGGCTGGCTTTCAGCTTTCAGTTGCCAATCAGTTGGCTTCTGCAGCTGCCTCAACGTCGTGGGCGATCAGCGAGACGAGAGCATTTTGCTGGCGGTGGGAGAGCTGACGAAAACGCTGCAGCAGTTCGCGTTCGTGCAGTGACAGCTCGGGGCTGTCCAGGCGCATGCTCAGCTCGTCGCCCAGCGCACCTTCCTGAATCAGGCTTTGTTCCAGGCGTGCGATGATTTCGGAGTTCATGCTGCGGTGATGATTGCGAGCCACCTCGGCAATGCGTTCCCGCATTCCGTCTGGCAGACGTACGACGAACTTGTCAGCCGTACGGCTGGAATAAATTGCCTGTTTCAATGGGCGCATATATTTAACCGGTTAGTTCAGGGGAGCGGTTTTTGGAATTGGCCGCAAGATGCATGTTAGGACAAGGTTTGCTGCCAAATGTTCAACCTGAATTGCAAAGAGGCCGCATCATGCCTCAGATTTGCCAGTTCCTTGGCGTCAATTCTGTGACAAATATTGAACCGGCTACCGGCTTTATGCCAGTACTCATTTCAAAATTTGCGGACTGGTTGGAAAACTTTCCGCGGACGCACCCAAATGAGTGTTGAGCCCGCAGACCCTGGGCGCAAAAGGCTTTTCGGGCGCACATCCTATAGCAATATGGCCTTTTGCCCTTAACTTTAAGATTAGTGGCAAATTGCCAATTTACGAATGCGGAGCGACATATGGTCGGCTGTCCGGACGGACGAGCCGAGGCGTGGCAGCGATTTTAGCGAGGGCGACGAGCGGGGGGATTCAGCGCAGTACGGGATCGAATTTGATGCGTCGACCAATGAAGACTGCCAATACCCACAGGCTGCCAAACACGCCGGCGGCGACGAAGGAGACTGTCTGCACGTCTTGCGACAATACGTTCAGGCCGAGGCCGGCGGCGGCGAGTGCCAGGGTCAGAAACAGCCAGGCGGACTTGTTCATGGGATGCTCCGGTAAGCGGTTCAGAAAACCCAGTGTTCAGTGGCAGGAGCAGCTTGAGTGCCCTGGGTCAGTTGCAGTGGGGATTGCATGTTCGGCTTCATGACAGCCAGTTGCGGGCGCTGCTGCAGGTGGTGGGGAATCGCCTGGCTGACCTGCGCGGCGTCGTCGGAAGTGGTGGACTGAAAATGGAACATCACCAGCGCAGCCAGTGCAACGGTATTGAGGGCTAGTAGAAGTGCGCTGTTCATGTGCATGTTCTCCGCAGATGGCTGGGCCGGACTGTATTTGTAGGATAAAGGATTGCAGGTGTCGTGCCAGTCTTTAATTGACAATAAATCCTTTAAAATCAAACATTTATATAGTGTCCAGATTGCCATGCTGTTGCAATTTGCAATGATGGCATTTTGGGGGAGTGCATTTTGCACGATGGTCCGAACCGTCCGTAATCGTTGAGCGGAATACCACCGGCTGTCACTGGCATGGGCCTACACTCAAAAAGCCAACGGACGACATGACAAAATTCACCTGCGCCGTTAACATGCACGCCGTCCGTCGCCGTGCCCATCGCCGGTTGGCTGTCATTAGTCCCAGTAGCTCAATTGGATAGAGCATCCCCCTCCTAAGGGGAAGGTTGGCCGTTCGAACCGGCCCTGGGACACCACTTCACCGTTGCTGCCCATGCGGCCTCGACGTCCGCAAGCCCCGATCAGATTTATCTGGCGGGGCTTTTTTGTGGCCGGGCGTTTGAGTGCGGCAGTCTTTTCAAACACCAACCGAACCTTGCCCGCGTTTGAGGTTCACACGGGAGGCAAGAGCGGGGCGGCGCAAGTATTCGTCTGCATCCTGTACCTCGCGGGTGACTGGCGAGCGTCTGACACGTAGCCAATTGGCATGAGCAAAATATTCCCCGGCAACCGCATGTTTTGGCTGTCCGGACCCGACGACCCGGGACTATCATTCCGGTAGTCCTGACACCCACAGCAAGGAGCCGCTCGGAACGCCGATGCGCCAGATCTGGAAACCTTTTCGAGCCCTTTATTTTGCTTCCCTGATGATGCTGATCGGCTCTGGCCTGCTCAGTACTTACCTGGCCTTGCGCCTGGCGGCAGATCATGTCGACAGCCTGTGGGTCGGTGCGTTGATGGCCGCCAACTATTTTGGCCTGGTGTTGGGGGGCAAGATAGGTCACCGCCTGATTGGCCGCGTCGGGCATATCCGGGCCTACGCCACCTGTGCCGGGATCGTCGGCGCGGCGGTGTTGGGCCACGGGCTGATCAACTGGCTGCCAGCCTGGATTGTGCTGCGGATGATTGTCGGCCTGGGCATGATGTGCCAGTACATGGTCATCGAGAGCTGGCTTAACGAACAGGCTGAAGCCAAGCAGCGCGGTGCGGTGTTCAGCGGCTATATGATTGCTTCGTACCTCGGCCTGGTGCTGGGCCAACTGATCCTTGTGATGCACCCTGAGTTGGGCCTTGAGTTGCTGATGCTGGTCGCGCTGTGTTTTGCGCTGTGCCTGGTGCCGGTGGCCATGACTCGCCGCATTCACCCGGCGCCGCTGCATCCGGCGCCGATGGAGCCGCGCTTCTTTATCAAGCGGGTGCCGCAGTCCCTCAGTACGGTGTTGGGGGCCGGGCTGATCGTCGGCTCGTTCTACGGTTTGGCACCGCTGTACGCGTCTCAGCAAGGGCTGACCACCGAGCAGGTCGGCCTGTTCATGGGTAGCTGCATTTTCGCCGGGCTGCTGGTGCAGTGGCCATTGGGCTGGCTGTCCGATCGATATGACCGCGCGCTGTTGATTCGCTGTTTCGCCTTGTGCCTGGCGGTGGCCGCGTTGCCGTTGGCGATCATGACCCAGGTACCACTGGAAGTGCTGTTCGTCGCGGGCTTTCTCTGTTCCCTGGTGCAGTTCTGCCTGTACCCGCTGGCTGTGGCGTTTTCCAACGACCACGTCGAGGGTGATCGCCGGGTGTCGCTCACTGCGATGTTGCTGGTGACCTACGGCATCGGCGCCAGTGTCGGCCCGCTGTTGGCCGGTGTGGTGATGAAGCTGTTCGGCAGCCATATGCTGTATGCGTTTTTCAGCGTGTGCGCATTGATCCTGGTGTGGCGCATCCGGCCCAAGGCGGTCACCAACCTGCATCAGGTGGACGACGCACCGCTGCATCACGTGGCGATGCCCGACAGCATGTCCAGCTCGCCCCTGGTAGCGTGCCTCGATCCGCGAGTGGACGAACAGGTGGTGCAGGACCAGATGCAGACCGCCGTTGTGGATCCCGAGCCAGTAGTCGATCCCGAGCTGGATCAGCCGGAGCCTGTCACCGAGCCACCAGAGCATCCGGACCCGGATGATCACCCCCACGACTTGAGCAGGGCGCGCCCCTGAAAGCAAAAACGGGCAGCCCCCTTGAGGGACTGCCCGTTTTTTTGTCGCGACCTTTATTGTTTAAAGGTCGTCGTCCTTGTCAAACCGGCGCGCTTCACGCTGCAGTTGATACACAAACCGCTCGACCTGGCGCTGCACCAGCCCGCTCATGTTATGAAAACGTAGGCCGGCGAAGGTGGTGTTGATCCTTTCTTCGAAGTGCAGGTAACGCAGTTCTACCGAGGTGGTCATGCTGCCAAAGGGTAGCGCGGCGATAAATCGGTCGTAGACCTGGCCCAGTTGCAGGCGCTCGGAAATATCCCCTTCGAAGCGCAATTTGCAGCCGGTGGCGGAAATATCCAGCAACTTGCCGCTGATGGGGGCCTTGAGTTTGTCGCCGCCCAGTTCGACGCTCACCAGTTGCGCCAGCTTCAGCGCCGCGCGGAAGGCGTTGCGACGCTGATGGTAAATCACCTCGCCAGGCATGCTGCCGCGGTAAATACGGTGGCCGCCGGCTTCATCGAGGGTCAGGGTGCCGTTGCTTTCCCAGGCTACCCGCACACCATCGTGAAAACCTTCGATCCGGAAAGCTTCGCCATTCTCGAGGTAGCGTTCGCCGTCGCGCGGGACCATTTCGTCCAAGGCCAGTGTCTTGCTGTCCCGGTCGATTTCCACCAGGTAGCTTTGAAACCGCTGGTTGCGTTCATGGAAGGTGATGATCAGCGGATCATGGCTTTCTTGCAGCATCCGCAAGGTGCCAGCGATTTCCAGCGGCGTGGTGAGTACCTTGGGTGGCTGCGGAGCATCTTCCGCGTTAAGGGCGTTGAACACGGTTCTTCCATCTCCAGACAAAATACGACTACACGCAAGTGCTGTCATTTTGCCAGTATGTGGCGCGACTTGGATAGGGCGCGCTCAAACTGGTTTCAGGCTTGGCTGCGGGTGCTTGGCTTGGCCAGGCGTGAGGTGGAGCCTTGAGCGTTGTAGAGAGCCGGAGGCTCGCCGCCGTGGAGGATACGCAACTGATTGGCGGTCGTGGCTTGCTGAAGCTGGATGGCCTGGCCGTTGAGGAGGTTGGTTTCCTGGCACAGGGTCAGCAACTGGTTGAGTTCTTTGCTCTGGGCCAGCAACTGGTCGCCCACCGTGGAGTGGCTGGCGAGTTGTTCCAGGCCCTTGTGGTCGGCCGTGAGGCCCAGGCTGATCAGAATCTGGCTGCGCTTCTTGCCGTGCTGTTCCAGCAGGACGATCAGCGATTGCTTGCGCGCCAGGATTTCTTCCAGCATGCGCATGTCCCGGCCGTACAGGGCCAGTGATTCTTCTCGAAGGAGCTCCAGCAGTTGCTGTGCGGGAGGCAGGTCTTCAATGATCAGTTGTAGCAAGTTTTCGTCGTGCATGGCTGGCCTTGGGGTTTAAGCGTCCAAAAGCCTGGCGCAGGCCTTTGCCTAGCGCTCGGCTTCGAAGTTAAGCAGTTTGCTGGCTACACGGTTGCTGTCGACCTTATAGCTGCCATCGGCAATCGCCTGTTTCAATTCGGCCACACGGGCTTTATTGACAACTGGCTGATCGCTCAGCGAGTCAGTGACCTTCTGCAACTGTTGAGCCTCATTGCTCAGGTGTACCGATTCCCCGCTTTGGCTCGCACCGACCTGTTCTGTCTTGGCAGGCAGAGGCTGGGACTTGGCTTCAACGCTGTCTTTGGCACCGTTGGTGCGCGAAGAACCGGGCGTTGGCAGGGCGTTATTCAAACGACTGAAATCGATGACCATGTTAAAAAAACCTCTGGGTATTTGGACGCTTGCCATGTTTTCGGCCATACCCGGACAAACTTTAGGCTCGATTGACAATAAACCTATGCGCGATGCCGCTTTGCGCACAGTGTAGGAAAAGCTGGCGTCCGATGCCAGTGATCTATAAAGCCACCTCAACCTGCCCCGGCGCAGTCACCCGGGCCTTGATCACGCGGTTGGAATTCAGGTTCTTGACGCGAATCTGTTCACTCATGCCGCCGTTGGACAGGGCTTCCCCCGGCATTTTTACATTCAGGCCACCGCTGCTGGCGGAAATCACCACCTGGTCACCTTTGCGCACGACTTCGGCCTGCTCGAGATGGACCAGGGTAATCACCTGGTCGGCGACCATTGGTCGGGTAAGTTTCTGCCCGAGTGCCTGGTCAAGGGACGTGAGGTAGCTCTGGGTGATCATGCTGATGTCGCGCTCGCGCATCGCGACGTCATCATAACCAATGATTCCGGTACGTTTCAGCGGGCGCGTCACCACCACCACTTCGCGAAACAGTTTGACTTGGGCGGGCACGAACACCGTCCAGGGCGAGGCGCCTTCGCAGCGCACTTTCACGGTCACGCGCCCGATGGGCTGGGCGGGGCTTTCCAGGGAAGCTGTCAATTCTCTGTCGCACATGGGCATGCGCAGGCGCGGATCCAGCTGGTTGACCTGGATTTCGTAGCGGCCCGGTGTCTGCGTCGTGGCCAGATAATCTTCTACAGTGAACTCAAGAAAGCCTTGAGTGACGCCGATAAGCAGATCAGGCAAGGTGACGTTATCGGCGCGGGCCGGCTGGCCCGTAGCCAAGGCAAGCAACGCCATCGAGACGCAGAGCAATCTGCGGTACTGTGGGGATCGGAGGCGTCGGGAAACTGTCGTTTTGATGTCCATGGCCAATAAAAAAGCAAAGCTCGTGCCGTTTAGTGTTGGGTACGCGTCGTACCCCTAAGTTTTAGCGTAGGAGTCTGGGCATGGCCGGTGTAATGGATTCAGTGAACCAGCGCACACAGCTGGTGGGGCAGAATCGCCTGGAGTTGCTGTTGTTCCGTCTGGACGGCAAGCAGCTGTACGGGATTAATGTCTTCAAGGTTCGCGAAGTGCTGCAGTGTCCCAAGCTGACAATAATGCCCAAGTCCAGCCCGGTGGTTTGCGGTGTGGCCAACATTCGTGGCGCGACCATCCCGATTCTTGACCTGGCAATGGCCACCGGTTCGGCGGGGTTGCAGGACCGCGAGAGCCCGTTCGTGATCATTACCGAGTACAACACCAAGACCCAGGGTTTCCTGGTGCGCTCGGTGGAGCGCATCGTCAACATGAACTGGGAAGAGATCCATCCGCCGCCCAAGGGCACCGGTCGCGATCACTACCTCACGGCGGTGACGCGGGTCGACAACCAGTTGGTGGAAATCATCGACGTGGAGAAAATCCTCGCCGAAGTGGCCCCGACCTCCGAGGCGATATCGGTGGGTGTGGTAGACGCCGAAACCGCGCACAAGGCGATCTCGCTGCGGGTGCTGACGGTGGACGACTCTTCGGTTGCGCGCAAGCAGGTGTCCCGTTGCCTGCAGACCGTTGGGGTCGAAGTGGTCGCGCTCAATGACGGTCGCCAGGCCCTGGATTACCTGCGCAAGCTGGTGGATGAGGGCAAGAAGCCGGAAGAAGAATTCCTGATGATGATCTCCGACATCGAGATGCCGGAAATGGACGGCTACACCCTCACGGCCGAGATACGCAACGACCCACGCATGCAAAAACTACATATCATCCTGCATACTTCGTTGTCGGGTGTATTCAATCAGGCGATGGTCAAGAAGGTCGGTGCCGATGACTTCCTGGCCAAATTCCGCCCTGATGACCTGGCATCCCGGGTAGTCGACCGGATCAAGGCAGCAGATCACGGCTAGGGGCCTTTTCCCTGGCGGTCACACGATTTAAGAGGCGGTATCATTGTCTACGGGTAATTTGGATTTCGAACAGTTCCGGGTCTTCCTGGAAAAGGCCTGTGGCATATTGCTCGGTGAAAACAAGCAGTACCTGGTATCCAGCCGTCTCAACAAACTGATGGAGCAGCAAGGCATCAAGTCCCTCGGGGAGTTGGTGCAACGGATCCAGGGCCAGCCACGCAGCGGGCTCAAGGAGATGGTGGTCGACGCCATGACCACCAACGAAACCTTGTGGTTTCGCGATACCTATCCGTTTGAAGTGCTCAAGAACAAGGTGCTGCCCGAGGCGATCAAGGCCGCTCCCGGCCAGCGCCTGCGCATCTGGTCGGCCGCCTGTTCGTCGGGACAGGAACCGTATTCGATTTCGATGGCCATCGATGAGTTCGAGCGGACCAACATGGGCCAGTTGAAGGCCGGGGCGCAAATCGTGGCCACGGATTTGTCCGGCACCATGCTCACCAACTGCAAGACCGGCGAGTACGACAGCCTGGCACTGGGGCGCGGGTTGTCCCAGGAGCGCTTGCAGCGTTTCTTCGACCCCAAGGGGGCAGGGCGTTGGGCGGTCAAGGCGCCGATCAAGAGCCGGGTGGAGTTTCGTTCGTTCAACCTGCTGGACAGTTATGCCAGCCTGGGCAAGTTCGACATGGTGTTTTGCCGCAACGTGCTGATCTACTTCTCGGCCGAGGTGAAGAAAGACATTCTGTTGCGCATCCACGGCACCCTCAAGCGTGGCGGTTATCTGTTCCTGGGGGCTTCCGAGGCGCTGAACGGTTTGCCGGATCATTACCAGATGGTGCAGTGCAGTCCTGGAATCATTTACCAGGCCAAGTGACGAGTGCTTGGACAAAAAGGGAGGCCTGCACAGGCCTCCCTTTTTTTATGGCCGCAAAGCGGCAAGCCCTCATTGCCGCTTTACTGGCGTTTCGCGGAAACCCTTTGCCGCTTTTCTGGCATTGCCGCCGGCAATTCCCTCGCAAACCCTTGATTTACGGGGCTCAAGCAACTTGGCATGGCCCTTGCTAAATCCTTGTTACGAAAAGCAGGTCAGCCCCTAAAGGTTTCCGCCATGAGCATCAGCTTCGATAAAGCGCTCGGTATCCACGAACAAGCACTGGGCTTTCGCGCCCAGCGTGCCGAAGTCCTGGCCAACAACATCGCCAACGCCGACACCCCGAACTACAAGGCTCGGGACCTGGACTTCTCTGCCGTGCTCGCCGCCCAGCAAGACAAGACCAAGAACGGCACCTTCGCCCTGAACATGACCAACAGCCGTCATATCGAGGCGCAAGGCCTGGGCAATGGTGACGAGTCGCTGCTGTATCGCACGCCGATGCAACCGTCGATCGACCAGAACACCGTGGACGCCCAGTTGGAGCAATCGGCCTACGCCGAGAACTCAGTGAACTTCCAGGCCAGCTTCACCCTGCTCAACAGCAAATTCAAAGGGCTGATGTCAGCCCTGCGTGGAGAATAAGCCATGTCCCTCGCCAGTGTTTTCAATATTGCCGGTAGTGGCATGAGTGCGCAGACCACGCGCCTCAACACCGTCGCCAGTAACATCGCCAACGCCGAGACCGTGTCTTCGAGCATTGACCAGACCTACCGCGCCCGGCACCCGGTGTTCGCCACCATGTTCCAGGGCGGCCAGAGTGGCAGCGGCGATTCGCTGTTCCAGAACCAGGATGCCGCAGGCCAGGGCGTGCAGGTGCTCGGTGTGGTCGAAGACCAGAGCAACCTCGAAGCCCGCTACGAGCCGAACCACCCTGCCGCGAACGAAAAAGGGTACGTGTACTACCCCAACGTCAACGTGGTCGAGGAAATGGCCGACATGATTTCCGCCAGCCGCTCGTTCCAGACCAACGCGGAAATGATGAACACCGCCAAAACCATGATGCAGAAGGTCCTGACCCTGGGTCAGTGATAAGGGGCGCCAAATAATGGCCATTGTTGATAACAGTTCGACGAACACGGCAGTCCAGGACCTTTTTAACTCCAAGGTCAAGACGGCGACAGATAACACCAGCGTCGGTGACGCCGCCAAGTCGGCGACGGGCAACCAGGCGATGGGCAAGGACGCGTTCCTGCAATTGCTGGTGACCCAGCTGAAAAACCAGGACCCGCTGTCGCCCCAGGACAATGGCGCGTTCGTCGCACAGTTGGCGCAGTTCAGCAGTCTGGAAGGCATCAACAACCTGAATGACTCGGTGAATGCGATTTCCAGCAACTTCAGCTCCTCCCAGGCGCTGCAGGCTTCGTCGCTGGTGGGGCGTTCGGTCATCACCCAGACCGACAAGGCGATGGTGGATACCAGCAAGAGCATGACCGGTTCCGTGGCGGTGACGGCGGCGACGGGCAACGTCTCCGTCAAGATCACCGACAAGGATGGCAACGTCGTTCGCACCATCGACATGGGCGCCCAGAGCGCCGGCAACTCCAGCTTCGTCTGGGACGGCAAGACCGATGCGGGTGAGACGGCGCCACCCGGCACCTACACCTTCAATGCCACCACCAAGAATGACAAGGGTGACTCGGTGGCCCTCGCCACCTCGCTGCCGGCAACGGTGACCAGCGTAACCCTGGGCACGAACGGCGCTGAAATGGTGCTGAACCTGGCGGGCGGCCTGGGCAGTATCAAGCTGTCGCAAATTCAGACTATCGGTACATAGAGCCGGCTAAATACGGCAAAAGGAGAGAACAATGTCTTTTAACATCGGCCTTAGCGGCCTCTATGCGGCCAACAAACAACTGGACGTGACGGGCAACAACATCGCCAACGTCGCGACCACCGGCTTCAAGTCGTCCCGTGCGGAATTCGCGGATATCTACGCGGCTTCCAAGCTGGGTACCGGCCAGAACAGCGTCGGCAACGGCGTGAACCTGGCGGCCGTGTCCCAGCAGTTCACCCAGGGTGACGTCAACAACAGCGGCGGCACGCTCGACATGGCGATCCAGGGCGGCGGCTTCTTCGTGCAGAAGGGCAGCGACGGTTCGCTGGAATACACCCGCAACGGTGCGTTCCGGGCCGACAAGGACGGCTACATCACCAACAACACCGGCACCTCGCGCCTGCAAGGCTACGCAGCGGATGCCGATGGCAACATCCAGAAGGGCGGCTTGACCGACCTGCAGCTCAACCTGTCGTACCTGCCGCCGAAGGCTTCGAGCAAGGTGGATTCCACCAGTAACCTGAACTCCTCCGAGACGGCGATCGACCAGACGGCGCACCCGTTTGATCCGACCAAATCGGACAGCTTCACCACTCAATATTCCACCACGCTGTACGATACGCAGGGCAACGCGCATCCGATGGTGCAGTACCTGGTGAAGACCGACTCCAACACCTGGAAGTCCTACACCCTGATCGATGGGCGCAACCCTGACGGCTCGCCGATCAGCGGCACCGGTACTGACGTGAAGGCGCCAGTCGCCTCGACGCTGTCGTTTGACACCTCCGGCAAGCTGACCGGGATCGTTACCCCGCCAGCCACCGCTTCCAATACCACCCTGACCATTTCCGACTGGAAGCCGGGCGGCCTGGTCAATGGTGTCTGGACGCCTAACGGTGCGGCCGCCAACGCAGACGGCGTGGCCGTCAACATGGGGAACATCACCCAGTACAACTCCGCCACCTACCGCAACCCGCCGACCACCGATGGCTACGCCACCGGGCAAATCACCGGGCTGAAAATCGACGGCAGCGGCGTACTGTTCGCCACGTTCAGCAACCAGCAGAGCAAGGCCATCGGCCAGATCTCCCTGGCCAGCTTCAACAACGAGCAGGGCCTGCAGCCAGCCGGCGGCACCACCTGGAAAGAAACCTTCGCGTCGGGCCAGCCGGGTTTTGATACCCCGCAAGTCGGCACCCTGGGTTCGATCGTGGCCAACTCCCTGGAGAACTCCAACGTCAACCTGACCAACGAGCTGGTGGACCTGATCAAGGCCCAGAGCAACTATCAGGCGAACGCCAAGACCATCTCCACCCAAAGCACCATCATGCAGACCATCATTCAGATGACCTGATGTTGTCGCTTTAACTCGCTTTACCGAAAAGCCCCTCGCGTGAGGGGCTTTTTTTTGGATGTTCAGATAACGCCTATAGGTGGGGGCGTTACAGGCGGATACACGGCTGTCGGAACGGTACAAGGCCAGCCGGGCGATATCTGGAGCGGATTCAGTCAGGGCTCCGGCGGCAACTGCATCACTGTTTCAGCGATAAAAGCCGCCATGATGCACGTCGGCCAGAAGCCCACCGATGTTTTCAAGGAGGTGAAATACCTGCGCGAATCGCGACGGTGTTGTTCCAGGCAAAAGAAAACCCCCGATACGCCGTAGGCCTATCGGGGGTTTTTCAACCTTGGGTGGTTAGACCCAGGGTGTGCTCAGCTTATTGGCAAGCTTCGCAATCCGGCTCGTCGATCGCGCAGGCTTTAGGCACTGGCGCCGGGCCGGCAGGTGCGGCGAGAACCGAATCATCACCGTGGTTGCCGCCGCTGGAAACAGCGTTCAGCTTGCCGGTGTTGATGGTCGACTTCTCGGTGCTGGTGGCAGCCAGGGCACGGAGGTAGTAAGTGGTTTTCAGGCCACGGTACCAGGCCATGCGGTAGGTCACGTCGAGCTTCTTGCCCGATGCGCCGGCGATGTACAGGTTCAGCGACTGAGCCTGGTCGATCCACTTCTGGCGACGGCTGGCGGCGTCGACGATCCACTTGGTGTCCACTTCGAAGGCAGTCGCGTAGAGCTCTTTGAGTTCTTGCGGGATGCGCTCGATCTGCTGCACCGAACCGTCGTAGTACTTCAGGTCGTTGATCATGACCGAGTCCCACAGGCCGCGGGCTTTCAGGTCGCGAACCAGGTACGGGTTGATCACGGTGAATTCGCCCGACAGGTTCGATTTCACATACAGGTTCTGGTAGGTCGGTTCGATCGACTGCGACACGCCAGTGATGTTGGCGATGGTGGCGGTCGGTGCGATGGCCATGATGTTGGAGTTACGAATGCCTTTTTGCACACGGGCACGTACCGGCGCCCAGTCCAGGGATTCGTTCAGGTCAACGTCGATGTACTTCTGGCCACGTTGCTCGATCAGGATCTGTTGCGAATCCAGCGGCAGGATGCCTTTGGACCACAGCGAACCCTGGAACGTCTCGTAGGCGCCACGCTCGTCGGCCAGGTCGCAGGAAGCCTGGATCGCGTAGTAGCTGACCGCTTCCATGGACTTGTCGGCGAACTCGACTGCAGCGTCCGAACCGTAGGGAATGTGCTGCAGGTACAGCGCGTCCTGGAAGCCCATGATGCCCAGGCCGACCGGACGGTGCTTGAAGTTGGAGTTCTGCGCCTGGGGTACCGAGTAGTAGTTGATGTCGATAACGTTATCGAGCATGCGAACGGCGGTGTTCACGGTGCGTTCCAGCTTGGCGGTGTCCAGCTTGCCGTTGACGATGTGGTTCGGCAGGTTGATCGAGCCCAGGTTGCAAACGGCGATCTCGTCCTTGTTGGTGTTCAAGGTGATCTCGGTGCACAGGTTCGAGCTGTGGACCACGCCCACGTGCTGCTGCGGGCTGCGCAGGTTGCACGGGTCTTTGAAGGTCAGCCATGGGTGGCCGGTTTCAAACAGCATGGAGAGCATTTTGCGCCACAGGTCTTTGGCCTGGATGGTCTTGAACAGCTTGACCTTGCCCGGGTATTCGGTGAGGGCTTCGTAGTACTCGTAGCGCTCTTCGAAAGCCTTGCCGGTCAGGTCGTGCAGGTCCGGTACTTCGGATGGCGAGAACAGGGTCCACTTGCCGTCATCGAAGACGCGCTTCATGAACAGGTCAGGGATCCAGTTGGCGGTGTTCATGTCGTGGGTACGACGACGGTCATCACCGGTGTTCTTGCGCAGCTCGATGAACTCTTCGATGTCCATGTGCCAGGTTTCCAGGTAGGCACATACAGCGCCCTTGCGCTTGCCACCCTGGTTCACGGCTACGGCGGTGTCGTTCACTACTTTGAGGAACGGTACAACGCCCTGGGACTTGCCGTTGGTGCCCTTGATGTACGAACCCAGTGCACGCACCGGGGTCCAGTCGTTACCCAGGCCGCCAGCGAATTTGGACAGCATGGCGTTGTCGTGGATCGCGTGGTAGATGCCCGACAGGTCATCCGGCACGGTGGTCAGGTAGCAGCTGGACAGTTGTGGACGCAGGGTACCGGCGTTGAACAGGGTCGGGGTCGACGACATGTAGTCGAAGGACGACAACAGGTTGTAGAACTCGATGGCACGGTCTTCTTTCTGCTTCTCTTCGATCGCCAGGCCCATGGCCACGCGCATGAAGAACACTTGCGGCAGTTCGAAGCGGATCCCGTCCTTGTGGATGAAGTAACGGTCGTACAGGGTTTGCAGGCCCAGGTAAGTGAACTGCTGGTCGCGCTCGTGGTTGATCGCCTTGCCGAGTTTTTCCAGGTCGAAGGTGGCCAGGATCGGGTTCAGCAATTCGAATTCGATACCCTTGGCGATGTAGGCCGGCAGGGCCTTGGCGTACAGGTCGGCCATCTCGTGGTGGGTGGCGCTGTCGGCGACTTTCAGGAAGCCCAGGCCTTCGGCACGCAGGGTGTCCATCAGCAGGCGCGCGGTGACGAACGAGTAGTTCGGCTCACGCTCGACCAGGGTACGGGCGGTCATCACCAGGGCGGTGTTGACGTCGGTCAGGGCCACGCCGTCGTACAGGTTTTTCAGGGTTTCGCGCTGGATCAGGTCGCCATCGACTTCTTCCAGGCCTTCGCAGGCCTCGGTGATGATGGTGTTCAGGCGGCCCAGGTCCAGCGGTGCAAACGTACCGTCGGCCAGGGTGATGCGGATCGACGGGTGAGCTTGTACGGCAGCTTCTTCGGCCGGGGAACGTACGGCACGTTCCTTGGCGCGCGAGTCACGGTAGATCACGTAGTCGCGGGCGACTTTCTGCTCGCCGGCACGCATCAGGGCCAGTTCGACCTGGTCCTGGATTTCTTCGATGTGAATGGTGCCGCCCGATGGCATGCGACGCTTGAAGGTTGCGGTGACCTGTTCGGTCAGGCGGGCAACGGTGTCGTGGATGCGCGACGAGGCAGCAGCGGTGCCGCCTTCAACTGCAAGAAACGCTTTGGTGATCGCGACGGTGATTTTGTCATCGGTGTAAGGAACGACAGTGCCGTTACGCTTGATCACGCGCAATTGGCCGGGCGCGGTGGCGGACAGATCCAGGTTCGAATCAGCGGCCTGCGGCACGGAGCCCTGCGGGTTCTCGCGAGTTGTGTCGGTTTGCATGGGGGGTTGTCTCCACATTCTATATTTATTTGGGCACCATCACGGTGCCCACCGTTCCGTCCTGAAGCACTTACAACAGGCCAGGGGGCCTGGCATAACAACTTCGGGACAGGAGGAAGGGAGCTGTTCGCGCCGCTTCCATGCCGAAGTCTTCGGTTACAAGCCTTGGGGCTCTTTACCGTATTCCTGGTGGGTGACAGTTTCGTACTGCAACACCCGTACCGTTTTCGCCTGATCGGGGCAGAAAACGGCTGCCATCCGCGTGCGCGGTTTGGTCTTCTGAAAAAGGCTTAAGTTCACCAAACAGGAGCAAGAAAGAGCTTGAGTTTCTTGTCTGATTTGTGTTTGGTCTTTTCGCTGAAAACCCTACATGTAGGGTTTTTTTGGCGACGACCTACAAGATAATGCGTTTTGGGGGGCTTAGCAACGGACTACCTGTGGATAACGCTGTGGGTAAAATGTGTATGAAACGTGGAATGGCCGTGTAGGCCGCAGTACTGCTGCATTGCGCCGTTTGTCACCGAATATTCCGAGGTAAAAACCACCGGTTGGATTTTTGCGGGCGCGAACCCTATCACAAAAAAACACGATGTCCGAACGCATTTGCGCGCTTGTGGCAGAGGGCCGGCCCGTTGCTACAATCGGCGGTTATCCATACAGTTTATGCCTCGCCTACATGACAACTGTAGGAGCGGGCTTGCCCGCGAAGGACGTCAACGATGACGCTGGAAACCTGAATAAACGCGGCGCCCTCGAGTTTTCTCGGGCAAACCCGCCCCTACAATAATTAGAACCGAGGTAACGCATGGAGCAAGAAGCCTGGCAGGTATTGATTGTCGAGGACGACGAGCGACTGGCCGAGTTGACCCGTGACTACCTGGAGAGCAACGGCTTGCGGGTGTCGGTGGAAGGCAATGGCGCCCTCGCGGCGGCGCGGATCATCGCCGAGCAGCCGGACCTGGTGATCCTCGACCTGATGTTGCCCGGTGAAGACGGCCTGAGCATTTGCCGCAAGGTGCGCGAGCGCTACGACGGGGTGATCCTGATGCTCACCGCGCGCACCGACGACATGGACCAGGTGCTGGGCCTGGACATGGGCGCCGACGATTACGTGTGCAAGCCCGTGCGTCCACGCCTGTTGCTGGCACGCATCCAGGCCCTGCTGCGGCGCAGCGAAAGCGTCGAGCCGGCACTCCCCGAAAAACAGCGGCGCCTGCAATTCGGCCCGCTGGTGGTGGACAACGCCCTGCGTGAAGCCTGGCTGCATGAGGGCGGCATCGAACTGACCAGCGCCGAATTCGATCTGCTGTGGCTGCTGGTGGCGAATGCCGGGCGGATCCTGTCCCGGGAAGAAATCTTCACTGCCTTGCGCGGCATTGGCTATGACGGCCAGGACCGCTCCATCGACGTGCGCATCTCGCGCATCCGCCCGAAAATCGGCGACGACCCGATCCACCCACGCCTGATCAAGACCATTCGCAGCAAAGGCTACCTGTTCGTCCCCGAAGCTGCGGCTGACCTGACGCCGTGAACTCAATCTTCCTGCGCATCTACGGCGGCATGTGCGCGGCGCTGATTCTGGTGGCGTTGCTCGGCGTACTGGCCTTGCACCTGCTCAATGAAGTGCGCAGCGGCCAGTACCGCGAGCGCCTGGCCCACGGCACCTTCGCGCTGATGGGCGACAACCTGCAACCCATGAGTGCCATCGAGCGCCGCCGTGCCCTGGCAGTGTGGGAGCGCTTGCTGGGTATCCCGCTGCAATTGCAGACCGTGGCCGAGGCGCACCTGGACCTGACCCAGCGTAGCCGTCTGCAACGCGGCCAGGTGTTGGTGGAGCAAACCGGGCCTCACGCGGCCAGGGTGCTGCGCTTGGTCAGTGACCAGGAGCAACTGTTGCTGACCGGTGAAGTGCAGCAAATCAGCGAACAACTGGCCCGCGCGACGATTTACCTGCTGGCCGATGAGCTGGTGCGTTTCCCGGTGGCGGAGCAACCGCAGAAACTCGCAGACCTGAAGGAAGCCAAGGGCTTTGGTTTCGAGATGCACCTGGTGATGCTCAATCAGGCTGATATGGACGAAGACCAGCGCCGCCGCGTGTCCGAAGGCGATACCGTGATGGCCCTGGGCAAGGGCGGGGATTCGATCCGGGTATTTGCCGGCATGGTCGGCACGCCGTGGGTCCTGGAAATCGGCCCGCTGTATCAGATGAATCCGTACCCGGCGCAATGGCTGATCCTGATTGCGCTGATCAGCCTGACCTTGATCGGCTTGATCGTCTATTTATTGGTGCGCCAGCTGGAGCGGCGCTTGAGTGGCCTGGAAGCCGCCGCCACGCGCATCGCCAAAGGCAGCCTGGAAGTGCGAGTGCCGGCCCGCGGCGCGGATTCGGTGGGGCGCCTGGCGGCAGCGTTCAATGGCATGGCCGAGCACCTGCAACGCCTGTTGGCGATCCAGCGCGAACTGGTGCGGGCGGTGTCCCACGAACTGCGCACCCCGGTGGCGCGCCTGCGGTTCGGCCTGGAGATGATCGGCGACGCGGCCACGCCTGAAGCGCGGCGCAAGTATATGGAGGGCATGGACAGCGACATCCAGGACCTCGATGGCCTGGTGGACGAAATGCTCACCTACGCGCGGCTGGAACAGGGGGCGCCGGCACTGAATTTCCAGCGGGTCGACCTCAATGCGTTGCTGGATCAGGTGATTGATGAACTGTCACCGCTGCGCCCGGAAATCAACGTGGCGCGGGGCATCTGCCTGTCCTCGGCACATTGGGACGATGCATGGGTGGAGGCCGAGCCGCGCTACCTGCACCGTGCGCTGCAAAACCTGGTGAGCAACGCCATGCGCCACGCCCAGGGGCAGGTGCTGATCAGTTACCAGGTGGGCCAGGTGCGTTGCCGCATCGACGTGGAAGACGACGGGCCGGGCGTACCGGAAAGTGCCTGGGAGCGGATTTTCACGCCGTTCCTTCGCCTGGATGACAGCCGGACCCGCGCGTCGGGTGGGCACGGCCTGGGGTTATCCATTGTGCG
This sequence comes from Pseudomonas sp. F9001, assembly GCF_013385435.1. Classification (NCBI taxonomy): domain Bacteria; kingdom Pseudomonadati; phylum Pseudomonadota; class Gammaproteobacteria; order Pseudomonadales; family Pseudomonadaceae; genus Pseudomonas; species Pseudomonas sp. F9001. The sequence continues at coordinate 47,637 of NZ_JACAPX010000006.1, forward strand.
GCGGATCATCTATTGGCACGGCGGCCGGGCGTTGATCAGCAAGAGCAACAATCTGGGTGGCGCGTGTTTCAGCCTGAGTTGGCCACGGGATCAGGAGAAAGTCTAGGCCTGGACGGCCACCAGGCTCAACAACTGCCCGCCATCCACCGCAAACTGCGCCTCCAGTTCCTTGCCATGGCACCATTCTGCGGACAAGTCCGTCAGCAACCGCAGCCGCGCATGGCCGGTATCCGACCACTCCAGCAACTCGGCATGCTCAAAATAAAAGCGCTTCTGCACGATCGGATAGAGCGCCTTGAACAGGCTCTCTTTCGCCGAAAACGTCAGCGTCACCAGTTGCGCAACCTGCTCCCGCGGCCCGGCGGCCATGCGCAGCAATTCATCCGGTGTGAGGATCTCCCCGGCCAGGCGTTCCGCCCGCTCCAGGGTCAGCAGGTTCTCCAGGTCCATGCCCAGCCCGCGCCACTGTGTCTTGTGGGCGACTATGGCCGCTGCATGGCCGGTGCTGTGGGTGATCGAACCGCTGATGTGCGCGGGCCAGACCGGCGCGCGGTCCTCGCCGATCGCCGGCACGCAATCCAGCCCGTCCAGCTGTTGCAGGGCCGCGCGGGCGCACAGGCGACCGGCCAGGAACTCCGCCTGCCGCTTGGCCACCGAACGCTGGATGCTCGCGGGTGGCGGCACGGCGCTGCGCTGGAAATCGCCGATGGCCAGCAGGGCCGGGTCAAAACGGGTGCTCAGCAAGACCGTGCCGGGCAAGGCATCGGGCAACGGCCAATGGGCATCAAGTGGGGTGCAGCAGGCGGGTAGGGAATTCATGCCGGGTATTTTGCCGAGTTGCAGGGCCGCTGGATAGCCTGCGGCCGGGGATACGTAAATAACTCTTTACACAGTAGCCGGCCTCGGTTCAGCCCAGGTTCAGAGAGTGTTCAGGGGGAGTTCAGGGGCGTCTGCGTAGTCTGGCCCCGTACCCAAAGCCCAAGCGTATGAGGTAGCACCATGACTGCGATCAAGAAGCTGATGTTGGCCTTAACCATGCTCAGCGCCACCGCTGGCGTCCAGGCCTCTGATTCGAGTTTCGCGGGTTTCTCCAAGGAGAAGAGCAAAAAGCCCTACAGCCTTCTCCAGCGGGTGAGCTTCGAGGATGCCGGTGAACAGGCGGCTCCATGGGGCCAGTCCCTGGGCCAGCACACCCCGCAGTCAGACTATCGCGTGGGCAACGAAAACCTGTCAGGTCACTTCAACGGCAGTAAATTGCGCCAGCAAGACCTGCAGGGCCGCTATGATATACCCCAGTTGGAAAGTTGATTTGCCTTGGAGAGCTTTATGAAATTGCTGGTTGTCGAAGATGAGGCGTTGCTGCGCCATCACCTGTTGACCCGCCTTACCGACAGCGGTCACGTGGTCGAGGCCGTCGCCAACGCCGAAGAGGCGCTGTACCAGACCGGGCAATTCAACCACGACCTGGCGATCATCGATTTGGGCCTGCCCGGCATGGGCGGCCTGGACCTGATCCGCCAATTGCGCGCCCAGGCCAAGACCTTCCCGATCCTGATCCTGACCGCCCGTGGCAACTGGCAGGACAAGGTTGAAGGCCTGGCAGCGGGTGCCGACGACTACGTGGTCAAGCCGTTCCAGTTCGAAGAGCTGGAAGCGCGGATGAACGCACTGTTGCGCCGCTCCAGCGGTTTCACCCAATCCACCATCGTCGCCGGGCCGTTGCTGCTGGACCTCAATCGCAAGCAGGCGTCCCTCGACGAACAGCCACTGGCGCTGACCGCCTACGAATACCGCATCCTCGAATACCTGATGCGGCATCACCAGCAAGTGGTCGCCAAGGACCGCCTGATGGAACAGCTCTACCCCGATGACGACGAGCGTGATCCGAACGTAATCGAAGTGCTGGTGGGCCGCCTGCGCCGCAAGCTGGAAGGCCCGGCGGGTTTCAAGCCGATCGACACCGTGCGTGGCCTGGGCTACCTGTTCAATGAGCGCTGCCGTTGATTCGCTCGCTACGTGTACGTTTGATGCTCGCGGCCACCATCCTGGCCGTGCTGTTTATGCTGGCCTTGTTGCCGGCCATGCAGGGCGCCTTCAGCCTGGCCCTGCAGGACTCCATCGAGCAGCGCCTGGCGTCGGATGTCACCACGCTGATTTCGGCTGCCCGGGTTGAAAACAATCGCCTGCTGATGCCCGCGCAGCTGCCGGACGAGCGTTTCAACCTCACCGACAGCCGCCTGCTGGGCTACATCTATGACCGCGAAGGCCATCTGGTCTGGCGGTCGCGCGCCACACAGGAAGAAAACATCAACTACAAGCCGCGCTATGACGGGCGCGGCAACGAGTTTGCGCGGATCCGCGAGGCCAACGGCCAGGAATTTTTTGTCTATGACGTCGAGGTCAAGCTGCTGGGCGGCAAGAGCGCGGCGTTCAGTATCGTCGCCCTGCAACCGGTGCGTGAATACCAACTGACCCTCGAAGGCCTGCGGGAAAACCTCTACCTGGGCTTCGGCGCCGCCTTGCTGGTGCTGCTGACCCTGTTGTGGCTGGGCCTGACCTGGGGCCTGCAGGCGCTGCGCCGGCTGAGCCAGGAACTGGATGAAATCGAAGGCGGCACCCGGGAAAGCCTCAGCGAGCAACACCCGCGCGAGTTGCTGCGCCTGACCGGCTCCCTGAACCGGTTGCTCCACAGCGAGCGGGAGCAACGCACCCGTTACCGCGATTCCCTGGATGACCTGGCCCACAGCCTGAAAACCCCGTTGGCGGTGTTGCAAGGCGTGAGTGAAGACATGGCCCAGCGCCCCGAAGATCGGGACCAGGCCTGGGTACTGCAATCGCAGATCGAACGCATGAGCCAGCAGATCAGCTACCAATTGCAGCGCGCCAGCCTGCGTAAAAGCGGCCTGGTGCGCCACCAGGTGCGGCTGGAGCCGGTGCTGCAAAGCCTGTGTGACACGCTGGACAAGGTTTATCGCGATAAGGGCGTGAAGGTCGCCTTTGAATTGCCGGACGAATGCGACGTGCCGATCGAGAAGGGCGCCTTGCTGGAACTGCTCGGCAACCTGCTGGAGAACGCCTATCGCCTGTGCCTGAGCGAAGTGCGCATCACCTTGCAGGAAAGCCTGGAGGGCACCGAGTTGTGCATCGAAGACGATGGCCCCGGCGTGCCGCCGGACCAGCGTGCGCGCATCCTGCAGCGGGGCGAGCGGCTCGACCGCCAGCATCCGGGGCAGGGGATTGGCCTGGCGGTGGTCAAGGACATCATTGAAAGCTATGGCGCCCGGCTGACCCTTGGGGATTCACCGCTGGGTGGGGCTGCGTTCAAGATTCACTTCCCGGCTGTTTGATCTTTATTGGCTGTGCCGGCCTCTTCGCGAGCAAGCCCGCTCCCACATTCGATGGCATTCCCAACGTGGAACTCGGTCGAATGTGGGAGCGGGCTTGCTCGCGAAGAGGCCAGTCGCATCAATACACACCTAGGTTTCTTGTGCTCTATAGGCCCCCGGCGTCAACCCGGTCCACTTCTTGAACGCCCGATGAAACGCCGACGGTTCGGAAAACCCCAGCTGCTCGGCGATCTCCTGCAACGACAAATCCGCCCGCCCCAAATGATAGATCGCAATGTCCCGGCGCAACTCATCCTTGAGCGCCTGAAAGCTGGTGCCTTCCTCCCGCAAATGCCGACGCAGGGTCTGCGGGCTGATATGCAGGTGCTGGGCGACGGCTTCGAGGTCGGGCCAGGGCGTGCGGTCGCGGCTCAATAGGCGGCGCAACTGGCTGCTCAGGCTGTCGCCTTCATCCGGCCGCGACAGCAGGTCGGCCGGGGAGCGTTCGAGGAAATGCTTGAGGGTGCGCTCATCCTGCAACAACGGCAGGCTCAAGTAGCGGCTGGGAAACACCAGGCTGCTGGTGGGCGCCGCGAATACCTGCGGGCAGGGGAACAGCAAGTCGTACTCACCGGCGTGGGGCGGCGTCGGGTAGCTGAAGGTGGCCTGGTGCAGGCGGATGCGCTGGCCAATCAGCCAACTGCCGAGACGGTGCCAGATCACCAGCAGGCATTCGCTGAGGAAGTGATCCGGGTCCCAGAGCTGCGAATCGTCCAGGCTCAGGCGGGCCATTTCTCCTTCACGTGTCAGACGCCAACGCGGACCCTGCGGGAATAGGCTATAAAATAATAAGCCGCGTTCCAGAGCCTTCTCCAGGGTGCGGCAGTGAATCAGCGCGTGGCACATCATGGCGAAAGTGCCGCGCTTGCTCGGGCCTTCGGCGAAGCCCAGGTATTCGTCATCCAGCGCCAGCCACAGCATTTGCAACAACTGGGTGAATTGCTCGGGGGCGATGCGGGCGCGGGGCTCGCTCAGCAGTTCCGCAGTGATGCCGACCTGCTGCAGCAGGCCTGAATAATCGTAGCCGGCCCGGCGAGCACCGCCGAGGGCGGCCCGGGCGTAGTGACTGGCGATGGTTCGTTCACGCATGAGGGGCCTCGTCCATTGAGTGGCGGATGTTAGCCACCCCGGGCGGGTGCAACAAGGCGGATATCCGCCAAATTGTAGGACGAGATCAGGCGAGCAGGCGGAAATCCGCCACTGTCTGTAGGCATAACCTTAAGCTGGAAATCGCCCGAGCGCTGATGTCTAAAGGCCTTCAGGGGGTTTCAGCAGAAGTGGCACGACGCTTGCGATACAGAGCGCAGGGAGACCGCCTCGAGCAGGCTCTCAAACAACAAATCCCTCCAGTGCAGGAGGGTTCGCAATTCAAGTGTCGTGGGCAATGGCGGATATTTGCCACACGGGACGATTGAGGAACTTTGCAATGACGACTCGTCAGCCACTGTACAAATCCCTGTATTTCCAGGTGATCGTTGCAATCGTTATCGGTATTTTGCTCGGTCACTTCTACCCGCAGACCGGCGTGGCCCTCAAGCCACTGGGTGACGGCTTCATCAAGCTGATCAAAATGGTCATCGCCCCGATCATCTTCTGCACCGTTGTCAGCGGCATCGCTGGCATGCAAAGCATGAAATCGGTCGGCAAGACCGGCGGCTACGCGCTGCTGTACTTCGAAATCGTCTCCACCATCGCCCTGCTGATCGGCCTGGTCGTGGTCAACGTCGTGCAACCGGGCGCCGGCATGCATATCGACGTGGCTACCCTGGACGCCTCCAAAGTCGCGGCCTACGTGACTGCCGGTGCCGACCAGAGCATCGTTGGCTTCCTGCTGAACGTGATCCCGAACACTATCGTTGGCGCGTTCGCTACCGGTGACATCCTGCAAGTGCTGATGTTCTCGGTGATCTTCGGTTTCGCCCTGCACCGCCTGGGTGCCTACGGCAAGCCGGTGCTGGACTTCATCGATCGTTTCGCCCACGTGATGTTCAACATCATCAACATGATCATGAAGCTCGCGCCACTCGGTGCCCTGGGCGCCATGGCGTTCACCATCGGTGCCTACGGCGTAGGTTCGCTGGTGCAGCTCGGTCAGCTGATGATCTGCTTCTACATCACCTGCATCCTGTTCGTGGTGCTGGTACTGGGCGCCATCTGCCGCGCACATGGCTTCAGCGTCCTGAAACTGATCCGCTACATCCGTGAAGAACTGCTGATCGTACTGGGTACTTCCTCGTCCGAATCCGCACTGCCACGCATGCTGATCAAGATGGAACGCCTGGGCGCCAAGAAGTCGGTAGTCGGCCTGGTTATCCCGACTGGCTACTCCTTCAACCTGGACGGTACTTCGATCTACCTGACCATGGCTGCCGTGTTCATCGCCCAGGCGACTGACACCCACATGGACATCACCCACCAGATCACCCTGTTGCTGGTACTGCTGCTGTCGTCCAAGGGCGCTGCTGGCGTGACGGGTAGTGGTTTCATCGTACTGGCCGCTACCCTGTCGGCTGTTGGCCACCTGCCGGTTGCCGGCCTGGCGCTGATCCTGGGTATCGACCGCTTCATGTCCGAAGCCCGCGCACTGACCAACCTGGTTGGCAATGCTGTTGCAACCCTGGTTGTGGCCAAGTGGGTCAAGGAACTGGACGAAGACAAGCTGAAAGTCGAACTGGCTTCCGGTGGTCGCGGTATCTCCGACACCCGTGAAGAAGACGACCTGGGCGTGGCCGAAGGCCCGGCTCCAACCGCCGTCAAGTAAGGCTGCAGCGTTTGTGAAAAACCCATCTTCGGATGGGTTTTTTTATGCCTTCGGGAAGCATCAGTCACTTCGGATGATGGTTTATGTGATTGCCGCCGACCGCCGGGTTTGCCTACTCTGTGGCCAATCGAATCGGAATCGGAGTCCGCATGTCAGGTCCCTTGGCGTCCCTCAAAGTACTGGATTTCTCCACCTTGCTGCCGGGGCCGTTCGCCTCGTTGCTGCTGGCCGACATGGGCGCCGAGGTGTTGCGCATCGAATCCCCCACACGCATGGACCTGCTGCGAGTACTGCCGCCCCATGACCAGGGCGTGTCGGCCAGCCATGCCTATCTGAACCGCAACAAACGCAGCCTGGCCCTGGACCTCAAGCAGGCCGAGGCGGTGGCGATCGTGCGGCAACTGGTGGCGGACTACGACATCGTCCTCGAGCAGTTCCGCCCCGGGGTCATGGAGCGCCTGGGCCTGGGTTACGAGGCGTTGAAGGCGATCAACCCAAAGCTGATCTACGTCTCCATCACCGGCTACGGCCAGACCGGCCCCTACAAGGATCGCGCCGGCCATGACATCAATTATCTGGCCCTGGCAGGCATTGCCAGCTACACCGGGCGCCAGGACAGCGGGCCGTTGCCCTTGGGTGTGCAGTTGGCGGATGTGGGGGGCGGCTCGTTGCATGCGGTGATCGGTTTGCTGGCGGCGGTGATTGCCCGGCAGCACAGTGGGGTGGGGCAATACCTGGACGTGAGCATGACCGACTGCGCCTTCAGCCTGAATGCCATGGCCGGCGCCGGTTACCTGGCGTGCGGCGTGGAGCCGGCGTGGGAGAACCAGGTGCTCAATGGCGGCAGTTTCTATGACTATTACCGATCGCGGGAGGGACGCTGGTTGTCGGTGGGCAGTCTGGAGCCGGCGTTTATGCAGCAGTTGTGTACGGCCCTTGGCCGCCCTGAATTGGCGGCAATGGGCCTATCGCCCAAACCCGAGCAGCAGAAAGCCCTCAAGCTGGCGCTGCAGGTCGAGTTCGAGAAACGCAGCTTTGATGAGCTGTGTGAGCTGTTTGCCGGGATTGATGCGTGTGTCGAGCCGGTGCTGAATCTGAGCGAGGCCGTTGAACACCCGCAGTTGAAAGCCCGGGAGCTGGTCAGCCAGGTGCCGCGGGGCGATGGTTCCAGCCAGGCGCAAATGGCCTGCCCGCTGAAGTTTTCCGAGGGCTTGCCGGCGGCCAGGCACATAGGCGCGGCGGTGGGCGCTCACAGCGATGAGGTGTTGGCGGAGTTGGGCTTCAGTGCTCAGCAGATAGATGATTTGCGGCGTGCCAAGGTGATTCAGTAGCGCCTGGGCCGGCCCCTTCGCGAGCAAGCCCGCTCCCACATTCAACCGAGTTCCATCGTTGGAATGCGATCAAATGTGGGAGCGGGCTTGCTCGCGAAGAGGGCCATACAAGCACCACAAACCTCACTCGACGCGGGTTTCCCCGGTAAACACCAAAGTCTGCCGGCACCTGCGGCACAAATACCGCCGCCCCTGGCCCACCAACCCGTGGCGCTGGGGCGAAAACGGGAAGTCACTGTCGGCACACGGACAGCGGTAGATATACCGCGTGACGCGTCGCCGCTGGATTTCATAGGTGTGGCAGCGGTCCGGCGGCAGTTCGTAAACCCCACGCATGATCAACTGCCATTCCTCGCCATGGGGCTGGATGCGCTCGCCGAACAATTGGTGGGCAATCAGGTGGGCCACTTCATGGGCGACTGTCTGTTTAAGGAAGTGTTGGCTGTTTTCACGGTACAGCTGCGGGTTGAAGCGCAGCAGGTTCTCGTGCAAATGCGCGACACCGGCCTTCTGGCCCCGCAGCTTGAGGCTGACCTGGGGGCGTTTGAAGCTTCGTTTGAAAAAGGATTCGGCTTGCAGGAAACAATCTTCGACGCGGGTATTGAGTTGCTCGGGCATGCTGTACATATCTCCAGAGACGTCCAGTATGCCGCAAACAAGGGTGTATCCGAATCTGTCAGGCGCCGAATGGTCATGCATAACGCACAAAGCCACCTTGCGGTGGCTTTTCCTGCGGGTAAACCGCGTCAGTTGGTGTAGATCGGGCCTACGCCCAGCCCCCAGACGATCACGGTAAAGGCCATGATCGCCACCAGCACCACCAGGCCTACCGCCAGTACCGAGCTGGAAAACAGGAAGCCCTCGTCCGGGTGGATGTTCATGAAGGTCGGCAGCCCCACGTACAGCAGATACACCGTGTAGCAAATGGCCGCCGTGCCCACCACCATGCCCAGCCACATATGCGGGTACAGCGCCGCCAGCCCGCCGATAAACAGCGGTGTCGCGGTGTAGGTGGCAAACGCCACGCAGCGCGCCATGCTGGGGTTGGCGTCATAGGTGCGGGCCATCCAGTGAATGAACGCGCCCATCACCGCCACGCCGCCGAGCATCGCCGCGTAGGACATGAGGGTCATCCACAACGCGCTTTCCACCGTCAGCATCACCGGGGCGCGGCTGCCGATAACCCAACCCACCTGAGTGGTACCGATAAAGGCTGAGACAGCGGGGATGGCCGCGAGAATCAGCGTGTGGGTGAGGTACATGTGGCCGATGCTTTCTTCTTTATCGCCACGAATTTCCCGCCATTCCTGATCGGGGTGGGTGAAAAGTCCCACGACGTGATGGATCATGCCAGTCACTCCTGTCGTTATTACCATCGCCCCCCAGCGGAGCGCCCACGGGCCAATTGGCCTGAAAGGTCTGGATATATGTGCGACCTTATGTCGCAGTATAGGAAGTGATGACCGGAAAAAGTGTGGGGCTTTAGAGCAAATTGCGCTGTAAACATTGGGCTTAATCGCGGCGGGGTCTGTTGATTGGAATGCGGTCAACTGTGGGAGCGGGCTTGCTCGCGAATGCGGTGGGTCAGCTAAACACCTGGCGAATGACACTTCGCGTTCGCGAGCAAGCCCTCTCCCACATTGGAACTCGGTCGTCCATCCCGGTAAAATACCCGGCTTTTCGTCACACACCTTTCGCGGATCCAAGCGCCATGGGCACTCTTACGGTCAACCAGAACAAACTGCAAAAACGCCTGCGTCGCCTGGCCGGCGAGGCAGTCGCCGATTTCAATATGATCGAAGAGGGCGACAAGGTCATGGTCTGCCTGTCCGGCGGCAAGGACAGCTACACCATGCTCGACGTGCTGATGCACCTGCAAAAGGTCGCGCCGATCAAGTTCGACATCGTTGCCGTGAACATGGACCAGAAGCAGCCGGGTTTTCCCGAGCATGTGCTGCCGGCCTACCTCAAGGCATTGGGGGTCGAGTACCACATCGTCGAGAAAGACACCTATTCGGTGGTCAAGGAGCTGGTCCCGGAAGGCAAGACCACCTGCTCGCTGTGCTCGCGCCTGCGCCGTGGCACGCTCTATACGTTTGCCGACGAAATCGGCGCGACCAAGATGGCCCTGGGTCATCACCGCGATGACATCGTCGAAACCTTCTTCCTCAACATGTTCTTCAACGGCAGCCTCAAGGCCATGCCGCCCAAGCTGCGGGCCGATGACGGGCGCAACGTGGTGATCCGCCCACTGGCGTACTGCCATGAGAAGGACATCCAGGCCTACTCCGACCTCAAGCAATTCCCGATCATCCCGTGCAACCTCTGCGGCTCCCAGGAAAACCTGCAGCGCCAGGTGGTCAAGGACATGCTCCAGGATTGGGACCGCAAGACCCCGGGCCGCGTCGACAGCATCTTCCGCAGCTTGCAGAACGTGCAGCCGTCGCAGTTGGCTGACCGTAACCTGTTCGACTTCACCAGCCTGCGTATCGACGAAAGTGCGGCGTCGCGCTTCGTCAACGTAGTGAACCTCTGAGTGTTTTCACCGCTCTGACAGACGGCGCTCCTGGGCGCCGTTTTCATTTCAATCCTTAGGAGAGGGCATGCGCGATTACAAGTGGCTGCACGAATATTGTCTGAACCGGTTTGGTTCGGCGGCCGAGCTGGAAGCCCACCTGCCTGTGCCCCTGACCCCGGCGAAACTGCGCAAGATCAGCGATGACCGCTACCTGTCGACCCTGTCGCTGCGGGTGTTTCGTGCCGGCCTGAAGCACAGCGTGGTGGACGCCAAGTGGCCGGCCTTCGAGCAGGTGTTCTTTGGGTTTGACCCGGAAAAAGTCGTACTCATGGGCGCCGAGCACCTGGAGCGGCTGATGCAGGACACGCGCATCATCCGTCACCTGGGCAAGCTCAAGAGCGTGCCGCGCAATGCGCAGATGATTCTGGATATCGAGAAGGAAAAAGGCAGCTTCGGCGGGTTTATTGCCGACTGGCCGGTGACCGATATCGTCGGCCTGTGGAAGTACCTGAGCAAGCACGGCCACCAGTTGGGCGGGCTGTCGGCGCCACGCTTTTTACGGATGGTGGGCAAGGACACGTTCGTGCCGAGCTATGACGTGGTGGCGGCGCTGAATGCGCAGAAAATCGTCGACAAGGTGCCCACCAGCCTGCGGGACCTGGCCACGGTGCAGGGCGCATTCAACCAGTGGCATGCCGAGAGCGGGCGGCCGATGTGCCAGTTGTCGATGATGCTGGCTTACACCGTGAATCATTGATACCGGGTTGATGCCATCGCAGGCAAGCCAGCTCCCACACTTGGAATGCATTCCTCTGTGGGAGCTGGCTTGCCTGCGATAGCGGCAGGTCAGGCACTACAAAAGCATCAGGCAGGCAATCCTTCCCCCGCCAACCGCCGATTCAGCTGATGCCGGTACCGCACATACATCAACGCCGTGCAGAACACCGCCAGGCTCGCCAGCATCTCGAGCACACCAAACCACTGCCGGTTCGGGTCATAGGCCGCCAGCGCGCCCTTGATGAAATACAGGTTCACCACAAAGCACATCCATGAATGCCCGCGCGCGCTGCCCAGGATCATCCCCGGCGCCAGCAACAGCAGCGGCACCAACTCGATCAGCAGAATCACCCACGGCCGCGCGCCATGCAGATCGGCGAACGCCAGGTAGTAGGCACACAGCAGCCCCACCAATCCCAGGAACGCCAGCAGGCTCAACGCCCGCATCGCCTTGACCCGTGGCTCCAGCCAGGCCTGGGGCGGCAGTAGCTTAGGCTTCCTGGCCACGGCCGTTCTCCAGTAGCGCAGCGGTCTTCGCCAGGCGCAGGCCGAGGGCGCGGCACAGGGCGATCTCGTGTTGATCCAGCGCACGCTTGCCGTCGGCACCGGAATGGTGGCTGGCGCCATAAGGCGTACCGCCGCCCTTGGTGTCGAGCAGCGCCTGTTCACTGTAGGGCAGTCCGGTGATCAGCATGCCGTGGTGCAGCAGCGGCAGCAGCATCGACATCAGCGTGGTCTCCTGGCCGCCGTGCAGGCTGGCGGTGGAGGTGAACACACCCGCCGGCTTGCCGACCAGGGCGCCGGTCAGCCACAGGTTGCTGGTGCCGTCGAGAAAGTACTTGAGCGGCGCGGCCATGTTGCCGAAACGGGTCGGGCTGCCCAGCGCCAGGCCTGCGCAGTTCTTCAGGTCGTCGAGGCTGCAGTACAGCGGGCCGTCGACCGGAATGTCCGGCGCCACGGCCTCGCATTCACTGGAGATGGCCGGCACGGTGCGCAGCCGCGCCTCAAGCCCGGCTTGCTCGATGCCCCGGGCAATCTGCCGGGCCATTTCGCTGACTGAACCGTTGCGGCTGTAATACAACACCAGCACATACGGCGCACTCACGAAACCAGCTCCAGGATGTTCTCCGGTGGGCGGCCGATCACGGCCTTGTCGGCGGTGGCGAGGATCGGGCGCTCCATCAGTTTCGGATGAGCGGCGATGGCAGCGATCAACTGTGCTTCGCTGAGGCTGGTGTCACCCAGGTTGAGGGTTTTATATTCGTCCTCGCCGGTACGCAGCAGTTGCCGCGCGCTGATGTTCAGCTTGCCCAGCAAGGCCTGCAATTGCGCGGCGTCGAGCGGGGTTTCCAGGTAGCGCACCACCGTCGGTGTGAGGCCACGGGCTTCCAGCAGTTCGAGCGCACCGCGGGATTTCGAGCAGCGCGGGTTGTGATAAAGCGTCAGATCGGTCATGTGCGGGTCGCATCTTGCGTAAGGTGGCGGGTATTCTACCCGCGCTGCGCCGCGTCCTTAAACCATGAGAGGCGATAGGCCGCAGCCAACGTTCATTTTTACGAAGGATTACCCCATGACGAGGCGACTGTTAGGCGCATTGGCAATCATCGGCACACTGCTGCTCAGCGGCTGTGGCAATGATTATGGCGTTGACCAATATGGTCAGAAAGTGGCCGCCGAGCGCCTGGACAAGCAATGGCTGGTGGTTAACTACTGGGCCGAATGGTGTGGCCCGTGCCGTACCGAAATCCCGGAACTCAACGCCTTGGCCGAACAGCTCAAGGGCCAGTCGGTGGGGGTGTTCGGGGTGAATTTCGACAACGTCCAGGGTGACGAGCTCAAGAGCGCCAGCGAGAAGCTGGGCATCAAGTTCACCGTACTGGCGCAGAACCCGGACGGGATCTTCGACATTCCCCGCAGTGAAGCCTTGCCGGTGACCTACATCATCGATGACAAGGGCAAGGTGCGTGAGCAACTGATGGGTGAGCAGACGGCGGAAGGGGTGTTGGCCAAGCTCAAGGCGTTGCGCGGATAAAAAATGTGGGAGCGGGCTTGCTCGCGAATGCGGTGTGACAGTCACCGGATACATCGACTGATCCACCGCTTTCGCGAGCAAGCCCGCTCCCACATTTAGACCTGCTGCGCCTTACAGATCAGCCTTCTTCCAGCCACAACCGCAACGGCTTGCCATCCGCCGGCCAGAAGCGGGTTTGTTCGATCGGCGAAATGTCCCAGCGCTGCACGCCCTGCAGGGCCTGGAAGAAGCGGTGCTCCTGCTCCATCAGCGCTTCGGCGCAGAGTTTGCGGGTGCTGCCGACCTTGCCGAAGCTCAGCTTGTCGCCGTCCAGGGTGTAGGGCGCAAACCAATGGTTGCAGCCACCATTGCCATAGGCCCGGCCATCGGCGCCGAGGGTCACGGTCAGGTGGGCGTAATCCATCAGCGGCCGCTCACCGATCCATTCCACCACGTAGCTGTGATCCTGCTTGAGCTTGACCTCGTCGCTGGCGCAGCCCGCCAGGCCTGCACCCAGCACGGCCAGCATCAGCAGGGCTTTCATTGCGCGGCCTGCTGGCATTTCGGGCAGCGGTGCTTGTCACCCAGGGTGGCCCAGCCCAACTCGGTAACCCGTGCAGTGGCGGCCGGTTGCAGCGGTTCCTTGGTCAGCTTGGTTTCCACCGCGAATTCAAACTCCAGCACGTTGTCGCAGCTGTCGCAGTTGACCTTCCAGGTGTGAATCTCCAGTTCGCCGAATTTCGGCCCCTGGGCCATGGCGACCCACTGGCCCGCCGGGCGGATGGAGTAGCGCGCATCGCCTTCGACGGTCAGGCGCATCGACAGGGTTTTGCTGCCGCGCAGGGTGACGATCAGAACGTCGCCGTTCTTGATCGAGCCACCGTTGCCGGTGACTTGATAACGGCCCGGCACCAGGGCCCGGCATTCGATCAGGGTGTGTTGCGGGCTCAGCAAGCTGAAGCGGAAATCGTGTTCGGCCATGGATCCTCCAAATAGGCGCGGCATCCTATCATGCGCCGCTACCCATCATGGCGCGGCTATGTGACCGCTGATCATCCTTCGACGAGGTTTTGCGCCTGTCCGCCGGCCCACGCCGCGATGTTGGCCAGGGTGGTGCCGGCAATCGCCCCCAGCGCCTCGTGGGTCAGGAAGGCCTGATGCGCGGTGATGATCACATTGGGGAAGGTCAGCAGGCGCGCCAATACGTCGTCTTGCAGGGGCAGGTCCGAGCGGTCTTCGAAAAACAGCTGGGCCTCTTCTTCATACACATCCAGCCCCAGATAGCCGAGCTGGCCGTCCTTGAGTGCGTCGATCAGCGCCGGGGTGTCCACCAGGCCGCCGCGCCCGGTGTTGATGAGCATCGCGCCGGGCTGCATATGGGCGAGGCTTTGGGCGTTGATCAGGTGTTTGCTGTCCGCCGTCAGCGGGCAATGCAGGCTGATGACCTGTGACTCGCCCAGCAACTGCGGCAGGCTCACATACCGGGCGCCAAGGGCCTCGACCTGCGGATTGGGGTAGGGGTCGTAGGCCAGCAGCTGGCAGCCGAACCCGGCCATGATCTTGGCGAATGTGGCGCCGATCTGCCCGGTGCCGACCACACCGACGGTCTTGCCCACCAGGTCGAACCCGGTCAGGCCGTGCAGGCTGAAGTCACCGTCGCGGGTGCGGTTGTAGGCGCGGTGCAGGCGGCGATTGAGGGCCAGGATCAACGCGACCGCATGTTCGGCCACCGCATGGGGCGAGTAGGCCGGCACCCGTACGATGGTCAGGCCCAGGCGCTTGGCGGCGGACAGGTCGACATGGTTGTAACCGGCGGAACGCAGGGCGATCAGGCGGGTGCCGCCGCTGGCCAACTGCTCCAGCACCGGAGCGCTGAGGTCATCGTTGATAAAGGCGCAGACCACTTCGTGGTGTTCGGCCAGGGCCACGGTGTCGAGGTTCAGCCGGGCCGGCTGGAATTGCAACTGCATGCCTTCGGGCAGCGGTTGGGCGAGAAAGCTGTCGCGGTCGTAGGTCTGGCTGCTGAAGAGGATGATGCGCATCAAATATTCCTTCTTGATGATGGAAAGCTGATTTTGTGGCGAGGGGGCTTGCTGTGGTGAGTGAGCCTGCTGTGGTGAGGAGCTTGTTGTGGCGAGGGAGCTTGCTCCCGCTGGAGTGCGAAGCGCTCCCAGGATTTTGGGGCCGCTGCGCAGCCCAGCGGGAGCAAGCTCCCTCGCCACAGCAAGCTCCTCACCCCAGCAAGCTCCTTCGCCACATTGCCCCGAAAGTTTACGCGCTGACCCGCGCCTCGCTGGCCAGCCGGGCAATCGCCATGTCCAGTTCATCCAGGGCCGGCATGGCCTTGGCGTCGTCCTGCTTGAGCAGGGTCTCGGCCCGTTGGCAGGCCGCACGCAATTGCGGCACGCCGCAATACCGGGTGGCGCCGTGCAGGCGGTGCACCCGTTCGATCAGGGCGTTGCGGTCATTGGCGTCACGGGCGACGCGAATCGCTTCACGGTCCGCTTCCAGCGAGGCCAGCAGCATCGCGAGCATGTCTGCCGCCAGATCCGCCTTGCCGGCCGCCAGGCGCAAACCTTCTTCATGGTCCAGCACCGGCAATTGCGTGGCATGCCCAAAACTTTCGGTGCCACGGTCCGGGCCCTGGTTGCGCAGGGCCAGCCCGGTCCATTTCAACACCACCTGGGCCAGTTGCCGTTCGCTGATGGGTTTGGTCAGGTAATCATCCATGCCGCTTTGCAGCAGGGCGCGTTTTTCGTTGGCCATCGCATGGGCCGTCAGCGCGACGATGGGCAGCGGTGTGCCATGGCGTTCGCTTTCCCACGTGCGGATTGCCTCGGTGCTCTGGCGACCGTCCATCCCCGGCATCTGCACGTCCATCAGCACCAGGTCGAAGGCTTCCTGCTTCACTGCCTCGATGGCCGAGTAACCGCTTTCCACCGCCTGGACCTTGGCGCCCATGTCTTCCAGCAGGGTTTGCACCAGCAGCAGGTTGGCCGGGTTGTCGTCGACACACAGCACCCGCGGCGCGCGGCTGGACAGGGGCTCGCCGGGTTCGCTGCGCAGCGGGAGCGGGCTGATCAGGTCGGCCAGGGCGCGACGCAGTTTGCGGGTGCACGCGGGCTTGGCCTGCAACTGGCTGTTGGGGTTGGGCACCGAGGGGTTGAACAGCAGCTGTTCGGTGGTCGGGCACAACACCAGTACCTTGCAGCCCAGGTGTTCGAGGTCCCACAGGTGCTGGTTCAAACGCTCCGGCGGAATGTCGTTGGCGGTGATGCCCAGCACGGCCAGGTCAATCGCCTGTTCGGTCTGGTGGGCGCTGGTGATGCCGTTGGTCAGGCTTTCCAGGCTGTTGAACGGGGTGACTTCCAGGCCGCAGTCTTCCAGCTGATGTTGCAGGGCCTGGCGCGCCAGCTCGTGGTTTTCCAGCACCGCCACGCGCCGGCCCAGCAGCGGCGCGGAGGGCAGGTCTTCGATATCGTCACGGGTTTTCGGCAGGTTCAGGCTGATCCAGAATTCCGAGCCTTCTCCCGGCGTGCTGTCGACGCCGATCTCACCGCCCATCTGTTCGATCAGGCGCTTGGAAATCACCAGGCCAAGGCCGGTCCCGCCGGGTTGGCGTGACAGCGAATTGTCCGCCTGGCTGAACGCCTGGAACAGCGCCCGCACATCCTGGTTCGACAGGCCGATGCCGGTGTCCTGCACGCTGATGCGCAGTTGTACGCTGTCTTCCTGTTCGTCTTCAATCATGGCGCGGGCAACGATGGTGCCTTCGCGGGTGAACTTGATCGCGTTGCTCACCAGGTTCGTGAGGATCTGCTTGAGCCGCAGCGGGTCACCCACCAAGGCGAGCGGCGTGTCGCGGTAGACCAGGCTCACCAGCTCCAGCTGTTTGGCGTGGGCGGCCGGGGCGAGGATGGTCAGGGTGTCTTGCAGCAAGTCCCGCAGGTTGAACGGGATGCTGTCGAGCACCAGCTTGCCGGCCTCGATTTTCGAGAAGTCGAGGATTTCGTTGATGATGCCCAGCAGGTTGTCGGCGGATTTTTCGATGGTGCCCAGGTAATCCAGCTGGCGCGGTGACAGTTCGCTTTTCTGCAACAAATGGGTGAAACCAAGGATGCCGTTCAACGGCGTGCGGATTTCATGGCTCATGTTGGCCAGAAACTCCGACTTGATGCGGCTGGCTTCCAGGGCTTCCTTGCGGGCCAGGTCCAACTCGATGTTCTGGATCTCGATGGTTTCGAGGTTTTGCCGCACGTCTTCGGTGGCCTGGTCGATGCTGTGTTGCAATTCTTCCTGGGCGTTTTGCAGGGTCTCGGCCATGCGGTTGATGCCCGAGGCCAGGTGATCCAGCTCCTGGCTGCCCAGCGGTGGCAAGCGGGTTTCCAGATTGCCGTCCTTGAGCTGTGCGACGGCCTGTTTGATCAGGCCGATCGGTGAGTTGATCGTACGGCTGATGCGCAAGGCGAGGGCCGCCGTGCAGATCAGGCCGATGGCGATCAGCAGCAGGCTCGCGAACAGGCTGCGGTAGCCACGCAGCAACATGCCGTTGTGGGACAGTTCCAGCTCGACCCAGCCCAGCAGGCGGTCGGATTCATCCGGGATCAGTTCACCGGCGAGGTTGCGATGGCGGCCGAACACCGGCAGCAGATAACGGGTGGCGTCATTGCCGGTGCGCTGCAGCAGGTGCGAACTGTTGCCGATGGGCGGCTGGTTGAGCATGGTCGGCCCGGCGTGGGCCAGGGGCGTGCGGTCGGGCCCGAGGAACGATACGGCGCGCACATCGGTTTGTTCCAGGGACTGGGTGGCGATGCGTTCCAGCAGGTCGGTGTTCCTGGTGCCGAGGGCCGGGGCCACCAGCGGCGCCAGTTGCTCGGCGATCATCTCGCCGCGTTGCAGCAACTGCGACTGCAACTCCGAAAGCTGCATCCAGGTGAAGTACCCGCCCAGCAGCAACGCCATCAGGCTGGTAGGCAATAAGGTCAGCAACAGTACGCGGCCTTTTATCCCCATTCTTTTAAGCACGCCACTCTCCTGCTACCACACTGTTGTCGAATTCCACGCAGGCATCCGGCCCGCGCCACCTGCGCAGTGTAGCCATTTGCGCGGCGGGGAATCTTGCAAAATTAATGACCTGAGGCAAACCTTGGGCCGCCGGACGCCCGGCGGCGGTTGCTCATGGGGGGGCAATCTTGAATAATCAGTCATTGAGAATGACTTGCAGACGCTAATGAATCCCGCAGCACTTGGCTTACCCAGTATCCTGGCGATTGAAGACGATCCTGTGCTTGGCGCCTATGTCCATGAGCAATTGGGCCTGTGTGGCTTCCAGGTGACCTGGTGCCAGAATGGCCAGCAGGGCCTGCAAATGGCCCGCGATCAGCGCTTCGACGTGGTGTTGATGGACATCCTGCTGCCGGGCATGGACGGGTTGTCGGTGCTCACGCATTTGCGCCAGAGCCATTCGATGCCGGTGATCCTGATGTCGGCCCTGGGGGCCGAAGCCGATCGCATCAGCGGTTTTCGCCTGGGGGCCGACGATTACCTGCCCAAGCCGTTCAGCATGGCCGAGTTGCGGGTGCGCATCGAAGCGATCCTGCGCCGGGTCGCCCTGGACCGGCGGCCGTTGCCGGCCCTGGCGGCGGTGCGCGGCAATGCCCGCAGCCTGCGTTTCGATGACGAGCTGTGTGATGTGTTTCACCGGGAGCAGTGGGCCGGCCTGACCCGCAGCGAATATCGCCTGTTGGAAACCCTGCACCGCAACGCCGAAGAAGTCCTCAGCAAAGCCTTCCTCTACCAGCATGTGTTCCAGCGCGGCTATGCGCCCCATGACCGCAGCCTGGACATGCACATCAGCCAGATTCGTCGCAAGCTCAAGGCTGTCGGCTACAGCGAGCGGGAAGTGCGCACGGTGTGGGGCAAGGGCTATGTGTTGAGCGGTCACGATGACAGGCTTTAAGGCCTCCCTCACACGGCTGCCGGGCAAGCATTCGTTATTCTGGAAACTGGCCTGCCTGCTGATCGCGTTTTGCTTGCTGATGATCTGGCTCAGTTGGTCATGGGGCCGGTATATGGAAGAGCAGAATGCCTTTCTGTCCAGCGAGGCCCGCGCCACCCTGAGCGGTTATGCCGCTGGCGCGGAACTGGCCTGGAACAAGGGCGGCAACGCCGGTGTGGACGAATGGTTGCACACCCTGGGCCAGCGCGAGCGCACCTGGGTGGGGGTCATCGGCAACGACCTGCAATCCCTGAGCAGCTACCCACTGACGGACAAGGAGAGCCAGCGCCTGACCTTCCTGCGCGGCCTGGACTGGCCCGTCAGCCGGCATGCCAAGGGCCTGCCGTGGTTGAAAATTCCGTTCCCGCTCGACCCGGGTGCGGGCTCCCTGGTGATCGAGTTGCCGCGGCGTTTCATGCCCGGGCAAAACCAGCTGTTCTGGCGGATCGTCACCAATGGCGTGATTCCCGGCCTGTTCACCCTGCTGCTGTGCATCGGCCTCTACCGGCTGTTGATCATGCCTCTCAACCACCTGCGAGAGCAGGCCAACGCCTGGCGTGCCGATCAACTGGGCACCCGGCTTTCCCGCGACACCACCAGCCGCCAGGATGAACTGGGGGAATTGGGCCGCGCGTTTGACCAGATGTCTGAACGCCTGCAAGGCACCGTGGCCCTGCAACAGCAACTGCTGCGGGATTTGTCCCATGAGTTGCGCACACCGTTGAGCCGCCTGCGTGTGGCCAGTGACAGCGAGCAGGACCTGACCCAGCTGCGCGAGCGCCTGGGGAGGGAAATCGACGGCATGCAGCGCCTGGTGGACGACACCCTGCAACTGGCCTGGCTCGACACCGAACGCGCGCCGTTGCCCAAGGAAGACATCCAGGTGCAGGCGCTGTGGGACATGCTCCGGGAAAACGCCTGTTTTGAAAGTGGCTGGCCGGCTTCACGCTTGCAGTGCGAGCTGGGGGCCGACTGCTGGGTGCGCGGTCATCTGAACCTGCTGGCCCAGGCATTGGAGAACATCCTGCGCAATGCCATCCGGCACTCTGCGCAAGACGGAACGGTGCAATTGGGCGGGCAGCGTGAGGGGGATCACTGGCACTTGTGGCTGGAAGACCAGGGCGGCGGGATCGATGAGGTGGAGTTGGAGCGAATCTTTGCGCCATTCACCCGACTGGACGGCTCAAGGCCCGGCGACGGCGGCTTTGGCCTGGGCTTGAGCATTGCGCGCAACGCTGTGCAGCGTCAGGACGGCAGCCTGTGGGCGGAAAATACCGGCCAGGGTTTGCGTGTGCACATGCGCTTGCTGGCGCGCTAACGGTTACAACCTGCGCTGTTTGCGTTTTTTCCACTGTCGGGCCACCCACCAGCGCCAATAGCCCATGGTCAGGCAATAACCCAGCACCGCCATCACCAGCCCCAGTACTACCGAGCCCAGCAGGAACGGTTGCCACAGCGTCGACAACTGCCCGCTGATCCATTCCCAGGTCAGCTCGTCGGGCATGCTGCGGGGTGGCACATTCATCAGCCAGGCCCCGGTCATGTAGGTGCAGAAAAACACCGGCGGCATGGTAATCGGGTTGGTCAGCCAGACCAGGCTCACGGCAATCGGCATGTTGCCGCGCACGCTGATGGCGAGGACCGCTGCCAGCAGCATCTGCAAGGGAATGGGGATGAATGCCGCGAACAGGCCAACGGCCATGGCCCGCGCGACCGAGTGCCGATTGAGGTGCCAGAGATTCGGGTCATGCAGCAACTTGCCGAGAAAGCGTAAGGACTTGTGTTCCCGAATGCTGGTCGGATCGGGCATGTACCGTTTGAATAAGCGCCGTGGCATAAGGGGTCCAGGTCAGTTCGAGGGGCAAGTATGCCCGCATTCCACGAACGTGAAATTCAGACTTTGTGACAAATAATAATAGGCCACACCGCTAGCCCGGCTAAGACTCAATGGGTCGCTTTCAAGGAAAGATCCATGAGAACAGGGATGTTCGCACTCGCGCTGGGGCTGCTCGCCTTGCGTTTTTTACCCGCGTTGCCGTCCGGCGGCTGGCTGTTGCTGATGCCGGTGCTGGCCCTGATGCTGTTGCCTTTTCGTACCTATCCGCTGGGGTTTTTCCTGCTTGGCCTGGGCTGGGCATGCCTCAGCGCGCAGTGGGCGCTGGATGACCGGTTGGCCCCGCATCTGGATGGCCAGACCCGCTGGGTGGAAGGGCGTGTCAGCGGGTTACCGCAGCAGATGGGCGACGGTGTGCGCTTCGAACTGACCGACAGCCGGTCACGCAAGGACCTGCTTCCCAAGCGCATTCGCGTGTCCTGGCGCGGCGGCCCACCGGTTAAGAGCGGTGAGCGCTGGCGACTGGCGGTGACTCTCAAGCGTCCTTCCGGATTGCTCAATGCCGATGGCTTTGACTATGAAGCCTGGCTGCTGGCCCAGCGGATTGGCGCCACCGGCTCGGTCAAGGACGGCCAACTGCTGGCACCGCCACGACATGCCTGGCGCGACGGGATTCGCCAGCGGCTGCTGGCAGTGGATGCCCAGGGGCGAGAGGCGGGCCTGGCGGCGCTGGTGCTCGGCGATGGTTCCGGGTTGGCCGCCGAGGATTGGCGGGTCCTGCAAGCCACTGGCACCGTGCATTTACTGGTGATATCCGGGCAGCACATCGGCCTGCTGGCGGGGTTGATCTATGGCCTGGTCGCCGGTCTTGCGCGCTACGGGGGTTGGCCGAAACCTTTGCCGTGGCTGCCCTGGGCCTGCGGCCTGGCGTTTGCTGCAGCGCTGGGCTACGGCCTGCTGGCAGGTTTCGAGGTGCCGGTGCAACGGGCCTGTGTGATGGTGGGCCTGGTATTGCTGTGGCGTCTGCGGTTTCGTCACCTGGGAATCTGGTGGCCGCTGTTGCTGGCGCTGGACGCGGTGCTGATCCTCGAACCGTTGGCCAGCCTGCAGCCGGGGTTCTGGCTGTCTTTTGCGGCTGTTGCGGTGCTGATTTTGGCGTTCAGTGGCCGATTGGGCCCCTGGCCCTTGTGGCAAGCCTGGACCCGCGCCCAATGGTTGATTGCCATCGGCCTGTTTCCGCTGCTGCTGGTGCTCGGCCTGCCTATCAGCCTGAGCGGGCCGCTGGCCAACCTGGTTGCGGTGCCGTGGATCAGCCTGGTGGTGCTGCCCCTGGCCTTGCTGGGTACGGTGTTATTGCCGCTGCCTTATATAGGAGAGGGGTTGTTATGGCTGGCGGGCGGCACACTGGACGGGCTGTTCAAGGCACTGGCGCTGCTGGCGCAGTACTTGCCGGCCTGGATACCGGCGCAAGTGCCCATTGGCTATTGGCTGGTGAGCCTGCTGGGGGCGGTGCTGTTATTGCTGCCCAAGGGCGTCCCGTTTCGGCTGCTGGGCTGGCCGATGTTGCTGCTGGCGGTGTTTCCGCCGCGGGAGTCGATACCTCATGGGCTGGTCGAGGTGGTGCAACTGGATGTCGGCCAGGGGTTGGCGATCATCCTGCGTACCCGCAACCATGTACTGCTGTATGACGCCGGGCCGCGCTCCGGTGAGTTCGATCTTGGCGCGCGTGTCGTATTGCCTGCGTTGCGCAAGCTGGGTGTCGCAGAGCTGGACGTGATGCTGCTCAGTCATGCCGATGCCGATCATGCCGGCGGCGCGCTGGCCGTCGCCCAAGGGTTGCCGGTCAAGCGTGCGGTGGGCGGTGAGACGGCAAGGCTGCCGGCCTCGCTCGGTACCCAAGCGTGTGTCAGCGGCGAGCAGTGGGAGTGGGATGGCGTGAGGTTCGAGCTATGGCAATGGCCTGATGCGACGGACGGTAACCAGATGTCCTGCGTGTTACGGGTACAGGCCAATGGCGAGCACTTGTTGCTGACCGGGGATATTGACCATGACGCCGAGCGGGCATTGCTGGCCACTCCCATGGGCGCTCCTGTCGATTGGCTGCAAGCGCCGCACCACGGCAGCCGCAGCTCGTCGTCATGGGCCTTTCTACAGCGCCTGGCACCCAAGGCCGTGTTGATTTCCCGGGGGCGCAGCAATGGGTTTGGCCACCCGCATCCACAGGTGCTGGCGCGTTACCAGGCCATGGGCAGCGCGATTTATGACAGTGCCGAGCAAGGCGCACTCCGCCTGCAACTGGGCACGTTCCAGCCGCCGCTGGCCGCGCGCAGCCAGCGGCGTTTCTGGCGCGAGCTCCCGTCGCAAAACAGCGTTACCAAAGACCGGCCCCTGCGTCAGGATGCTCTGGGGCAGGCCAGCCCTTCCACCGGACCCTTATGGTAAAGTGGCGCACTTTTTCGAGGGGACATTCACTGTGTGGGAATTGGTCAAATCCGGCGGCTGGATGATGTTGCCGATCATTTTGAGTTCCATCGCCGCACTCGGCATCATCGCCG
The DNA here is from genome assembly GCF_013385435.1 of Pseudomonas sp. F9001. Classification (NCBI taxonomy): domain Bacteria; kingdom Pseudomonadati; phylum Pseudomonadota; class Gammaproteobacteria; order Pseudomonadales; family Pseudomonadaceae; genus Pseudomonas; species Pseudomonas sp. F9001. The sequence continues at coordinate 70,808 of NZ_JACAPX010000006.1, forward strand.
AACGCCTATGGACCCTGCGTGCCAGCCGTGTAACGCCTGACCACCTGCTGGGCCAGGTCTGGGGCTGGATCAAGAACAAGCAGCTCGACAAGACAAAGCTCAAGGAACTGCGCGCCAACTCGCCCCTGGGTGAAATCCTCGCCGCCGGCCTCGCCAACTCCAAGCACGGTCGCGAGATCATGAAGGAGTGCATCGAAGAGGCCGCCGCCCGGGTCATCCATGAGCTGGAGCGCTACATCAATGCCCTGGGCACCATCGCCGCCATGGCACCGTTGCTCGGCCTGCTCGGTACGGTGCTGGGCATGATCGATATTTTCAGCTCATTCATGGGGTCGGGCATGACCACCAACGCCGCAGTGCTGGCCGGTGGTATTTCCAAGGCCTTGATCACCACGGCGGCGGGCCTGATGGTCGGTATTCCTTCGGTGTTCTTCCACCGTTTCCTGCAACGGCGCATCGACGAACTGGTGGTGGGCATGGAGCAGGAAGCCATCAAGCTGGTGGAAGTGGTACAGGGCGACCGTGACGTGGACCTGGTTGAGGGCAACGCGTGAAATTTCGTCGCAAGCAACGGGAAAACGTCGATATCAACCTGGCGTCGTTGATCGACGTGGTGTTTATCCTGCTGCTGTTTTTTGTCGTCACCACCACCTTTACCCGGGAAACCCAGCTGCGCGTCGACCTGCCGGAAGCCGTCAGCGGTTCGCCGGCGGAAGACCAGCAGGCCAAGCAACTGGACATCGCCATCAGCGCCGATGGCGTGTTCTCGGTGAATAACCAGTTGCTGGAGAAAAACGACCTGGCCAGCCTGATGGAAGCACTGCAGAAGGAGTCCGGTGGCGACACTAACTTGCCACTGTCCATCAGCGCCGATGGCAACACCAAGCACCAGGCCGTGATCACGGCGATGGACGCTGCCGGCAAGCTCGGCTTCAGCCATTTGCGCATGACCACCGTCGAGGCGGCGAGCCAACCCTGATGGCCATGACTGATCGTTTGCTCAAGGCCTGGTACGAAGGCCATCCTGCACTTGCGTTATTGCAGCCGCTGGAATCCCTCTATCGTCGGGTGGTGCAGCGCAAGCGCGCACGGTTCCTGGCGGGCGAGGGCGAGATCTATCAGTCGCCGGTGCCGGTCGTGGTGGTAGGCAATATCACGGTGGGTGGCACCGGCAAGACGCCCATGATTCTCTGGCTGATCGACCATTGCCAGCGCAGTGGTTTGCGCGTCGGTGTGGTCAGCCGCGGTTATGGCGCCAAGCCGCCACAGTTTCCATGGCGCGTAGAGGCCGATCAAACCGCTGCGGTGGCGGGGGACGAACCCTTGCTGATCGTGCAGCGCAGCGGCGTGCCGCTGATGATCGACCCCGACCGCAGCCGCGCCGTGAAGGCGCTGTTGGCCAGCGAAACCCTCGACCTGATCCTCTCCGACGACGGCCTGCAACATTACCGCCTGGCCCGTGATCTGGAACTGGTGCTGATTGACGCCGCCCGCGGGCTGGGTAACCGTCGCTGCCTGCCGGCGGGGCCGTTGCGTGAGCCGGTCGAGCGTTTGCAGAGCGTCGATGCGCTGCTTTACAACGGCGCAGGTTCTGACCGTGACGACGGCTTTGCCTTCCGTCTGTTGCCTGCCGCGCTGGTCAACCTGCATACCGGCGAGCGTAAACCCGTCGAACACTTCCCGGTGGGGCAGCAGGTACATGCGGTGGCCGGCATCGGCAACCCGCAACGTTTCTTCAATACCCTTGAAACGCTACACTGGCGCCCAATACCCCATGCTTTTGCCGACCACGCGCCGTACAGCGCCGAGGTCTTGAATTTCACACCGGCACTGCCGTTGGTCATGACTGAAAAGGACGCGGTGAAGTGCCGCGCCTTTGCCAGGCCCGACTGGTGGTACCTTGCGGTGGACGCGGCACCGTCACCGGCGTTTATCGCCTGGTTCGACACGCAGTTGATGCGCTTGCTGCCCGCTCGCCTTTTGCCTTAAAACGCTGCTCTCCAGGACATACTCATGGACACCAAACTGCTCGATATCCTCGCTTGCCCGATCTGCAAGGGGCCGCTCAAGCTCAGCGCCGACAAAACCGAGCTGATCAGCAAGGGCGCCGGCCTGGCGTACCCGATTCGTGATGGCATTCCGGTAATGCTCGAAAGCGAAGCCCGCACCCTGACCACCGACGAGCGCCTGGATAAATGACCACCGCCTTCACCGTTGTCATCCCGTCCCGCTACGCCTCCACCCGCCTGCCCGGCAAGCCGCTGCAACTGATCGGCAACAAGCCGATGATCCAGCTGGTGTGGGAACAGGCCTGCAAAAGCAGCGCCGAAAGGGTAGTGGTGGCCACCGACGATCCGCGCATCATCGAGGCCTGCAAAGGCTTTGGTGCCGAAGCGGTGCTGACCCGTGAAGACCACAACTCCGGTACCGACCGCCTGGCCGAAGTGGCCACCAAGCTGGGCCTGGCGGCGGACGCCATCGTGGTCAACGTGCAAGGCGACGAGCCGTTGATTCCGCCCAGCGTGATCGATCAGGTGGCGGCCAACCTGGCAGCCCATGGCGAAGCGCGCATGGCGACCCTGGCCGAGCCGATTGAAGACATCGAGACCCTGTTCAACCCCAACGTGGTGAAAGTGGTCAGCGACATCAATGGCCTGGCGCTGACCTTCAGCCGCTCCACCTTGCCGTGGGCGCGGGATGCTTTCGCCAAACAGCCTGACGTGCTGCCGGCTGGCGTGCCGTACCGTCGCCACATCGGCATCTACGCCTACCGCGCCGGTTTCCTGCACGACTTCGTGAGCTGGGGCCCGTGCTGGCTGGAAAATACCGAATCCCTGGAACAACTGCGTGCCCTGTGGCACGGCGTGCGCATTCATGTGGGCGATGCCCTGGAAGCGCCGCCGGCGGGCGTCGACACCCCTGAAGACCTCGAGCGCGTCCGTCGCCTTCTGGGGGCCTGATGCAGGTTCTGTTCGTCTGCCTGGGCAACATCTGCCGTTCGCCCACGGCAGAAGGCGTTCTGCGCCACAAATTGCGCGAAGCCGGCCTGGCCGATCAGGTTGAAGTGGCCTCTGCCGGTACCGGTGATTGGCACGTCGGCAACCCACCGGACAAGCGCAGCCAGCGTGCAGCGCTGCAACGCGGCTACGACCTGTCGGCCCAGCGTGCACAACAGGTGTCGCGTGCCGACTTTTCCCGCTACGACCTGATCCTCGCCATGGACCAGAGCAACCTGCGCAACCTCAAGGCCATGCAGCCGGCTCAGGGCAAGGCGGACCTGGACCTGTTCCTGCGCCGCTACGACTCGGTGGTGGATGAAGTGCCGGACCCGTACTACGAAGGTGACCAGGGCTTTGAAACTGTCCTCGACCTGATCGAGCGCGCCTGTGACCTGTTGGTGATTGAATTGAAGGGCCGGTTATGACTTTGCAGGTACGGGCACAGGTTTCGCTCAAGCCGTTCAACAGCTTTGGTATCGACGTGCGTGCCCGGCTGTTTGCCGAGGCCCACAATGACGCCGACGTGCGTGAGGCCCTGGCCTGTGCCGCCGAGCAACAACTGCCGTTGCTGGTGATTGGCGGCGGCAGCAACTTGCTGTTGACCCAGGATATTGACGCACTGGTGCTGCGCATGGCCAGCCAGGGCATCCGGGTGTTGCACGACGATGGCGTGCAGGTCGTGGTTGAGGCCGAAGCGGGCGAAGCGTGGCATCCGTTTGTGCTGTGGACCCTGGCCCAGGGCTTTTCCGGCCTGGAAAACCTCAGCCTGATTCCCGGCACGGTCGGCGCCGCACCGATGCAGAACATCGGCGCCTACGGTGTAGAGATCAAGGATGTATTCAGCGGCCTGACCGCCCTTGATCGCCAGACCGGCGAACTGCGGGATTTCAGCCTGGCCGAGTGCAACTTTGCCTACCGCGACAGCCTGTTCAAGCACGAAGTGGGGCGCTGGCTGATCCTGCGGGTGCGTTTTGCCCTGAGCCGCGCCGTGCATCTGAAACTTGAATACGGGCCGGTGCGACAGCGCCTGACCGAGCAAGGCATCGCGCAGGCCACGCCCAGCGATGTCAGCCGCGCGATTTGCAGCATTCGTAGCGAGAAACTGCCCGACCCGGCGGTGCTCGGCAATGCGGGGAGTTTCTTCAAGAACCCTCTGGTGTCCCAGGCACTGGCTGCCGAGTTGCAGCGTCAATACCCGGACCTGGTGGCTTACCCCCAGGCCGACGGGCAGATGAAACTGGCCGCCGGCTGGCTGATCGACAAGGCCGGCTGGAAAGGCTTTCGCGATGGCGATGCCGGCGTGCATCGATTGCAGGCGCTGGTATTGGTGAACTACGGCGCGGCCAGCGGCCAGGACATTGCCGGGCTCGCGCTGCGTATCCAGCAGGACATCGAAAAGCGCTTCAAGGTGGTGCTGGAAATGGAGCCGAATCGCTATTGAACTAAGCTTGTTTTTTGACGCACCAAGCCCTGCATTGCAGGGCTTTTTTATTGCCGGTGAGTTAACTTAGCTGACTACCGATATTTTTGATCAACCCATAGATGCTGTTTATCAAAATCAGTTGCAAGGTTGGCGGGAGGCGAAAGCCTGATGGACAGTGTTGATCTGAATGTATTACGCAGCGTGCTGGAATGGCGCCTCGCCGGGCAGCGAGTGGTGCTGTACAGCGTGGTCCAGACCTGGGGCAGCGCCCCGCGTCCGCCGGGGGCGATGCTGGCCTTGCGCGGCGACGGAGTGGTGATTGGCTCGGTGTCCGGCGGCTGTATCGAGGACGACTTGATCGCCCGGTTGCAGGACGGTCGGCTGCCTGACGACGGGCCGCCGGTGCAGCTGGTCACCTACGGTGTCACCCGGGACGAAGCGGCGCGTTTTGGTCTGCCGTGTGGCGGCACCTTGCGTCTCACCGAAGAGCGGGTGAGTGATCCGGGTTGGGTAGCTGAACTGCTGGCGCGCTGTGAGGCCCACGAGATTGTCGCCCGTGAGTTGGACCTGGCCACCGGCGAGGTGGTGTTGAGCGGTGCGAGCAAGACCGATGTGGTCAGCTTTAACGGCGAGCGTTTGCGCGCGATTTACGGTCCGCGCTGGCGCCTTCTGCTGATCGGCGCGGGCCAGCTGTCACGTTATGTGGCGGAAATGGCTCGGTTGCTGGATTTCGAAGTGCTGATCTGCGACCCGCGCCAGGAGTTTGTTTATGGCTGGGAGGAGCAGCACGGGCGCTTTGTGCCGGGTATGCCGGATGAAGCGGTGTTGAATATCCAGACCGATGAACGCACCGCCATTGTCGCGCTCACCCATGACCCGCGCCTGGATGACATGGCGTTGCTGACGGCCCTCAATTCCCGGGCGTTCTACATAGGCGCCCTGGGATCGCGGGTCAACAGCCAGAAGCGCCGGGAAAACCTCGCGGCGCTGGGGTTGAGTGCGGAGGCCATTGCGCGGCTGCATGGGCCGATTGGCCTGCATATCGGCAGCCATACGCCGGCGGAAATCGCCTTGTCGTTGATGGCTGAAATCGTCGCCATCAAGAACGGGATCGATCTGCTGCAGAAAAAGCCGTTGCAGGCAGCGGTCAGTTGACGGGCATCGCCGTAATCATCCTGGCGGCGGGGCAGGGCAGTCGTTTTCGGGCCGAGGCGGGTGCCGATCAGGACAAGTTGCTGGCGCCCTGCGTGGGCCGGGATGGCATCACGCGGTCGGTGATCGAGCAGGTATTGGTGAATTTGCCGCCTGTGGCTACGAGACGTTGGCTGGTGACGTCACCGGATCGCACCGAAGTGATTCGGTTGGCTAAGGTGCACGGTTGCGAAGTATTGCTTTTGCGCTCGCCGGGCATGGGTGACAGCATCGCCGCAGCGGTGGCGGCCAGTGGGCCGTCGGCTGGTTGGCTGGTGGTGTTGGGGGATATGCCGTTTATCCTGCCGGTAAGTATCGAGCAAGTGATGGCAGGCCTGGAGGAAGACGGTATCAGCGCCCCGGTGCATGCAGGTCAGTACGGGCACCCCGTGGGGTTTGGCCGTTCATTCGGTCCGGCCTTGATCGCGCTGACCGGAGACCGTGGAGCAAAACCGTTATTTGCCAAGGCTTCGGTGCAGGAAGTCGTAGTCGATGATCCCGGTGTGTTGTGGGACGTCGATGTGCCAGGGTTGTTGGACTACCGCTAACTGATGTAACGGGCATAAAAAAGCCCCGCCTGATCACTCAGGCGGGGCTTTTTAGTGGCCGATGGAATCAGACGAGGGGTTTAGGCTCGTGCTCTTCTTCCAGGGCCTTAGGGTGGTGCTCTACCACTTCCTCGACGGAACGTACGTTCTCGTCGATGGCAGGGGCAGTGTGCTCAACCACGGCTTCGGTGACCGGAGCAGGGGTTGCTTGGGCAACTTCAGCGACGGCAGGAGCAGCTTCGGCAGCGGCCTTGGCAGCAGCGGCGGCCGCTTCAGCTTCCTTGCGACGACGACGCACTTCACGCGGGTCGTTCGGCGCACGGCCGTTTTCGGTCAGGGCGCTGGCCGGAGCGGCTTCAACCACCGGGGCTGCCACTTCGGCAACCACTGGCGCTTCAACCACTGGCGCAGGCTCGGCAACAACGGCAACAGGTTCAGCAGCGACCACCACTTCAGCGACTGGCGCTGGAGCTTCTTCGACCACTGGCGCAGGCGCTGGAGCTTCGACCGCTTCAACCACCGGGGCAGGTTCGGCAGCCCACTGGAAGGCGGTCTGTTCTTCGCGAACTTCACGCACTTCAGGGGTTGGCTCGGCTACCGGTGCTTCAACGGCAGCTTCAACCACGGGCGGTTGTTCAACAACCACGGCAGGCTCGGCAACCACGTCGACTTCAGGCTGAGGCTCGCGAACTTCGCGAACTTCACGAACGTGACGAGCCGGCGCTACTTCCACTTCCGGAACAACCGGGGCTTCGACCGGGGTCGTTGCTTCAACCACTGGCGCTTCGACGGCTGGCGTCTCTACAACAGTGTTTTCCTGGATGGCAGCGGTGGCTGCTTCAGCTTGCTCGTTGGCCTGGGCTTCAGCAGGTGCGCTGATGACCGAGCTGGCAACAGCAGCGGTAACGGCCAGGCCGGCAGCCAGTTCGGCGCCAGTCGGTTCGCCGGTAGCGGCTGCGTTGGCTTCGCCGGTCTCTTCCGAGCCTTCGATTTCGTTGCCGTTGGCATCACGTTGACGCTCACGACGGTTGCTGCGACGACGCTGGCCACGGGAGCGGCGGCGTGGACGATCGCCTTCGGCGTTGTCCTGGCCGTCTTCCTGTTGCTGGTCTTCGTTGGACAGCAGCTCTTCTTCTTCACCGGCGGGAGCCGCTTGCTCGGCACGTGGTTGACGCTCTTCACGAGGAGGGCGTGGCGCACGTTCTTCACGCGGCTGACGAGCTGGACGCTCTTCAGCAGTGGCAGCGGTGGCAGCAGCAGCGGCTACGGCTGGAGCGGCATCCAACGGCTCGCGCAGTTCACGCACGCGTTCTTCACGCTCGCCACGTGGCTTGCGGTCTTCACGTGGAGCGCGTGGAGCACGCGGTGCACGTTCTTCGCGTGGTGCACGCTCTTCACGGGCTACGGTTGGTGTTTCTTCACGGGCTTCGCGCGGTTGGCGCTCTTCACGTGGGGCGCGTTCTTCGCGGGGTGCACGTTCTTCACGAGGCTTGCGCTCTTCGTCACGGCGACCGTTGCGATTGCGGCTCTGCTGGCGACCGTTGCGACGCTCTTCATTGCGTGCAGGGCGTTCAGTCACAGGCTTCTCGACCACAACTGGAGCCACCGGCTCTTCCTTGGTGGCGAACAGGCTGACCAGCGACTTCACCAGGCCCTTGAACAGGCTTGGCTCAGGCAGGGCAGCTGGTGCGGCAACCGGCGCGGCAGCTTCGACCGGAACCGGTGCGTTGGCACGGGCTGGCGCGGTCTTGACGGCGGCTTCCTGGCGAACCAGGGTGCGGGTCGCAGCGGCTGGCTGGACTTCTTCCACTTCGGCAGCGGCAGCAGCGATTTCGTAGCTGGACTGGTTGACGTGGGCTTCCGGGCTGTCATCACGCAGGCGCTGCACTTCGAAGTGGGGCGTCTCGAGGTGATCGTTCGGCAGGATGACGATGCGGGCACGGGTGCGCAGTTCGATCTTGGTGATCGAGTTGCGTTTTTCGTTGAGCAGGAACGCAGCGACCGGGATCGGCACCTGGGCGCGCACTTCGGCAGTGCGGTCTTTCAGGGCTTCTTCTTCGATCAGGCGCAGGATCGCCAGCGACAGCGATTCAACGTCACGGATGATGCCGGTGCCGTTGCAACGCGGGCAGACGATGCCGCTGCTTTCACCCAGGGATGGACGCAGGCGCTGACGGGACATTTCCAGCAGGCCGAAGCGCGAGATGCGGCCGACCTGTACACGGGCACGGTCAGCTTCCAGGCATTCGCGGACTTTCTCTTCCACGGCGCGCTGGTTCTTGGCTGGGGTCATGTCGATGAAGTCGATCACGATCAGGCCGCCGATGTCACGCAGGCGCAGCTGGCGGGCGATTTCTTCAGCCGCTTCCAGGTTGGTCTGCAGGGCGGTTTCTTCGATGTCGCTACCCTTGGTGGCACGCGCCGAGTTGATGTCGATGGACACCAGGGCTTCGGTCGGGTCGATCACGATGGAGCCGCCGGAAGGCAGTTCGACGACGCGCTGGAAAGCGGTTTCGATCTGGCTTTCGATCTGGAAACGGTTGAACAGCGGAACGCTGTCTTCGTACAGCTTGATCTTGCTGGCGTACTGCGGCATCACCTGGCGGATGAAGGTCAGGGCTTCGTCCTGGGCTTCGACGCTGTCGATCAGCACTTCGCCGATGTCCTGGCGCAGGTAATCGCGGATGGCGCGGATGATCACGTTGCTTTCCTGGTAGATCAGGAATGGCGCGGAACGATCCAGGGACGCTTCCTTGATAGCGGTCCACAGCTGCAGCAGGTAGTCGAGGTCCCACTGCATTTCTTCGCTGCTGCGGCCCAGGCCGGCAGTGCGCACGATCAGGCCCATGTCGGCCGGAGCGATCAAGCCGTTCAGCGCTTCACGCAGTTCGTTGCGCTCTTCGCCTTCGATGCGACGGGAGATACCGCCGGCACGCGGGTTGTTCGGCATCAGGACCAGATAGCGGCCAGCCAGGCTGATGAAGGTGGTCAGGGCGGCGCCCTTGTTGCCACGTTCTTCTTTTTCTACCTGAACGATGACTTCCTGGCCTTCGCTCAGGACGTCCTTGATGTTTACGCGGCCTTCAGGGGATTTCTTGAAGTATTCGCGGGAGATTTCTTTGAGGGGCAGGAAGCCATGGCGCTCGGAGCCGAAATCGACAAAGGCAGCCTCAAGGCTTGGTTCGATGCGAGTAATCCGGCCTTTATAGATGTTGGCCTTCTTTTGCTCGCGTGCACCGGACTCGATGTCCAGGTCGTAGAGGCGTTGGCCGTCTACCAGTGCAACACGCAACTCTTCGGGTTGAGTTGCGTTAATCAGCATTCTTTTCATGTTGTACCGTCGGTTTCCGGGCTGCCGGAAACGGCGTTCGGCACACACGACTTCTCACGGTCGGTGTCAGGTGCGTCAAGAGTGGTTGGCCACTCCAGTGTCCAGCAATACCCGCCAAAATGGGCGGTATCGCGACGTACGCTTCCTGCTTGCTGTGGTGACTTAAGCACTCAGTCAGGAGGAGGAATCAACCGGCGACTGTGGACGAGATGAAGCGTCTAAATATAAGCCTAGTGCTACACAGTCCGACGGTTGTGCATCTCCACCCTACACGTATCCCTGATAATTCGGGTGCTGCCGCGCGCAGAATCCGCAGCGGGTTGGCATTTACCGTGTTCTCCAATGGGGAGTCCACGCTCATGGCTAAACAAGACCGGGTGTGGGCGATTGTGCTCTCACTCAGCTCGTAACAGGCGTTGTTTCCGAAGCATTCGCCGTGGTCTGGCTCCAGACTGACTGCACTTTGTGAACTGGCCGTAAATATCGGCGCAAAAGGCGAGTAATCACTCTGCTTTTTGCACTCGCTTCAGGCCTCATGTCACCTGCGCTTGTTACAATCTCGAGCCTTCCAGGGTGGCGAAAGCCCCGTAGGACGGCCTCGCGTCCTGATGAATTGCGATGGTCAGGGCCGGCAGTTTGCCGCTAGTCCTCTGTCCAGGCCGCTTTTGGCGGCGTTCGCGACTATAGCAGCAATGATTAAGTGCTTCAATTCCATAAAAAATTGTTATCATCGCCGCCATGACGACTACCGCCCCCCAGACCCCCAGCGTCCAGCTGCTCGAGGTCTCGCCGGAATATGCCGGCCAACGCATCGACAACTTTCTTCTTGCCAGGCTCAAAGGCGTGCCCAAGACCTTGATTTACCGCATTTTGCGTAAAGGCGAAGTGCGCGTGAACAAGGGCCGGATCAAGCCCGAGTACAAGCTGCAGGCGGGCGACATCGTCCGCGTGCCGCCGGTGCGGGTGCCTGAGCGTGACGAACCGGTCCCACTGGCCCAGGGCCTGTTGCAGCGCCTTGAAGCGTCGATTGTCTTCGAAGACAAGGCACTGATCGTGATCAATAAACCGTGTGGCATCGCGGTTCACGGTGGCAGCGGCCTCAACTACGGGGTGATCGAAGCCTTTCGTCAGTTGCGCCCGGATGCCAAGGAGCTGGAGCTGGTCCACCGTCTGGACCGTGACACCTCCGGCCTGTTGATGATCGCCAAGAAACGCAGCATGTTGCGCCACCTGCATGCCGCCCTGCGCGGTGATGGCGTGGACAAGCGCTACATGGCGCTGGTGCGTGGCAACTGGGCCACCTCGATCAAGAGCGTGCGCGCGCCGTTGCAGAAGAGCAACCTGCGTTCCGGCGAGCGCATGGTCGAGGTGGACGAGGAGGGCAAGGAGGCGCTGACCCTGTTCAAGGTGCTGCGCCGCTTTGGTGACTTTGCCACCATGGTCGAGGCCAAGCCGGTCACTGGCCGTACCCACCAGATTCGTGTGCACACCCTGCATGCGGGGCACTGCATTGCCGGCGATACCAAATACGGCGATGAAGATTTCTCCAAGGAAATCCGCGACCTGGGTGGCAAACGCCTGTTCCTGCACGCCTACATGCTGACCGTGCCGCTGCCCGATGGTGGCGAATTGAAGCTGCAAGCGCCTGTCGATGAAATGTGGGCCAAGACCGTGGAGCGCCTGAGTGTCGCACCCTGACTACAAGCTGTTGATCTTTGACTGGGATGGCACGTTGTGTAATTCCATTGGTCGGATTGTCGAGTCGATGCACGCTGCGTCGACCCGTTCCGGTTATGTGCTGTGCGACGACCTGGCGGTCAAGGGCATTATTGGCCTGGGCCTGCCGGAAGCGATCCGCACCCTTTACCCGGAGATTGGTGATGACGATCTGATAGCGTTTCGTCAGCACTACGCCGATCACTACATGGCGCTCGACGCCCAGCCTTCGCCGCTATTTGAAGGCGTGGCACAGGCCATGGAAGCATTTCGCGCCGACGGTTATCACCTTGCGGTCGCGACCGGCAAGGCCCGTCGCGGCCTGGACCGGGTGCTCAAGGCTCATGGCTGGGAAGATTATTTCGACGCCACCCGTGCGGCGGACGAAACCGCCAGCAAGCCCCACCCTCTGATGCTCGAGCAGATCCTCGCTCAATGTGGCGTGTCGCCTCGGCAGGCGTTGATGGTGGGTGATGCGTCGTTCGACCTGATGATGGCGCGTAATGCTGGCATGGACTCCGTGGCGGTCAGCTACGGCGCCCAATCTGCCCAGGCGTTGCAGGCCTACGAGCCGCGCCTGACAATTGACCGTTTTTCTGAATTGCAGGCCTGGCTCAGCCGGGCCCATTAAGTCTTTGCTGGGGTAGATGGCATGACCGATGAGTGGAAAGCGCCTGAGAAGGCCAATGCCGATAACAATGGCGATGACAGAAGCTGGAAGTTGCTGGAGAAGACCTTGCTGGCCAGTGTTCAGGAGCAGCGCCGCTCCCGGCGTTGGGGGATCTTTTTCAAGCTTCTGACCTTTATTTATCTGTTAGGCATGCTGGTGCTGTTCAGTCCGCTGATGGACATGGAGAAGAGCGCCACCCGAAGCGGTCATTACACGGCGTTGATCGAAGTGCGCGGAGTGATTGCCGACAAGGAGTCTGCCAGTGCAGACAACATCGTCAGCAGTCTGCGGGCGGCCTTCGAGGACTCCAAGGTCAAGGCTGTGATCCTGCGCATCAACAGCCCGGGCGGCAGTCCGGTGCAGTCGGGTTATGTGTATGACGAGATTCGTCGCCTGCGCGCCTTGCACCCGGACATCAAGCTGTATGCAGTGATTTCCGACCTGGGTGCCTCGGGTGCCTATTACATCGCCAGTGCCGCCGACCAGATCTACGCCGACAAGGCCAGTCTGGTGGGTTCGATTGGTGTGACGGCGGCCGGTTATGGCTTTGTCGGCACCATGGAGAAGCTCGGGGTTGAGCGTCGTACCTACACGTCAGGTGAGCACAAGTCGTTCCTGGACCCGTTCCAGCCGCAAAAGGCGGATGAAACCCAGTTCTGGCAGGGTGTGCTGGATACCACTCATCGGCAGTTCATTGCCAGTGTGAAGCAGGGGCGCGGTGACCGGCTCAAGGATAAGGAGCATCCGGAGCTGTTCTCCGGTCTGGTCTGGTCTGGCGAGCAAGCGCTGCCATTGGGCTTGATCGATGGCCTGGGCAGTGCCAGTTCGGTGGCGCGGGACGTGATTGGCGAGAAAGAACTGGTGGACTTCACTGTTCAGGAATCGCCGTTTGACCGGTTCTCCAAGAAGCTGGGTGCCAGCGTGGCTGAGAAGCTGGCGCTATACATGGGCTTCCAGGGTCCGACCCTGCGCTGAGAGCTTGAGCGCGACATGGCTCAAAATGTGGGAGCTGGCTTGCCTGCGATAGCATCACCTCGGTGCAACTGATGTACCGAGGTGTCTGCATCGCAGGCAAGCCAGCTCCCACATTTGTTTGTGGTGTTCTCAGGGAATCTGTACGCCTTCGGCCAGTAGCATGTCCACCAGTCGGATCAGCGGCAGTCCGACCAGGCTGGTGGCGTCTGGCCCTTCGGTGCTTTGAAACAGGCTCACCCCCAGGCCTTCGGCCTTGAAGCTGCCAGCGCAGTCGTAGGGCTGCTCGATGCGCAGGTAGCGTTCGATGCGTGCGGCGTCCAGCGTGCGCATGTGTACGGTGAAGGGGATGCAGTCGACCTGGCAATGGCCGGTGGCGCTGTTCAGTACAGCCAGGCCGGTGAGGAAGCTGACTCGCTTGCCGCTGGCCGCCAGCAGTTGCTCACGGGCTTTCTCGAAGGTGTGGGGCTTGCCGATGATCTGGCCGTCGAGCGCGGCGACCTGGTCCGAGCCGATGATCAGGTGGCCCGGATGGCTGTCAGCCAGGGCGCGGGCCTTTTCCTCGGCCAGGCGCTTGACCAGCTCCACGGCGGACTCGTCCCGGCGGTGGCTTTCGTCGATATCCGGCGAGCTGCAGATGAACGGCAGGTGCAGGCGGTTCAACAATTCCCGGCGATAAACCGAGCTGGAAGCGAGTAATAAAGGCAGCATGGGCGTCTCCTCAAGGCAGTCGCGGATTCTAGCGGGGAGGCCCGGTGACGGACAGGGCTGAATTTCCTTTGACATGGCCGGGTGCATCCCTATAATGCTGCGCCTATGTTGAATGACCCGATTCCACCTCACGTTGACCCGCGCAAATTGGCTGATCGTGGCACCACCCTTCAAGGTGAGCTGCTCCTGGCCGATTTGGAGAGACTCTGCGACCCGCTTTCCGACACTGTCGGTACGGTGCAGGCTAAATTCGTTTTTGAACGAGATGAACGTAAGTCTGTGGTAATCCACAGCTTTATCGACACCGAAGTCAAAATGGTTTGCCAGCGTTGTCTTGAGCTGGTCACCCTGCCGATCCACAGCGAATGCAGTTATGCTGTGGTGAAAGAGGGTGCGAATACCCAGTCGTTGCCGAAAGGTTATGACGTGCTGGAACTGGGCGAAGATCCTTTGGATCTGCAGTCACTGATCGAGGAGGAGCTTTTGCTCGCCTTGCCCATTGTGCCTGCTCATCATCCGGAAGAATGCCAGCAGCCGGCGGGTCTCGATGAGCCCGAACCGAGCGAGGACGAGGTAACGCGGTCCAACCCGTTCAGTGTATTGGCGCAGTTAAAGCGTGACCCAAACGTTTAGGAGTTAATCAATTATGGCTGTTCAGCAGAACAAAAAATCCCGCTCTGCCCGTGACATGCGTCGTTCGCACGACGCCCTGACGGCAAGCACTCTGTCTGTAGAAAAAACCACCGGTGAAGTTCACCTGCGTCACCACGTATCGCCAGAAGGCGTATACCGTGGCCGTAAAGTGATCGACAAGGGCGCTGACGAGTAATCACTTGTCTGCTCAAGTCATCGCGATTGACGCAATGGGCGGGGACTTCGGTCCCCGCAGCATTGTTCAGGCCTGCATTGCTTGCCTGTCTGCCACGCCCTCGCTGCACCTGACCCTCGTCGGTCAACCCTCCTTACTTGAAGAACTGATTGCCAGCCATCCGGCGGTGGATCGCGCGCGCCTGACTATTACACCGGCCAGCGAAACCATCACCATGGATGAAAAGCCTGCGCAGGCCTTGCGCGGCAAGCCTGATTCTTCGATGCGGGTGGCGCTTGAGCTGGTACGCGACGGCAAGGCCCAGGCCTGTGTCAGTGCCGGCAATACCGGGGCGTTGATGGCGTTGTCCCGGCATGTGCTGAAAACCCTGCCGGGCATTGACCGGCCGGCGATGGTTGCGGCTATTCCGACCCAGCAGGGCTATTGCCAGTTGCTGGACCTGGGGGCGAACGTCGATTGCAGTGCCGAGCATCTGCTGCACTTTGCCCTGATGGGCTCGGTGGCGGCCGAAGCGCTGGGCGTGGCCCGGCCTCGGGTGGCGCTGCTGAATATCGGCACCGAAGACATCAAGGGCAACCAGCAGGTCAAGCTGGCGGCGACGCTGTTGCAAAGCGCGCGAGGCCTGAACTACATCGGCTTTGTCGAGGGTGACGGTCTGTACCGCGGCGAAGCCGACGTGGTGGTATGCGACGGTTTTGTCGGCAATATCCTGCTCAAGTCCAGCGAGGGCCTGGCGACGATGATTGCTGCGCGCATCGAGGCCTTGTTCAAGCGCAACCTGGCGTCACGCCTGGTGGGCGCCCTGGCGCTGCCCTTGATGCGGCGCTTGCAGGCTGACCTGGCTCCGGCGCGGCACAATGGTGCGAGTTTCCTCGGGTTGCAGGGCATCGTGGTGAAAAGTCATGGTTCGGCGGGGGTGCAGGGTTTTCAAAGTGCCATCCAGCGCGCCTTGATCGAGATCCAGGAAAACTTGCCGCAACGCTTGCACGGCCGCCTTGAGGATCTGTTGCCTTAGGCGAATCGGGCCGGAAATGCTTAAATGTGACCGGCCAGTTCAATTGACCATCCAATCTGTCAGTTTCTTGCGCTCCCACGTGTGGGGCGCCAATTTCCGACGACCAGATCATTAGGGGCTTGTTACATGTCTACATCCCTCGCATTCGTCTTTCCAGGGCAGGGTTCGCAGTCCCTCGGCATGTTGGCCGAGCTGGGCGCGGAACATCAGTTGGTCCTGGACACTTTCAAGGAAGCCTCCGATGCCTTGGGTTACGACCTGTGGGCACTGACCCAGCAAGGGCCGGAAGAGCTGCTCAATCAAACCGACAAGACCCAACCCGCCATCCTCACCGCCTCCATCGCCCTGTGGCGCCTGTGGTTGGCTGAAGGTGGTGCACGTCCGGCCTACGTTGCCGGTCATAGCCTGGGCGAATACAGCGCCCTGGTGGCCGCTGGCAGCCTGACCCTCGGTGAAGCAGTCAAGCTGGTGGAGCGTCGTGGCCAGTTGATGCAGGAAGCGGTTCCTGCCGGGCAGGGCGGCATGGCTGCCATTCTCGGCCTGGAAGATGCTGACGTGATTGCCGCCTGCGCCGAAGCGGCCCAGGGCGAAGTGGTCAGCGCCGTGAACTTCAACTCCCCTGGCCAGGTGGTGATCGCCGGCGCCAAGGCGGCGGTAGAGCGCGCCATCGAAGGCTGCAAGGCCCGTGGCGCCAAGCGTGCGTTGCCGTTGCCGGTCAGCGTGCCGTCCCATTGCGAACTGATGCGCCCGGCTGCCGAGCGTTTCGCCGAGTCGATCGCTGCGATCAACTGGCAGGCGCCGCAGATTCCGTTGGTGCAGAACGTCAGTGCCGCCGTGGCCTCTGACCTGGAAACCCTCAAGCGCGATCTGCTGGAACAGCTGTACAAGCCGGTTCGCTGGGTTGAGTCGGTGCAGACCCTGGCCGCCAACGGCGCCACCCAATTGGTAGAGTGCGGCCCGGGCAAAGTCCTCGCCGGCCTGAACAAGCGTTGCGCCGAAGGCGTGTCGACTTCCAACCTCAATACCCCGGATGCCTTCGCTGCCGCTCGCGCAGCCCTGGCCTGACGTTAATTTCCGAACCTAGGAGAAGCCTGCATGAGTCTGCAAGGTAAAGTTGCACTGGTCACCGGCGCAAGCCGTGGCATTGGCCAGGCGATCGCCCTGGAGCTGGGCCGTCTGGGCGCTGTGGTCATCGGTACCGCAACCTCCGCCGCCGGCGCTGAACGTATTGCCGCGACGCTGAAGGAAAACGGCGTCCATGGCACCGGTCTTGAGCTTAACGTGACCAGCGATGAGTCCGTGGCGGCCGTATTGGCTGAAATCACGGCGCAATTCGGTGCACCGGCTATTCTGGTGAACAATGCCGGTATTACTCGCGATAACCTGATGATGCGTATGAAAGACGACGAGTGGCATGACGTCGTTGATACCAACCTGAACAGTCTGTTTCGCCTGTCCAAGGGTGTTTTGCGCGGCATGACCAAGGCTCGTTGGGGTCGAATTATCAATATTGGCTCTGTTGTGGGTGCCATGGGCAACGCAGGCCAAGTAAACTACGCAGCCGCCAAGGCCGGTCTGGAAGGTTTCAGTCGTGCATTGGCGCGTGAAGTAGGCTCGCGGTCGATTACGGTCAACTCGGTGGCCCCAGGGTTCATCGACACCGATATGACCCGCGAATTGCCTGAAGCGCAGCGTGAAGCGTTGCTGACGCAGATTCCGCTGGGCCGTCTGGGCCAGGCCCAAGAGATCGCGAATGTGGTCGCTTTCCTGGCATCCGACGGTGCGGCATACGTGACTGGGGCTACAATCCCGGTGAACGGCGGGATGTACATGAGTTAAATTGTGACGGATCGCTTCAAAAAAATGTCATACGAGCTGTCTAAAATCCGTTATAAAGCTGCAATCTATTTATAGGCAGATGGCCAATAGGGTACGAGGGTGAAGCTTTCAGTTGAAAAGCTGAAAAGTCTTTCTATACACTTACCCACTGGCCAGCTGCCTGAATTTGTCCATTAGGAGTGAAAACAAGGTATGAGCACCATCGAAGAGCGCGTCAAGAAAATCGTTGCCGAGCAACTGGGCGTTAAAGAAGAAGAAGTGACCAACAGCGCTTCCTTCGTTGAAGACCTGGGTGCCGACTCCCTTGACACCGTTGAGCTGGTGATGGCTCTGGAAGAGGAATTCGAGACCGAAATCCCGGACGAAGAAGCTGAAAAAATCACTACCGTTCAAGCTGCTATCGACTACGTTACTAGCCACCAGGCGTAATAGTTTGTAATCGTCGCTTGCTGTGATGGAAAAACCGCACTGCCCTATGGCGTGCGGTTTTTTCCTTTAAGCCTGATGCAAAGTGTCGTCATTAGAAAAAGGAGAGTGCTGTGTCGCGTAGACGCGTCGTAGTCACCGGTATGGGTATGTTGTCGCCACTGGGTACGGATGTGCCGAGCAGTTGGCAGGGCATTCTGGCTGGCCGCAGTGGTATTGGTCTGATCGAACACACGGACCTTTCTGCCTATTCCACCCGTTTTGGCGGCTCGGTAAAGGACTTCAATGTCGAGGAATATCTCTCGGTCAAAGAGTCCCGCAAACTCGACCTGTTCATTCAATACGGCCTGGCAGCCGGTTTTCAGGCGGTGCGTAATGCCGGCCTGGAAGTCACCGACGCCAACCGTGAGCGCATCGGCGTGGCCATGGGTTCGGGTATTGGCGGTCTGACCAATATCGAAGAAACCAGCCGCACCCTGCATGAGTCCGGCCCTCGCAGAATTTCACCGTTCTTCGTGCCTGGCTCGATCATCAACATGATTTCCGGTTTCCTGTCCATCCACTTGGGTGCCCAGGGGCCTAACTACGCCATTTCCACGGCGTGCACCACGGGCACTCACTGCATCGGCATGGCGGCGCGCAATATCGCCTATGACGAGGCCGACGTGATGATCGCCGGCGGTGCCGAGATGGCCGCCTGCGGTTTGGGCATGGGCGGCTTCGGCGCGTCCCGTGCGTTGTCGACCCGCAATGACGAGCCGACCCGTGCCAGCCGTCCGTGGGACAAGGGCCGCGACGGTTTTGTTCTGGCCGACGGTGCCGGTGCGCTGGTACTCGAAGAGCTGGAGCACGCGAAGGCCCGTGGCGCCACCATCTACGCCGAGCTGATTGGTTTCGGCATGAGCGGTGATGCGTACCACATGACCTCGCCTCCGTCGGACGGCGCGGGCGCTGCACGCTGCATCACCAATGCGTTGCGTGATGCCAAGGTCAACGTTGACCAGGTGCAGTACATCAATGCCCATGGCACTTCGACCCCGACCGGCGACCTGGCGGAAGCCGAGGCCATCAAGTCGGTGTTCGGCGAGCATGCCTACAAGCTGGCGGTCAGTTCCACCAAGTCCATGACCGGGCACCTGTTGGGTGCGGCGGGCGCGGTCGAGGCAATCTTCAGCGTGCTGGCCATCAAGGATCAGGTCGCTCCGCCGACCATCAACCTCGATGAACCGGATGAGGGCTGCGACCTGAACTTCGTGCCTCACGAGCCGCAGAAGATGCCGATCGACGTGGTGCTGTCCAACTCGTTCGGTTTTGGTGGTACCAACGGTTCCCTGGTGTTCCGCCGGTTCGCCGAGTGATGGAGAGCTGGGTCGACGGTCAGCCGGCGGGCGCAGTGCCCCTGAAAGACCGTGGCCTGGCATACGGTGATGGGCTGTTCGAGACCATTGCCGTCAAGGCCGGGCAGCCCGTGCTGCTTGACCGCCACCTGCAGCGCCTTGAAGAAGGTTGCAGGCGGCTGGCGATTGTTGCGGATCAACCCCTGATCCGCAGCGAATTGCTGGCCTACGCCGCTGCCCTCGGTGACGGTGTACTCAAGTTGATCCTGACCCGTGGCGATAGCCAGCGCGGTTATGGCATCAGTGCTGGCGCTCCGGCGCGGCGCATTCTGCAAGGCAGTCCACCTGCCACTTATCCCCCGGAACATGCAGCGTCAGGCATTCGCCTGTTTGCGTGTACCACGCGTTTGTCCGAGCAACCGTTGCTCGCCGGCCTCAAGCACCTCAATCGCCTGGAACAGGTGTTCGCCCGCGCCGAATGGCAGGATGCCGAACACGCCGAAGGTTTGATGCTGGATATGTCCGGTCGAGTCATCGAAGGCGTCTTCAGCAACCTGTTTCTGGTGCGTAACGGCGTGTTGCTGACCGCTGATCTGAATCGCTGTGGCGTCGCCGGCGTCATGCGGGCCGAGCTGTTGGCCCAGGCGCAGGCGTTGGGCATCCCGACGAGCGTGGCCGATATCAGCCTTGAGCAGCTGCAACAGGCCGATGAAGTCTTGGTGTGCAACAGCGTATATGGCATTTGGCCGGTGCGCGGATGTGCTGCGATGAGCTGGTCGGTTGGGCCGCTCACCCGTAAACTGCAGGGCATTGTTCGCGCACTATTGGATATTTGATTTGAGACGTAAATTTGTATTGTTGCTGGAGATCGGTCTGGTCCTGGCGGGTTTGCTGCTGGGCGCTTCGGCCTGGAAGCTGAACTCGGCCCTTGAACAGCCCTTGAATCTGACCCAGGAGCAATTGCTGGACGTACCGGCCGGCGCGACGCCCACCGGCACCTTCAATCGCCTGGAAAACGACGGCGTGCTCAAGGATGCGTTCTGGTTGCGTCTCTACTGGCGCTTCAACCTCGACGGCCAGCCGCTGCACAGCGGCGAATACCGCATGACCCCGGGCCTCACCGCCGAGGGCCTGATCGGCCTGTGGCAGCGTGGCGAAGTGGTGCAGTACAGCATTACGCTGGTGGAAGGCTGGAACTTCCGCCAAGTGCGCGCGGCCCTGGCCAAGCATGAAAAGATCGAGCAGACCCTGTCCGGCCTGAGTGACAGCGAGGTGATGGAAAAACTCGGTCACCCGGGCGTATTTCCTGAAGGGCGCTTCTTCCCGGACACCTACCGCTTCGTGCGTGGCATGAGCGACGTTGAACTACTGAAAAAATCCTACAACCGTCTGGACGATGTCCTCGCCCAGGAGTGGAGCAAGCGCGCGGCCGATGCGCCGTACACCGACCCCTATCAAGCGCTGATCATGGCCTCGCTGGTGGAGAAAGAAACCGGCGTGCCGGAAGAGCGCGGCCAGATCGCCGGGGTATTCGTGCGGCGCATGCAGATCGGCATGCTGCTGCAAACCGACCCGACGGTGATCTACGGCCTCGGCGAGCGCTACACCGGCAAGCTGACCCGTGCGCACCTCAAGGAAGCCACGCCCTACAACACCTACGTGATCGCCGGCCTGCCGCCGACGCCGATCGCCATGGTCGGGCGGGAGGCGATTCATGCTGCGCTGAACCCGGTGGCGGGCAGCAGCCTGTATTTCGTTGCCCGAGGCGATGGCAGCCATATTTTCTCGGATAACCTGGATGCGCATAACGCAGCAGTGCGTGAGTTCCAGATGAAGCGTCGCGCCGATTACCGTTCCAGCCCGGCGCCGGCGGCAAAGCCTGCGGACGCGCCGCTGGATACGCCCGCCGAGCCGGCTCCGGCACCCGATGACGCCGCACCGCAAAGCCCGCAATGACTCTGACTAAGGACTGCCTGTGACTGGCTTGTTTATTACCCTGGAAGGCCCGGAAGGCGCCGGCAAGAGCACCAACCGTGAATACCTGGCCGAGCGCCTGCGCGCCGAAGGTATCGAGGTGCTGCTGACCCGTGAGCCTGGCGGCACGCCACTGGCCGAGCGTATCCGTGAAGTGCTGCTGACCCCGGGCGACGAACAGATGAACCCCGACACCGAGCTGTTGCTGGTGTTCGCCGCCCGCGCCCAGCACCTGGCCGAAGTCATTCGCCCGGCACTGGCCCGGGGCGCCGTGGTGATTTGTGACCGGTTTACCGATTCCACCTATGCCTATCAGGGCGGCGGCCGTGGCTTGTCCCTGGAGCGCATTGCGGCCTTGGAAACCTTCGTCCAGGGCGATTTGCGGCCCGACCTGACCCTGGTGTTCGATCTCCCGGTGGAAGTCGGCATGGCCCGTGCCTCCGCCCGGGGTCGCCTCGATCGTTTCGAACTGGAAACCCGAGTCTTTTTTGAAGCTGTGCGCGGCGCGTTTCTCAAGCGCGCCGAAGCCGACCCCGCCCGTTACTACCTGTTGGACGCCGCACAACCGTTGACTCAGGTTCAGCAGTGCATTGACGCCCTGTTGCCGAAGCTTGTGGAGCGTGTCCGTGGCTGAAGCCTACCCGTGGCAGGACAGCCTCTGGCAGCAACTGGCGGGCCGTGCCCAGCACGCCCACGCCTACCTGCTCCACGGCCCGGTGGGCATCGGCAAGCGCGCCCTGGCCGAGCGGCTGATGGCCAGCTTGTTGTGCCAGCGGCCCAACGGCCTGGAAGCCTGCGGCGAATGTAAATCCTGCATGCTGCTCAAGGCCGGCAGCCACCCGGACAACTATCTGCTGGAACCGGAAGAGGCCGACAAGGCGATCAAGGTCGACCAGGTGCGTGATCTGGTCAGCTTCGTGGTGCAGACCGCGCAGATGGGCGGGCGCAAGGTGGTGCTGATCGAACCGGTGGAGTCGATGAACATCAACGCCGCCAACGCCTTGCTCAAGAGCCTGGAAGAACCGTCCGGCGATACCGTGCTGCTGCTGGTCAGCCACCAGTCCAGCCGCCTGCTGCCGACCATTCGCAGCCGCTGCGTGCAGCAGGCCTGCCCGTTGCCGAGCGAAGCCATGAGCCTGCAGTGGCTGGCCCAGGCGTTGCCGGACTGTGGCGAGGCGGAGCGCGTCGAGTTGCTGACCCTGGCGGCCGGTTCGCCCCTGGCGGCGGTCAAGCTCCAGGCCCAGGGCGTGCGTGAACAGCGTGCGCTGGTGGTGGACGGGGTGAAGAAACTGCTCAAGCAGGAAGTGTCGGCCACGCAACTGGCCGAAAGCGCCTGGAAAGACATTCCCTTGCTGCTGCTGTTCGACTGGTTTTGCGACTGGTCGAGCCTGATCCTGCGCTACAAGCTGACCCAGGACGAAAACGGCCTTGGGCTGCCGGACATGCGCAAAGTCGTGCAATACCTGGCGCAGAAGAGCGCCCAGGACAAGGTGCTGAACATCCAGGACTGGATCCTCGCCCAACGCCAGAAGGTCCTCGGCAAGGCCAACCTCAATCGCGTGCTGTTGCTTGAGGCCTTGCTGGTGCAGTGGGTCGGTTTGCTCGGCCGCCGTTAATTTCAGTGGCCGACGGGTGTATCGTTGGCCAGACACTTTCCGTGACTCAAGTTGTAGATCCCTATGCTCGTAGATTCCCATTGCCACCTTGATCGCCTCGACCTGGCCCAGCACGGCGGCTCCCTCGACGCCGCCCTTGAAGCTGCGCGCCAGCGCGGGGTAGGGCACTTCCTGTGCATCGGCGTCAGCGCGGAAAACGCCGCCGACGTCAAAGCCCTGGCCGATCGTTATGCCGATGTCGACTGCTCGGTGGGCATTCACCCGCTGGACCTCAAGCCCGGCGAAGCCCCGGCCCTCGACTGGCTGCTCGGTGAACTCAATCACCCGCGCGTGGTGGCCATCGGTGAGACCGGCCTGGATTACCACTACGAACCGGAAGCCGCCGAGTTGCAGCAGGCGTCGTTCCGTCTGCACCTGCAAGCCGCCCAGCAGACTGGCAAGCCGGTGATCGTCCACACCCGTGGCGCCCGTGCCGACACCCTGACCCTGCTGCGCGAAGCCGCGCTGCCCCAGGCTGGTGTGCTGCATTGCTTCACTGAAGACTGGGACATGGCCAAGGCCGCGCTGGACCTTGGTTTCTACATTTCCTTGTCGGGCATCGTGACCTTCCGCAACGCCGATGCCCTGCGCGATGTCGCGCGCCAGGTCCCGGCAGACCGCCTGCTGGTGGAAACCGATTCGCCGTACCTGGCGCCAATTCCCCATCGCGGCAAACCCAACCTGCCGGAATACGTACGGGATGTGGCGGATTACCTGGCGATGCTGCGGGGCGAGTCCTACGAGCGCTTTGCCGAACAGACCACCGAAAACTTCAAGCGCCTGTTCCCGCTGACCCACGTCGGCCACTGAATCGCAGGCAAAAAAAACCCGGGTTCTGGGGGGTGAATCCGGGCTAAGACCATTAGGAGTAAAACAAGGGTACGCAGTCCGTCGGTACCCAGGTCGACGCGTCACTTGGGGGAGATGCCACGCCGACATTTCAAGTATTGATCAGTATCCGATTCAGTCCAGCCACATCTGATCGTTTTTTAAACAGATTTGGAATACGCCCGCTTCGGTTGAGTTCTCATTGGATGCGATGCACACGCGCCAATCACCTGTTTTATTTCTGACTCGAATCGGCACATTCGTTGGCGTGTTGTAAGTTAAGTGCAAAGGTTGTTCATATAGGCGTTGCCCAACGACCGTTCAGTCGGGATAATCCCGCGCACCGGGTAAAACGTTCCGACAAGCACGGCTTGGGGAGCGAACGCCCTTCCAATATCCATCTCTGCAGACCTTTTTCTTATGCACAAAGAACCCCGCAAGGTCCGTGAGTTTCGCCGCCGCGAGCAGGAAATTCTCGACACCGCACTCAAGCTGTTCCTCGACCAGGGTGAAGACAGCGTCACCGTCGAGATGATTGCGGATGCCGTGGGTATCGGCAAAGGCACCATCTACAAGCACTTCAAGTCCAAGGCCGAGATCTACCTGCGCCTGATGCTCGACTACGAGCGCGACCTGAACGAGCTGCTGCACTCGGCCGATGTCGACAAGGACAAGGAAGCGCTGTCCCGCGCCTACTTCGAGTTCCGCATGCGTGACCCGCAGCGCTATCGCTTGTTTGATCGCCTGGAAGAAAAAGTGGTGAAGGGCCATCAGGTGCCGGAAATGGTCGAGGAGCTGCACAAGATCCGTGCCTCGAACTTCGAACGCCTGACCCTGCTGATCAAGGGCCGTATCAGCGAAGGCAAGCTCGAAGACGTGCCACCGTATTTCCACTACTGCGCCGCCTGGGCGTTGGTGCACGGCGCCGTGGCGTTGTACCACTCGCCGTTCTGGAGCAATGTGCTGGAAGATCAGGAAGGTTTCTTCCAGTTCCTGATGGACATCGGCGTGCGCATGGGCAACAAGCGCAAGCACAGCACTGATTTGCCGAACGCCGAAACGCCGGCCACTTGAATCATTCGCCAGCGTGATGGCGATATGATTTCCTGCCCAGCGCAGTAACCCAGGAATATACTCAGGCAAGGATCTTGCTAAAACTTGATTTTTCAGTCAGGTTTTAGTGCGCCCGAATTATCCTCTGCCGGAGTGATCCATGATCGTTGATCGTCAAGGCAGGCGATTCCGCAATTTGCGGATCAGCCTGACCTCAGCCTGCAATTACGCCTGTACCTACTGCGTGCCCAACGGCAAGCGGCTGGTGGCTGCGCAGGACGAACTGTCGGCCGAGGCGATGGCGCGGGGTGTCGAGTACCTGATCGAGGCCGCCGGCATCGAGCGCCTGCGGATTACCGGCGGTGAACCGTTGGTCAGCCCCAAGCTGGAAGCCTTCATGGGCGCGGTGGGGCAGATGGGGCTCAGTGATATCAGCCTGACCACCAACGGCCAACTGCTGGCGCGCAAACTGCCGCTGCTGGTGGACGCCGGGATTCGCCGGATCAACGTGTCCCTCGACACCCTGGACGCCGACGCCTTCCGCAGCATCGCTCGCGGTGGCGACCTGGCCACCGTGCTCGATGGCATGGACCAGGCGAGCGCCGCCGGAATCAAGATCAAGGTCAACATGGTGCCGCTGCGCGGCCAGAACCTCGACCAGGTGATGCCGCTGCTTGACTACTGCCTGGAGCGTGGCTACGAGTTGCGCTTTATCGAATTGATGCGCATGGGCCATCTGGCCACCGATTCCAACGCATTCCTCCAGCAGTTCGTCAGCCTCCAGCAATTGCTCAGCCTGATCGGCGAACAGTACGAATACCTGCAAGCCAACGCCCCGGTGGACGCCACTGCCGTGCGCTACGAAGTGCCCGGCAAAGGTTTCTTCGGTGTCATCGCCAACGAAAGCGTGCCGTTCTGCCGGACCTGTTCGCGTTTGCGCCTGTCGTCCACCGGCTGGCTGCATGGCTGCCTGTCGTCGAGCAACCGCCACTACGTCGGCGACCTGCTGGACAAACCCCGCCACCAGGCCCTGCCGGCCTTGCAGCGCTTGTTGGTCAAGGCCTTGGGTGACAAGCAGGAAGTGGCCTTCTCCGGCGGCGCCACCATCATGAAGATCATCGGCGGCTAGTCTCGCAAGCTGGCGCAAAATCTGCATCTCGTGCCCATTCGCCGGTTTTCCGTCACCGGCCTTTGGAGAATTAGGATGCGTAGTCTGGTTTTGGTGCTGGCGTCACTCGCGCTGGGTGGCTGCATGACCGTCAGTGATATGGCCGAAGGCACGCGCTATCAGATGAGCGATGCCGGGCTGCTGGACCACAGCGATACTCGCCGCGTCAATTCGGTCCGCATACAGCCGGACTCCTTCGTCTTCATCGCCCAGGGCGCCTTCACCCCGCCGGGCAGTGCTTATCCACGGCCTAACGTGGTGGCCGAGGAAGCCTTCAACGGCTTTGTCGAATATTTTCCGATGGTCCGCCGCGCCCGCAAGCCGGAAGGCCTCGAGCAGGCGATGTCGGAAGCCCGCGCGGCGGGTGCGCATTACCTGCTGTACTGCCGCTTCGCCCAGGCGGATGACCGTATCGGCAACGCCGATGAATGGTCTGACCAGGAGGCGGTGGATCGCCTGGGTATCGACACCGGCACCATTCAGGTCATGTTGATTGAGACCAGCACCCAGTATTTGATTGATACTGTGCGGATTCACAGCCGTGGCGGTTTACTGACGTTCCACGACAACAAGCCTGATGACCTGATCGGCAAGCCCCTGGCGCACTACGCGCGCAGCCTGTTGGGCATGAGCGATCAGTAAGACACAAGGAGAGCAGCATGACCGATTCGGCCAAGGCCAATGAGTTGTTGGCGCAATTGCCCAAGGGCAAGGGGCCCGCGCCGGTGCATCTGTGGAACCCGGCGTTTTGCGGCGATATCGACATGCGCATCGCCCGCGACGGCACCTGGTTCTACATGGGCACGCCGATTGGCCGCAAGCCGATGGTCAAGCTGTTCTCCAATATCATTCGCCGCGATGGCGATGATTATTTCCTGATCACCCCGGTGGAAAAGGTCGGGATCAAGGTCGATGACGCGCCCTTTGTCGCCGTGACCCTGGAAGTCGAAGGGCAGGGCGAGAGCCAAGTCCTGCGCTTTACCACCAATGTCGATGAACAGGTCGAAGCCGGTATCGAACATCCGCTGCGGGTGATGATTGACCCGGAAACCCAGGAACCCTCGCCATACCTGCGGGTGCGCACCAACCTCGAAGCCCTGGTTCACCGCAATGCGTTCTACCAGCTGGTGGAGCTGGCGGTGACCCGTCCGATCAACGGTAAGAACTGGCTTGGCGTCTGGAGCGGCGGGGTATTTTTCCCCATCGGCCTGGAGCCCTGAGGCTGATTTCTCGCTCTCCCTGAAATAATTCGCTTGCTGTAGCCGGGCGCTTTCGGTTATCAATTTGTACATGATTAGACATGTCCGATTTGATAAGAAAAAACGCGTCGTCGACGAGCTGATCCGCCGTATCGAGGGTGGAGTGATGGCTGACGGTGTCCTGCTGCCGGGCGAGCACCAACTGGCCGAAGAGTTTTCTGTCAGCCGCGGCACCCTGCGTGAAGCCCTGGCCGAACTCAAGCGCCGCAGCTACATCGCCACCCAAAGCGGTGTCGGCTCCATCGTCACCTTCGACGGCATGGTGCTCGACCAGCGCAGCGGCTGGGCCCAAGCCCTGGCCGACACCGGCGCGGTGGTGACCTCCGAAATCCTGCGCCTGGAAGCGGTCACCCGCCCGGACCTGCTCAGCCGTCACGGCAGCGACCAATTCATCGCCCTCGACCGCCGCCGTCGCGCTGCCGACGGCACGTTCGTGTCCTTGGAGCGCTCGCTGATGCCGGCCTCGGGTGGCCTGGAAAGCCTGCCGCAAGTCGGCCTGATCGATAATTCCCTGACCATCACCCTGGCGGCCTATGGCTATGTCGGCGCCACCGGCAACCAATGGATCGGTGCCGAGCCTCTGAACGAAGAAGACGCCCAACTCCTGGGGCGCCCGGTGGGCACAGTGTTCCTCAAGGCCCTGCGCACCACCTACGACCGCCAGGACCGCTTCATGGAATCCGTCGAAAGCCTGCTCGACCCTCTGCATTTCCGCTTGCACCTTCAATTTGGAACACCGACATGACCGCCACCACCCGCGCCCTCGGCGCCTTCTACGGCCTGGCCTTGGGCGATGCGTTGGGCATGCCCACCCAGTCCCTGAGCCGCGAGCAGGTCAAGGCGCGTTTCGGCGCGATCACCGGCCTGGAAGATGCCGACGCCGATCAGCCGATCGCGCCGAACATGCCCAAGGGCTCGATCACCGATGACACCGAACAGGCGATCCTCGTCGGCCAGTTGCTGGTGGACGGGCAGGGCAGGATTGAACCCACCGAACTCGCCCAACGTTTGATCGACTGGGAAGCGGTGATGCGCGCCAAGGGCTCCCAGGATTTGCTGGGCCCGTCAACCAAACGGGCGATCGACATGATCCTGGCGGGCCATACCCCGGAAGAGTCCGGGCGCTACGGCACCACCAACGGCGCCGCCATGCGTATCACCCCGGTGGGCATCGCGGCGGACGTCAACGACCCGGCGCAGTTTATCCAGGCGGTGATCCAGGCGTGCCAGGTCACCCATAACACCAACCTGGGCATCTCCAGCGCGGCGGCGGTGGCGGCGGTGGTTTCCGCCGGGATCAACGGCGTCGATCTGGGCGAAGCGCTGAACATCGGCACGCAGATCGCCCAGCAGGCGGAAAACCACGGCCACTGGATTGCCGGCGGGCGCATCGCCACCCGCATCAGTTGGGCGCGCACCTTGAGTGTCGACAGCGGCGACAAGGCGCTGTTTACCGACCTGCTTTACGAATTGATCGGCACCTCCGTGGCGTCCCAGGAATCGGTGGTCGTGTCGTTTGCCCTCGCGCAGCAAGTCGCGGTGGGTGAAATGAACGCCATCGAAGCCCTGTGCATGGCCGCCAGCCTCGGCGGCGACACCGACACCATCGCCGCGATTCTCGGCGCGATGCTCGGTGCGTGCCTGGGGATGCAGTGCTGGCCTGAGGCGATGATCGAACAGGTCAAGCAGGTTAACCGCCTGGACCTGGAACCCTTGGTCCAAGGCCTGCTCGAGCTGCGCTGAGCACCGCAGATCGAAAAATGTGGGAGCTGGCTTGCCTGCGATAGCGGTCGATCAGTTGATGAATCATCGACTGACACCACGCTATCGCAGGCAAGCCAGCTCCCACATTGATCCAGTCGAGTCAGGAAGACCGGAACACAGATTCAACTTGCCAACCTGCCACAACCACAAAAAAACAGGCATCAGGAGCACCCACCATGAGTACGTCCTCTTCCGGCCAAAGCGCCGGGCAATTGGAAACACGCGGCATCGAGCCGGTCCCGGAAGGCGAGTGCAACGGCCATCCGCTGCAACTGTTCTGGGTCTGGTTTGCGGCCAACATCAGCATCCTCGGCTTGCCCCTGGGCGCGACCCTCGTAGCGTTTCGCGGCCTGGCGATCTGGCAGGCAATCATCGTGGCGATCCTCGGCGCCGCCGGCTCGTTTGCGGTGGTGGGCATCATCTCCATCGCCGGCCGTCGTGGCCGTGCACCGAGCCTGACCCTGTCCCGGGCGATCTTTGGCGTACGCGGCAATATCGGCCCGACGCTGGTGTCGCTGATGTCGCGCCTCGGCTGGGAAACCGTCAACACCACTACGGCTGCGTTCGTGCTGTTGTCGTTGTGCTCGATCCTGTTCAATTCGCCGGTTGCCGCCAAAAGCGCGCCGGTACTGACCCTGCTGTTCATCGGCATCTTCGTGCTGCTGACCCTCGCCGTGTCGGGCCTGGGCCATGCCACCTTGCTGGTGATCCAGAAGTGGGCCACCTACGTGTTCGGCGCACTGAATATCCTGGTGGGCGGTTTCCTCTGCGCCACCATCGACTGGAGCGCGGTATTCAACGCCACGCCTGCGCCGTTGAGCGCGATGATCATCGGCGTCGGTACCATGGCCGCCGGTACCGGTATCGGCTGGGCCAACGCCGGTGCCGACATGTCGCGCTACCAGCACCGCAGCGTCAAGGCCGTGCGCCTGGTGGCCTCCGCGGCATTCGGTGCGGGGATTCCGCTGGTGCTGTTGATCACCCTCGGCGGTTTGCTGTCGGTGGGCAACAACGACCTGGCGTCGGCCACTGACCCGATCATCGCGATTCGCGACATGCTGCCGACCTGGATGGCGGTGCCGTACCTGATCACCGCGTTTGGCGGGCTGTTGCTGTCGAATAACCTGTCGGTGTACTCGGCGGGCCTCACCACCTTGACTCTCGGTTTGAAGGTCAAGCGCGTGCACGCAGTGATCGTCGACATCGTCGCGATCTTCGCCGGTTCGATCTACTTCATGCTGATCGCCGACAGCTTCTACGGCCCGTTCATCACCTTCATCTCGTTGCTGGCGGTACCGATCACCGCCTGGGTCGGGATCTTTGTCGTCGACCTGATTCATCGCCACTACTACAGCCCCAAAGACCTGCTGGACGTAACGCCAAGCAGCGCCTACTGGTACCGTGGCGGAGTTGAATGGCGTGCGTTCGGCGCCTGGGCGATTGCGATCGTGCTGGGCTTCAGCTTCACCACCATCGGCACCACGGCCGAGAACATCTGGTTCGCCGGGCCGCTGTCCGATTCGTGGCTGGGCCATAACGGCCTGGGCTGGATCGTCACCTTCCTGGTGGCCGGCGGGATTTATGCGGTACTGGGTGGCGCGGCTGATCGTCGTCCGGCTTTGGTAGAGAGCGCTAATGTCTAGATTGCTGCACAGCGGCCAGGTCATCGTCGACCTGGTCATGTCCCTCGACACATTGCCCGCCACCGGCGGCGATGTATTGGCCAACTCCGCCAGCTTCGAAGCCGGCGGTGGCTTCAACGTGATGGCCGCGGCCCGACGCAATGGCTTGCCGGTGGTCTACCTGGGCCGCCATGGCACCGGCCGCTTCGGCGACCTGGCGCGCGCGGCGATGCAGGCCGAGGGCATTGAAATGGCCTTGGCCGCCAGCGACGACAAGGACACCGGCCTGTGTGTGTCCCTGACCGAAGCCACCACCGAGCGTACCTTCATTTCCCATATCGGCGCTGAGGGTGACTTGCTGGCGCAAGACCTGGCCAATGCGGTACCACGCGACGACGACTACGTGTACGTCAGCGGCTACAGCCTGCTGCTGGAAGGCAAGGCCCAGGCGTTGCTCGATTGGCTACTGGCATTGCCGCGCCAGATCACGGTGGTGTTCGATCCGGGCCCGCTGGTGAAGGCTCCGGACTCGGCCTTGATGGTCGCCCTGTTGCCGCGTATCGACATCTGGACCAGCAACGGTCCGGAAGCGCTGGCCTTTACCGGCGCGAGCGATCTGGCGGGGGCATTGCTCAAGCTCAACGAGCACTTGCCCGCCGAGACCTTGCTGGTGGTGCGCGATGGACCGAATGGCTGCTGGATCAGCCGTAATGGCCAGGCCGAGCATGTGCCGGGATTCAAGGTCAAGGCGGTGGACAGCAACGGTGCCGGCGATGCTCACGCCGGGGTGTTTATCGCCGGCCTGGCCAATGGTTTGGCGCCAGCTGTCGCGGCACGTCGCGCGAACGCGGCGGCGGCCTTGGCGGTCACGCGCTGGGGGCCGGCCACCTCACCGGGCACGGCTGAAGTGGATGCGTTGTTGAGCGAGGGCTGATTCGGCAGAATAGTCGCCATTCAGCACGGAGCAGCGTCATGACTCAGAACATCTACGACACCGAGGTTTTCTTCGAGGGCTACAGCAAAATGGGCCGCTCGGTAGAAGGCCTCGCCGGCGCGCCGGAGTGGCCGGCGTTGCAATCCATGCTGCCGCCCATGTCGGGATTGAAAGTGGTAGACCTGGGTTGCGGCTACGGCTGGTTCAGTCGCTGGGCCCGGGAGCAGGGCGCCGAGCAGGTGCTGGGGCTGGATGTCTCGCAAAAAATGCTGGCGCGGGCAAAGGAGATGACTTCGTCGTCGGCCATCACCTATGGCATCGCCGACCTGGAAAAACTCGACCTTCCGGATGCCGCTTTCGACTTGGCCTACAGCTCATTGGCGTTTCATTACATCGTCGATCTGAAAGGCCTGTTCGCGCGTATCCATCAAGCGTTGGTGCCGGGCGGGCGGTTGGTATTTTCCATCGAGCATCCGATCTTCATGGCGCCCCGGCAGCCGGGCTGGCTGATTGATGAGCAAGGGCGCAAGAGCTGGCCGGTGGACAGCTACCAGTTGCAAGGACCACGGGTGACAAACTGGCTGGCGGAGGGTGTGATCAAGCAACATCGCACCGTGGGCACGTTGCTGACGCTGTTGATCCAGGCGGGGTTTACCCTGACTCATGTCGACGAGTGGGGCCCGAGCGAAGCGGACCTGAAGGCCCGTCCGGCACTGGCAGAAGAGCTTGAGCGCCCAATGATGCTACTGGTGGCCGCCCACCGCTGATTCCGTGGCTGCAAGCC
>NZ_JACAPX010000006.1:102906-186706 GCF_013385435.1 Pseudomonas sp. F9001
AGCCCGCTCCCACATTTTGTTCCGCGTTAACCGGCCTTTTTCAGCGCCTCAATCAACTCATCCTTGCGCATGGTCGAGCGCCCGGAAATGTCCTTGGCACGCGCTGCTCTCAGCAAGCTTTCCTTGGTCTGCGTACCCAGCGAAACCCGGCTGTTACGCGGATGCCCCTAACGGCTGGCAGCAGCCCGCTTGGCCGACTCATGCCGGTCCTGGGACTTCTTCGCCGGCGCCTTGCGCTGGCCTGAACCGCCGGCCTTTTCGCCGCCGCCAGACTGCTTGTTGACGGTGGCCCAGGCCCGCGCCTCGGCTTCTTCTTTCGACAAGCCCTGGTGCTCATAACTCTCTTCGATATGGGCGGCCTTGCGCTTCTGTTCGGTGGTGTATTTGGCTTTGCTTCCACGAGGCATTGCGATACTCCTTCTGGCCCTCATACAAGATACAAGGGCCAGACCAGGCAAGGTGTGTTATTGGCCCGCTTCGCTTTCCAGCTTGCGAGCCGCTTCCACGCCGGACGCGGTGAGCTTGATCGGCAGGTTCAGCGAATGTTCACCGGCATCGTTGCAGGTCACATGGCCTTCCTTGATCCACCCGCGGTCCTGCAAGGTGGCCAAGGCGCTGGCCACCACTTTTTCACCTCGGTAGTTGTCCAGCACTTCTTTGCCCAACCCACTGGGATGAGCGTGGAGCAGACGGGTGAGGACTTCTTTTTCAAGGTTGTGATCGACGTTCATGCATACCTCTTCACTGGGAAATGGTTGGGTGTTCGTCTTTCTTGCGCATTAAGGCGCTGGCTGTTTTGGCGCGCCGGGGATGTTGGAGTCGTCACCCTTGTTGATCGAGGGCGAAGTGGCACCTGGGCCCATTTTGCCGTTGGGCACCGCACCGCTGTTGCGATTGGTGTCGTCGCCCTGGGTGCGTGGGTCCCTGCTGTTGTCGATGATGGCGCCGCCGTTGGTGTCCATGCCGGTACCCATCGAGTCCTTCGACTCTTGGGCGGCCGGGTTGGGCGGGCTGCCGACAGGGTCGGTCGGGCCGGTGCTGGAACCTGTGGTGGCGGCAAAGCTGCTCAGCGAAACAGCAGACAGCAAACCGGTGAGGGCGAGGGCGGCAAATTTGGAAGTCGTCATGATGGTGTCTCCATATGATTAATGTCCTTACCTGATATTGGTCCGCCCTCGTTTGTGATTCGTGCCTCGATACCGACGAACGGTCTTAGGTCGCTTGTAAGATTTTGTGTGACGAGATTCGGCGCCAGATCAACCGCGCCACCGTGATCAGCCAATTGAGCAGCGCCACCGCCAGTACGCTCATCAACAGGGTCGGCATGCCGTATTCGACGATGACCTTGCCCGCCAGCAGCGGGAAACCGAACACCCCGATAAAGTACGCCAGGCTGAACAACAGCAACGCCTGGGAGGTGGTGCCAGCGGGTGCCTCGTTCGCAGCCAAACCATTGATCACCGAATACGTCAGCCCGTAACCGACGCCCAGGGTGACGGCTGCCAGCAGGTAGCTGTAGTTGCCGCTGACCCTGAACCCGAACAGGAAAATCGACACCAGCATCAACCCCGACAACACACACGCCGCCCAATACGGATCACGCTTGACCACGATGCCGGCGATCAGCAGGCGGCTGGTAATCGCCGCACTCATGAAGCCCAGGAAGAACAGCGAATAGTCCAGCCCGTGCAGCGTTGCGTAGCTGGTCTGGAAACTCGACAGCCCGCCAAACACGCAACCGCCGAGGCCCACCATGATGATCGCGAACACCGCTTTCGATGACAGCACCTGGCGCGTGGCCGACCAGGAAATCTTCGCCACCGGCGCGGTGTGTTGACTCAGCGCGCGACCCAGTCGCCAGAAAATCAGCACACCCACCAGGCTCGCCAGCGCTGCTATATGAAAGGCCGCCGTCAGCGAAAAATCCAGGGCACTTGCCGCCCGCCCCAGCAGTGGCCCGGAGCCGATTCCGGTCATCATGCTGCCCGACAGCAGGGCAAAATACTTGGCCCGTTGCGCCGGTTCCACCAGCATCGCGACGATGATCGGCCCCAACGTGTAGAACACGCCCCAGCCCAATCCCAACGACAAGCCAAAGAACATCAAGCCCTCGCCGAACCCCGGCGCCAGCGCAAAGCCCAGGCACGCCACCACCAGCAATACGCCGAGCAGGGCGATCGACCTGGCAGCCCCCAGCAGGTCGGCCAGATGCCCGGAAACCAGCACCGCCACAAAGGTGCTGAGCATCGCCATGGAGATCACGCTGCCGGCGTCGTGTTCGTTGCCGCCGCGCGAATGGATCAGCAGCGACAGCAAGAATGTCGAGCCATAGGACAGGGAAAGCAGGTAGCTGGCGAGGCAGAAGAGGGCGAACAGTTTTCCGCCAACCGCAGGTGAGGCGTGCATGGAAGAGCCTTGCGTCTGTTGGATTTATGCCCAACTTTTTACCATGCACGGCACGTGGGATTGTTCTGTGGTTCGCGGCGCTTGCGTTAGCCCGCAGCGGAGTATGGTGTGCCGATTTCTTCGATGAACAGGTCCATGAATCCCTTCAGCCGTTCATGGCGCGCCAGGGCCATGCGTTGCCCCGTCGGCGTCTGAAATCCGCCCGCCAGATGCAGCAGCTTGGTCTGGAAATGGTCGAGGCAAAAGCGCTTGTCGTCGTACTCGCGATGCTGCGCCGTTGGGTCAGCCGGGTCATACAGCCCGCTGCCCATGCGCCCGGCGATGTAAAATGTGCGGGCCACGCCGATCATGCCCAGGGAATCCAAGCGGTCGGCATCCTGCATGATCTTTGCTTCAAGCGTCACCGGCGTCAGGCCCGCCGAAAAGCTGTGGGTCTCGATGGCGTGGGTCACCGCTGCAATCGTCTCGGGCTGCCACGCCAACCCCTGCAAAATCTGCCCGGCCTTGTCCGCCGCCAATGTTGAGGCCTTGGAACGCAACGGCGAATTCTTCTCCACCGCGACGCAGTCATGGAGCAGCACCGCCGCCAGCAGCACCTCCAGATCGCCACCTTCCTCTGTCTGGATCGACCGCACGTTGTGCCACACCCGTTGCAAGTGGGACAGGTCGTGGGCGCCGTCTTCCGAAGGCTCAAGGGCGTGAGGCAATAACGTCGCGGCGAGGTCGGTCAAGGGCGTGAAGGGCATGGGGATTCTCAAAGGTCGATGGCCTGCAGGTTAGCCGCGAATCAAATTGCACTGCAATCGGTCATTAAAGCGCCTTAGTATGTGTGCTCTCTTTCCCTGACAAGGCCTGCCCATGACCATCGAGATTCGCCCCGCCGTGCCCAGCGATGCTGCGCAGATCCTGACCTTCATCACCGAGCTTGCCGACTATGAAAAAGCCCGGCACGAAGTGATCGCCAGCGTGGTGGACATCGAGCGCAGCCTGTTCAGTGAAGGTGCCACCGCCCACGGCCTGATCTGCCTGCGCGACGGTTTGCCGATCGGCTTTGCGGTGTTCTTTTTCAGCTATTCCACGTGGCTGGGCAGCAACTGCCTGTACCTCGAAGACCTGTACATCAACCCCGAGCAACGCGGTGGCGGGGCGGGCAAGAAGTTGCTGCGCCACCTGGCGAAAATCGCCTGTGACAACGGCTGCGGGCGTTTCGAGTGGAGCGTGCTGGACTGGAACGAGCCGGCCATCGCGTTCTACAAATCCATCGGTGCCCAGCCCCAGGAAGAGTGGGTACGCTACCGCATGGAAGGCGACGCCCTCAGGGATTTCGCACAGGGTTAATTGTGCATAAAGGACCGGCTTTTAAAGCCGGTTTTTTTATATATTTGCTCACTATATGGGATGATAATTTATATATTGAGATGTTCCGGTTTCTGGGTTTATAGTCTTGCGCATCAGCACTCACTACCAAAAACAAAACAGGTGAAGCGATGCAGGCACAACCGTTGTCGTTACCTCCGGTGCCCGAGCCGACTTACGGCGAGCGACTGAAGAACAAAGTCGTGGTCATCACCGGTGCCGCCCAAGGCATTGGCGAGGCTATCGTCGCCTGCTTCCAGGCTCAGCAGGCGCGCCTGGTGATCGGTGATATCCAGGGCGAGAAGGTCGAGCGGGTCGCCGCCCACTGGCGCGAACACGGCGCCGAGATCTACGCACAACCTGTCGACATCACTTCCAAGGATCAATGGCGCGCCCTGGTGGACGTAGCTATCGAACGCTTTGGCCGCGTTGATGTGCTGGTCAATTGCGCCGGCGTCAACGTGTTCCGCGACCCGCTGGAAATGACCGACGAAGACTGGCGCCGCTGCTTCGCCATCGACCTCGACGGCGCCTGGTACGGCTGCCGTACCGTGTTGCCGCACATGATCGAGCAAGGCATCGGCAACATCATCAATATCGCCTCCACCCATTCCAGCCACATCATTCCGGGCTGCTTCCCGTACCCGGTGGCCAAGCACGGCCTGCTCGGGCTGACCCGCGCGCTGGGCATCGAATACGCGCCCAAGGGCATCCGCGTAAATGCCATCGCGCCGGGCTATATCGAAACCCAGCTCAACGTCGATTACTGGAACGGCTTTGCCGACCCGCACGCCGAGCGCCAGCGTGCCTTCGACCTGCACCCGCCCAAGCGCATCGGCCAGCCGATTGAAGTGGCGATGACGGCACTGTTTCTTGCGACCGATGAGGCGCCCTTTATCAATGCCACCTGCCTGATGATCGATGGTGGGCGGTCGGTGATGTACCACGATTAAAACTTTTCCAAATAACAAGAAGAGGTGGTTCATGCTCAAGAAAACACTAGGCACCCTTGCCCTCACGATGGCGCTCAGCGGCCTGGCCTCTGCCGAAGAAGTAAAGATCGGCTTCCTGGTCAAGCAGGCGGAAGAGCCCTGGTTCCAGACCGAATGGGCCTTCGCTGAAAAAGCCGGCAAGGACCATGGTTTCACCGTGATCAAGATCGCCGTGCCCGACGGCGAGAAAACCCTTTCCGCCATCGATACCCTGGCCGCCAACGGCGCCAAGGGTTTCGTGATCTGCCCGCCGGACGTGTCCCTCGGCCCTGCGATCATGGCCAAGGCCAAGCTGAATAACCTCAAAGTGCTGGCGGTAGACGACCGCTTCGTCGACGCCAAGGGCAAGCCCATGGAAGACGTGCCTTACGTCGGCCTGGACGCCTACAAGATCGGCCAGAAACAAGGCGAAGCCATGGCCACCGAAGCCAAGCATCGCAACTGGGACTGGAAGGACACCTACGCCGTCATCAATACCTTCGACGAGCTGGAAACCGGCAAGAAACGCACCGACGGGTCGGTAGAAGGCCTCAAGGCCGCCGGCCTGCCGGTTGACCATATCCTGTTCACCGCGCAAAAAACCCTCGACGTGCCGGGCGCCATGGACTCCACCAACTCGGCCCTGGTGAAACTGCCCAGCGGTGCGAAAAACCTGCTGATTGGCGGCATGAACGACAGCACCGTACTGGGCGGCGTACGCGCCACCGAAAGCGCCGGCTTCAAGGCCACAAACGTGATTGGCGTGGGCATCAACGGCACCGACGCCATCGAAGAACTGAAGAAATCCGACACCGGTTTCTACGGCTCGATGCTGCTCAGCCCCGATGCGTCCGGCTATAAAACCGCGACCTCGATGTTCGAGTGGGTGACCAAAGGCACTGAGCCTGCCAAGTTCACCGCACTGGATAACGTGACCCTGATCACCCGCGCCAACTTCAAGGAAGAGTTGAGCAAGATCGGTCTGTGGAAATGAACAGCGCCGCAGCAGAAAGCCTGCGCTTCAACGGCATCGGCAAGGAGTTTCCCGGGGTGAAGGCCCTGGCGCAGATCAGCTTTGAAGCGCGGCCCCATTCGGTGCATGCGCTGATGGGCGAGAACGGCGCGGGCAAGTCGACCTTGCTGAAAATCCTCGGCGGTTTTTATCCGCCCAACAGCGGCAGCTTGCAGTTGGGCGAACGCAGCGTGAGTTTCAAGTCGGCGGCCGACAGCATCGCCAGCGGCATCGCAGTGATTCACCAGGAGCTGCAACTGGTGCCGGAAATGACCGTCGCCGAGAACCTCCTGCTGGGGCATATGCCGTCGCGCTTTGGCGTGGTCAATCGCGGCGCGATGGTGCGCAAGGCGCGGGAGCTGCTCAAGGGCCTGGCGGATGAAATCGATCCGAACATGCGCCTGGGCAGCCTGTCCCTCGGCCAGCGGCAACTGGTGGAAATCGCCAAGGCCATGTCGCGCAATGCCCATGTGATTGCGTTCGATGAGCCCACCAGCAGCCTCTCGGCCCGTGAGATCGAGCGGCTGATGGTGATCATCGCCCGGCTGCGGGATGAAGGTCGGGTGATCCTCTACGTGTCGCACCGCATGGAGGAAGTGTTCCGGATTTGCGATGCGGTCACGGTGTTCAAGGACGGGCGCTTCGTGCGCACCTTCGAGGACATGACGCAGTTGAACGTCGACCAGTTGGTCAACTGCATGGTCGGGCGCGATATCCAGGATATCTACGACTACCGGCCGCGCGAGCACTGCGGTGAAGCGCTGCGAGTCGAAGGTTTGCTCGGGCCGGGGTTGCAGGAACCGGTGAGCCTGCAGGTGAACAAGGGCGAGATTCTCGGGCTGTTCGGCCTGGTGGGGGCCGGGCGCACAGAGTTGTTGCGCCTGCTCGCCGGGCTGTCCCGCAGCACCCAGGGGACCCTGGTGCTGCATGGCCAGGCGCAGACGTTCAAGACACCACGGGATGCGATTGCGGCGGGGGTGTTGCTCTGCCCCGAGGACCGCAAGAAGGAAGGCATCGTGCCCCGCGCGAGTGTTGCGGAGAACATCAATATCAGTGCGCGGCGTGACCATGCGCGCTTCGGCTGGCTGATCCAGGGCGGCTGGGAACGCACCAACGCCCAGCGGCAGATCAGCGCGCTGAACGTGCGCACGCCGTCGGCGGACCAGCCGATTCTGTTCCTGTCGGGCGGCAATCAGCAGAAGGCGATTCTCGGCCGCTGGTTGTCGATGCCGATGAAAGTGTTGCTGCTGGACGAGCCGACCCGCGGCATTGATATCGGTGCGAAATCGGAGATCTACCAGATCATTCATAACCTGGCGGCCAGTGGCATCGCGGTGATCGTGGTGTCCAGCGACCTGATGGAAGTGATGGGCATCTCCGACCGCATCCTGGTGATGAGCGAAGGCGCCCTGACCGGCGAATTGACCCGCGATCAAGCGGACGAAGCACGGCTGCTGCAACTGGCTCTTCCGCGTACGCGGGACTGAAGAATACGAGGTGGGTATGTCACAGGTAAAAACTGCAAGAAGCTTCTGGCCGGGGTTCAACCAGCGCAAGTTTCTCGATGATTGGGTCATGCTGCTGGCGGCCTTGAGCATCTTTGTGCTCAGCGCCATCTTCATCGACAACTTCCTCTCACCGCTGAACATGCGTGGCCTGGGGCTGGCGATTTCCACTGTGGGGATTGCGGCCTGCACCATGCTGTTTTGCCTGGCGTCGGGGCACTTCGACTTGTCGGTGGGTTCGGTGATCGCCTGTTCGGGCGTGGTGGCGGGGATCGTGATTCGCGACACCGACAGCGTGTTCTTCGGCGTGTCGGCGGCGTTGGCCATGGGCCTGGTGGTGGGGCTGATCAACGGCATCGTGATCGCCAAGCTGCGGATCAACGCGTTGATCACGACGCTGGCGACGATGCAGATCGTGCGTGGGCTGGCGTATATTTTTTCCAACGGCAAGGCGGTCGGCGTGATGGACGAAAACTTCTTCGTCTTTGGTAACGGCCAGCTGTTTGGCGTGCCGGTGCCAATCGTCATCACCGTGCTGTGCTTTGTGTTTTTTGGCTGGTTGCTGAACTACACCACCTACGGGCGCAACACCATGGCCATCGGTGGCAACCAGGAAGCGGCGCTGTTGGCCGGGGTGAATGTCGATCGCACCAAGATCATCATCTTTGCCGTGCACGGCGTGATCGGCGCGTTGGCCGGGGTGATCCTGGCGTCGCGGATGACCTCGGGGCAACCGATGATTGGCCAGGGGTTCGAGTTGACGGTGATCTCGGCGTGCGTGCTGGGCGGGGTGTCGCTGAGCGGCGGGATCGGGATGATCCGGCATGTGATTGCCGGGGTGCTGATTCTGGCGATCATCGAAAACGCGATGAACCTGAAGAATATCGACACCTTCTACCAATACGTGATTCGCGGCTCGATCCTGTTGCTGGCGGTGATTATCGACCGCATGAAACAGCGATAAAAAGGGCGCCACACGACCAAT
Source organism: Pseudomonas sp. F9001 (assembly GCF_013385435.1). Taxonomy (NCBI): domain Bacteria; kingdom Pseudomonadati; phylum Pseudomonadota; class Gammaproteobacteria; order Pseudomonadales; family Pseudomonadaceae; genus Pseudomonas; species Pseudomonas sp. F9001. The sequence continues at coordinate 111,142 of NZ_JACAPX010000006.1, forward strand.
GTGGGAGCGGGCTTGCTCGCGAAAACGGTGTGTCAGTCAGCCTATGCATTAACTGGAAAACCGCATTCGCGAGCAAGCCCGCTCCCACATTTTGATCTCCTCTGTTTTGCTGGTCCGCATTTGCCATAATGCTCGCCGTTTTCGTACTTCCCAATAGGCCCGATATGCAGGAAAACGCCCAAACTCCCGTCAAAGAAGCCGCGCCCACCGGCACTCAAACCCTGCTTCGTGGCCTGGGCGTGGTGCAGGCAGTGGCGGCCGGTGCGCGGGATCTGAAGGAAATCGCCAAGCGCATCGGCACCACCCGCAGCACCACTCACCGCCTGGCCAGTTGCCTGGTGGAAGAACGCTACCTGCGCGTAGTGCCGCAAGTCGGTTATCTGCTGGGTCCCAAATTGATCGAGCTGGGTTTCCAGGCCCGTGAAGAACTGCCTTTGGTCAGCCTGGCAGTGCCGTATCTGGACGAGTTGTCGGCGTTGACCGGCGATACCATCCACCTGGCTATTCGCGAATACGACGACGTGCTGTACCTGCACAAGAACCCTGGCCGCAACGGCCCGGAAATGCGCTCGCGCGTCGGCCATCGCATGCCGCTGGCGCGCACCGGGATCGGCAAGGCGTTGCTGCTGGATGACAGCGTGGAAGAGTGGCAGCGCCTGTATCAGGTCAGCTTGCCGACGGGCGGGAAGAATCTGCAGTGGCCGCAGCACCCCGAGCAATCCTGGGCGCAGTTTGAACAGCGCATGCAGGAATACGTGGCGGGCGGTTATGCATTCGATCTGGAAGACAACGAACCGTCGATCCGTTGTGTCGCGGCACCGGTGCGCGATGCCAGCCGGCGAATCGTCGCCGGCATCAGCATCGCCAGTACCGTGCCCTACATGCCGCTGGAGAAAATGGCCGAGCTGATCCCTGTGATCAAACAGGTCGCAGCACGGCTGTCAGCGGAGTTGGGCGCGAAGGCCTGATCAGGCCGTGATCGTTCCCATGCTCCGCGTGGGAATGCCGCTTCGGACGCTCCGCGTCCAGCAGGACTTGAGCCCTGCGCAACGGTGACGCAGAGCGTCACAGCATGCGTTCCCACGCAGAGCGTGGGAACGATCATGATCAGGCCTTCAGGGTCGCCATGTCGATCACGAAGCGGTACTTCACATCACCGGCAATCATGCGGGTGTAGGCTTCGTTGATCTGGCGGATGTCGAGCATCTCGATGTCGCAGGTGATGCCGTGCTCGGCGCAGAAATCCAGGACTTCCTGGGTTTCGGCAATCCCACCGATCAACGAACCGGCCAGCACCTTGCGGCCCAGCACCAGCTTGGCAGCGTTGACGGGCGGGTCGACCGGCTCGATCAAACCTACCAGGATGTGCACGCCGTCAAAGCGCAGTACGTCGAGGTACGGGTTCAGGTCGTGCTGCACCGGGATGGTGTCCAGCAGGAAGTCGAAATGCCCGGCAGCGGCTTTCATCTGGGCTTCGTCGGTGGACACGATCACGTGGTCGGCGCCCTGGCGACGGCCTTCTTCAGCCTTGCTCGCGGAGCGGGTGAACAGCGTCACTTCCGCGCCCATGGCCTTGGCGAACTTGATGCCCATATGGCCCAAACCACCCATGCCCAGAACGCCAACCTTGTCGCCAGCCTTCACGCCGTAGTGCTTGAGCGGCGAGTAAGTGGTGATGCCGGCGCAGAGGATCGGCGCGGCGCTGGCCAGGTCGAGCTTGGCCGGGATCTTCACCACGAAGTGCTCGCTGACCACGATGCTGTCGGAGTAGCCGCCCATGGTGTTGCTGCCGTCGACCCGGTCCGGGGTGGCGTAGGTCATGGTCGGGCCTTCGAGGCAGTATTGCTCGAGGTCCGCGTGGCAGGCGTCGCAGTGACGGCAGGAGTCGACCATGCAGCCAACACCCACCAGGTCACCGACTTTGTGCGCGGTGACGCTGGCGCCGACGGCGGTGACTTTACCGACGATCTCGTGGCCCGGCATCAGCGGGTACACGGCGATGCCCCATTCGTTGCGTGCCTGGTGGATGTCGGAGTGGCAGACGCCGCAGTAGAGAATTTCGATCGCCACGTCATCGACGCGCGGGCTACGGCGTTCGAAGGACATGGGGGCGAGGGGAGTGGTGGCCGATTGAGCGGCATAACCGATGGCGGTGTACATGGAGAAACCTCGCAGGTGCAGTAACAGGTGAGGTGGCGCATTCTCCGCGCCGTGCCTGGGTGCGGCCATGGCGATTGCTCCGAGTCTCATGCCTATTCGTCCGGGAGTGCACCTGGATTGGATCGTTGTGGCGCCAGACCTGCGATGATGGTCTCATCCCCTTTTTCGCGAAGTTTTTGCCATGTTGTTGACCCGTCATGTCGATGCCAATGCCGCGTTGGTTGCCTTGATCGAACCCCTGACACCCCGTGATGGGTTCTCGCCCACGAACCTGCCGGGCGTGCAGGTATTGCGTGCCAGTTGCGATGTGGCGCGGGGCCCGCAGATTTATGAACCGAGCCTGATGATCGTCGCCCAGGGCAGCAAGGTCGCGTACCTGGGCCCGCGTACCCTGGAGTACGGCGCGGGGCATTACCTGATCCAGGCGATGCCGGTGCCGTTCGAATGCGAGACTTTTGCCATGCCGAATGCACCGCTGTTGGGGGTGACGGTGGGCATTGATCGGGTGGTGCTGGGTGAGTTGGTGATGGCGATGGGGATCCAGAGCGGGCCACCGCCAGCGGCGCAAACGTTGGAGTCGATGAGTTCGGTGGTGCTGGACGACGCCATGCGCGGCTGTGTCGAACGCCTGTTGCAGTGCCTGCACGATCCGCTGGAGAGCCGGATCATGGGTCCGGCGCGGGTGCGGGAATTATTGTTCACCGCATTGTGCGGGCCACAGGCGGATGTGTTGCGGGCGTTGGTGGAGCAGCAGGGGCAGTTTTCGCGGGTGGCGACTTCGTTGAATCACCTGCATGCCCATTACGCCGAGCCGCTGAATATCGAGACATTGGCAGGTTATGCGCACATGAGTGCGTCGACCTTCCACGAACACTTCAAGCGCTGCACGCTGTTGTCGCCGGTGCAGTACCTCAAGCGTCTGCGGTTGCTCAAGGCACAGCAGTTGCTGTTGGTGGAGGGCATGGGCGTGGCGCAGGCGGCCCACAGTGTGGGGTATCAGAGCACGTCGCAGTTCAGCCGGGAGTACAAGCGCTACTTCGAGCGCAGCCCCGGGGATGAGCGGGTTGCGTAGCTCTCCCGGGCACAATTCGGTCAAAAATGTGGGAGCGGGCTTGCTCGCGAAAGCGGTGGTTCAGCCAAAATATCTGTGACTGATACACCGCTTTCGCGAGCAAGCCCGCTCCCACATTTGACCGAGTCGATGGGTCTTTTTCCGGGCTACAAAAAAGGCCCCCATTTGGGAGCCTTCTGTTCAAGCAGCGGATTTACATATTCGGGTAAGTCGGCCCACCCGCACCTTCCGGCGTCACCCACGTAATGTTCTGCGAAGGGTCCTTGATGTCACAGGTCTTGCAGTGCACGCAGTTCTGGGCGTTGATCTGGAAGCGCTTCTCGCCGTCTTCCTTGGTGATCACTTCATACACGCCGGCCGGGCAGTAGCGCTGCGCCGGTTCATCGTAGAGCGGCAGGTTGGTGCCGATCGGGATGCTCGGGTCTTTCAGCTTCAGGTGGCACGGTTGTTCTTCTTCGTGGTTGGTACCGGAGATGAACACCGAACTCAGCTTGTCGAAGCTCAGCTTGCCGTCGGGTTTCGGGTAGTCGATCTTCTTGCTGTCCTTGGCCAGCTTGAGGCAGGCGTAGTCCGGCTTGGTATCGTGCAGGGTAAACGGCATTTTGCCGCCGAGGATGTTCTGGTCGAACCAGTTGAAGCCGGCACCAATGATCGGGCCGAACTTGTGCATCGCCGGGCCGAAGTTACGGCTGGCGAACAGTTCTTCGTAGAGCCAGCTGTTCTTGAAGCTGTCGACGTAAGCGGTCAGTTCGTCACCGCCTTCGGATTCGGCGAACAGGCGGTCAGCCACGGCGTCAGCGGCGAGCATGCCGGACTTCATAGCGGTGTGGCTGCCCTTGATCTTGGCGAAGTTCAGGGTGCCCAGGTCGCAGCCGATCAGCGCGCCGCCCTTGAACACCATTTTCGGCAGCGAGTTCAGGCCGCCTTTGCAGATGGCACGGGCGCCGTAGCTGATGCGTTTGCCGCCTTCCAGGTACTGGGCCAGCACGGGGTGATGCTTGAGGCGCTGGAACTCGTCGAATGGCGACAGGAAGGTGTTGCTGTAGGACAGGTCGACGATCAGGCCGACGACCACCTGGTTGTTTTCCAGGTGATAGAGGAACGAACCGCCGGTGTTCTCGGCGCTCATGATGTCCAGCGGCCAGCCGGCGGTGTGCACCACCAGGCCTGGCTGGTGTTTGGCCGGGTCGATTTCCCAGATTTCCTTCAGGCCGATGCCGTAGTGCTGGGCGTCGGCGTCGCTGTCCAGGTTGAAGCGCTGGATCAGTTGCTTGCCGATGTGGCCACGGCAACCCTCGGCGAACAGCGTGTACTTGCCACGCAGTTCCATGCCCGGGGTGTAGACGCCTTCTTTCGGGTTGCCTTCACGGTCGACGCCCAGGTCACCGGTGATGATCCCGCGCACCACGCCGTTTTCGTCGAACAGCGCTTCCTGGGCGGCGAAGCCCGGGTAGACTTCCACCCCCAGGTTCTCGGCCTGCTGGGCGAGCCAGCGGCACAGGTTGCCCAGGGAAATAATGTAGTTGCCTTCGTTGTGCATGGTCTTGGGCACAAAGAAGTCAGGCACCTTGGTGGAAGCTTCGCTGGAGCGCAGTACATAGATGTCATCACGCACAACAGGGGTGTTGAGCGGCGCACCGAGTTCTTTCCAGTCCGGGAACAGTTCGTTCAGGGCACGGGGTTCAAACACGGCACCGGACAGGATATGAGCGCCGACTTCGGAGCCTTTTTCGACCACGCAGACGCTGATTTCCTTACCGGCTTCGGCGGCCTTCTGCTTCAATCGGCAGGCGGCAGACAGGCCAGCCGGGCCAGCGCCGACGATGACCACGTCGAATTCCATGTATTCGCGTTCCACAGGCTATCTCCTACTCAAGGCTCAACGGCTTTTTTTTCTAATGGGTGGAGGTTCGGTAATCCGTCCCACAATGCCTGCATCAATCTCATGCAAGGGGCAGGGAACGACCCACCTTTCTCTCTAGGTGGCGCATTATATCTACACCACTCTCAGCGTCCAATACAAACGTTTGTTTGAATTGCCCGCAAGCTAGGTAAATCAAAGCAACGCGGCTTATAACTGACCATTTTGGCGTATTGACCGGAATAGGCGTTCCGGTCAATATACGGTCGGTTTTGCGCATCCCGTAGGCAGACTGTGGGTTTCAAGGCCACCTCGAAAGACAGGCTGAAGGCAAATAAGGGTGACGCGCGAGCCACGATGGCGCGCAGTTTACACGCCACGATAATGAATGACCTCTCAGTCACCGCTGACGAACGGTCATCACTCCCGTGAGCAAGGTCCCCCGCCGACGATTGCCGGTGTTTTTGGAGGTGCCCTTGTGTGCCGATGAGCATCAAACCGCCAGGTTCGCCTAGGCGACTTTCTTTTCACCGGAGAGTAACGAGGAATCCATGAAGGTTCTTGTAGCTGTCAAACGCGTTGTCGATTACAACGTGAAAGTTCGCGTCAAGGCGGACAATTCCGGCGTCGACCTCGCTAACGTCAAGATGTCGATGAACCCTTTCTGCGAAATCGCCGTGGAAGAAGCCGTACGCCTGAAAGAGAAAGGCGTTGCGACTGAAATCGTCGTCGTTTCCATCGGTCCGACCACTGCTCAAGAGCAGCTGCGTACCGCCCTGGCGCTGGGTGCCGATCGCGCCATCCTCGTCGAATCCGCTGAAGAGCTGACTTCCCTGGCCGTTGCCAAGTTGTTGAAAGCTGTTGTCGACAAGGAACAGCCATCGCTGGTGATCCTCGGCAAACAAGCCATCGACAGCGACAACAACCAGACTGGCCAGATGCTGGCTGCACTGACCGGTTACGGCCAGGGCACCTTCGCCTCGAAAGTCGAAGTGAGCGGCGACAAGGTTGCCGTGACCCGCGAAATCGATGGCGGCGCGCAAACAGTTTCCCTGAAACTGCCCGCCATCGTCACCACCGACCTGCGTTTGAACGAGCCGCGCTACGCGTCCCTGCCAAACATCATGAAAGCCAAGAAGAAGCCTCTCGAAGTGCTGACTCCGGACGCTTTGGGCGTTTCCACCGCCTCCACCAACAAGACCGTCAAAGTCGAAGCGCCGGCTGCACGCAGCGCGGGCATCAAGGTCAAGTCGGTGGCTGAACTGGTCGAGAAACTGAAAAACGAAGCGAAGGTAATCTAACCATGACTATCTTGGTAATCGCAGAACACGACAACAAGGTCGTGGCTCCGGCCACCCTGAACACTGTTGCCGCCGCCGCCAAAATCGGTGGTGATATCCACGTCCTGGTCGCTGGCCAAAACGTTGGTGCCGTGGCTGAGGCCGCTGCCAAAATCGCTGGCGTGAGCAAAGTACTGGTTGCCGATAACGCAGCCTACGCTCACCAATTGCCGGAAAACGTTGCGCCGCTGGTAGCAGAGCTGGGCGCTGGCTACAGCCACATCCTGGCTGCCGCCACCTCCAACGGCAAAAACATCCTGCCGCGCGTTGCTGCGCAACTGGACGTTGACCAGATCTCCGAGATCGTTTCGGTAGAAAGCGCCGACACCTTCAAGCGTCCGATCTATGCCGGTAACGCCATCGCTACCGTGCAGTCCACTGCGTCGGTAAAAGTCATCACCGTGCGTGCCACCGGTTTCGACCCGGTTGCAGCTGAAGGTGGTTCGGCTGCGGTTGAAGCTGTGGCTGCTGCCCACGACGCTGGCACTTCCAGCTTCGTTGGCGAAGAGCTGGCCAAGTCCGATCGTCCGGAACTGACCGCTGCCAAGATCGTCGTTTCCGGCGGCCGCGGCATGCAGAACGGCGACAACTTCAAGCACCTGTACGCCCTGGCCGACAAGCTGGGCGCTGCGGTCGGCGCTTCCCGCGCTGCCGTCGACGCAGGTTTTGTACCCAACGACATGCAGGTCGGCCAGACCGGCAAGATCGTTGCGCCACAGCTGTACATCGCCGTCGGTATCTCCGGCGCAATCCAGCATTTGGCCGGTATGAAAGACTCCAAGGTGATCGTTGCGATCAACAAGGACGAAGAAGCGCCGATCTTCCAGGTGGCTGATTACGGCCTGGTGGCGGACTTGTTCGAAGCCGTACCCGAGTTGGAGAAGCTGGTCTAATCCAGCCGCTTCACTTATAAAGAGCCCGGTCTTTTGACCGGGCTTTTTTTTGCCCGGTAATTTTTCAACTGGAGAACCCTGCCATGGAATTGCGTCCCTGGACTGTACTGCTGGCCCTGTCACTGCTGCCGACGGTGTCGCTGGCGGCGGGCAAATGTGATCGGCTGGTGATCACCGGCAGCCCGGACGCCCCGCCTTATCTGTGGCGTGATCCCCAGGACCCCACGCACTTGATCGGCGCGACCGCCGACATGCTGCAGCAAGTGGCCAAAGACCTCGGGGTGAAAATCGACCTGCTGTACGGCGGCAAACGTTCCCTGGCGCTGGAAGAAGTGCGCAGCGGGCGCATGGACATCCTCGCCGACGCGCCATTGACCCTCGACGCCCTGGACTCCCTCGACTACATCCACCCGGCATTGGTGCAAACCGATTATCTGGTCTGGACCCGCAAGGATTCGACCCTGGCCTACAGCCAGGCCGGCGACCTGCACGGCCACAAGGGCGCGGTGTCGGAAAGGGCACGCCTGAGCCGCGACTTTGAAACCTTCGCCGGTGAGCAACTGACCCTGCAGCGCCTGCCCACCCTGACCCCGGCGTTCCAGAAATTGCTGTTGGGAGAAGTGGACTACGTGCTCGCCGGACGTTATTCCGGCATGGCCATGGCCCAGACCCTGGGCATGAGCAACGACCTGGTGGCGCGGGAAATCCCCATCGACCAGCCGGGCCTGTACCTGGCCATTTCCCACAACTCCGCCTGCAACGATCCGTGGTTGCGCGGACAGCTCGCCAAAAAGATGACAGAATTGCCCGCGTCCGGTCTGGCGGAAACCGCGCTGCAGAGCAATCTTGAGCGCTGGAAAGCGCAGTTGCAGCAACCCGTCGGCACCCCAACAAAGTAGGGATTTTCAGTGACTATTCGACCTCTTTTCGCGGCCCTCGCCGTTGTAGCTCTGGCGGGATGTGCAGCCGATCCTGCGCCGAATGAACAAATGCGCCTGACCCAGCAAGCCCTGGAACAAGCCAGCGCCGTGGGCGCCGTCGCCAGCGATTCGCCCGAGCTGAAGCTGGCGGAAGACAAGTTCACCCAGGCCCGTGCCGACATGGCCGATGAATCCTACAAGGACGCCCGCATGCAGGCTGAAGAAGCCGAGCTGGACGCCCGCCTGGCGGAAGCGCGGGTGCTGACCCGCAAAAGCCAGGAGCAACTGAACGTGCTCAACACCCGTATCACCCGCCTGCGCAAGCAGTTGCAGTTGGGAGACGCCCAATGAGCCCGTTGATGCGTGGGTTGAGCTGTGTGGTGTTGCTGGGCAGTGCGCTGGGTGGTTGTGCGACCCATCCCGACAGTAACCTCGCCTTGCAACAGGCCAGCACTGACTTCCAGAAGGTCAAGGAAGATTCGAATGTGCTGCGTATCGCACCCAAGGACGTGATTCGCGCCGGTGAGTCCCTGGCCCGTGCCGACCGTTTCTCCAGCTTCTGGGGCAGCGGCGCCGATGTGGCGCATTACGCCTACCTGAGCCAGCGCTACAGCGCGATTGCCCGGGAACACACCGAGCAGGCACTCAATCAGGAGCGTGGGGTCAAGCTGGAGCTGGAACGCCAGCGCCTGCAACTGGCCCTGCGTGAAGCCAAGCTCTCCAGCGTTCAGCAACAGGGCAAATGGATTGAGGCGCAGATATCCAGCCTGACCACCGTCCAGCCTGATCGCGGGCTGGTGATGACCCTGGGTGACGTGCTGTTCGATACGGGTGATGCAGAGCTGCAAAACTCGGCCAACCGCACCGTGCTCAAAGTGGTGCAGTTCCTGCAACTGAACCCCAAGCGCGTGGTGCGCATCGAGGGTTACACCGACAATACCGGCGGCGAACAGGAAAATATCAAACTGTCCCGGGACCGCGCTCAAGCGGTTGCGGATGTACTGAGCGACCTGGGGATCGACGAAAAACGCATTCAGGTCGAAGGCTACGGCGATCAGTATCCGGTCGAAGCCAACGCGTCTGAGCGGGGCAGGGCGCAGAACCGTCGGGTAGAAATTGTGTTCTCCGACGAGAAAGGCCAGCTGGGCGCTGCTCGCTGAACCTGTTGTTCAAGATGGAGGGGTGATTCCTGTAGGAGCTGTCGAGCCCCAGCGAGGCTGCGACAGGATCGCCTCGGTGGACCTACGAGACTGAAGTGCCTGCATCGCAGCCTCGCTGAAGCTCGACAGCTCCCACATAAGCCCGATCAATGATCGGGTTTTTTGTGCCCGCGATTCAGTTCGCAACCCTTACAGTTTTTTCTATCACTGCCGCCCGCGCTCGACTATTGTGGCAACTGTCCCCGTACACTTCTAAACTGTGCCGGTATGTTTCACACAAAAATAAAATACCCGTGAAATCGAGTGCTGCGTCATGACCAATCTGTTGCTCTACCAACGTATCGCCCAGCAGCTGGCTGAGGATATCCGCCGCGGTGTCTATCAACCGGGCGAGCGCGTGCCTTCGGTACGCAAAATGAGCTCCCAGCTCAACGTCAGCCACGCCACCGTGTTGCAGGCCTACGCGAACCTGGAAGACCAGGGTTTGATTCGCGCGCGGCCGCAGTCCGGGTATTACGTGCACCAGACGCCGGCGCTCACTGCGCCCACGCCGGACATCGCCCGGGTCGAGCGTCCAGGGTTGGTCACCCGCAGCAGCATCATTCAACAGGTGTTGGTGGAATCCCGTCGCGAAGGCGTGTTCCCGCTGGGCGCCGCCGTGCCGAGTGTCGACTACCTGCCTGTGCGCGCGCTGCATCAGCAACTGGCCAAGGTCACGCGTTTCCAAAGCCCGCGGGCGTTCAGCTACATGTTCAGCCCGGGTTTCGAGCCGCTGCGGCGCCAGGTGGCGATCCGTATGCGCGATGCCGGGGTGGTGGTCGACCCCTCCGAAGTGGTGATCACCCATGGGTGTGTCGATGCATTGCAGATGTCGCTGCGGGTGCTGACCCGCCCCGGCGACCTGATCGCCGCCGAGTCACCGACCTATTACGGCTTGCTGCAACTGGCGGATCTGCTGGGCCTGAAGGTCATCGAAATCCCCAGCGACCCGGCCACCGGCATGAGCCTGGAAGCCCTGCAACTGGCAGCCAACCAATGGTCGATCAAGGCCCTGGTGCTGACCACGCGCCTGAGCAATCCCCTGGGCGGCACCATGCCCGAAGAGCGGCAGAAACAGTTGCTGCGCCTGGCCTCGGATTTCGATATCCAGGTGGTCGAGGACGATATCTATGGCGAACTGATGTTCGAACTGGGCCGCACCAAGGCCCTGAAAGCCTACGACCGTCTGGACCGGGTCATCTATTGCTCGAGTTTCTCGAAGACCCTGTCACCGGGCATTCGCATTGGCTGGATGATTGCCGGCAAGTACCAGCAGGAAATCCAGCGCCTGCAAATGTTCAGCACCCATTCGGCCTGCAGCGTGACCCAGATGGGCACGGCGGCGTACCTGGAGAATGGCGGTTACGACCGCCACCTGCGCTATATCCGCCAGGAGTACCGCAAAAACCTCAGCGCGTTCCAGCTGGCCGTGCAGCAGTATTTTCCCGAAGGCACCCAGATGACCCGCCCGACCGGCGGTTTTATCCTGTGGGTCAGTTTGCCTGGACGGGTCAATACCCAGGAACTGCACGTGCGCGCCTTGCAGCAGGGCATCAGCATTGCACCGGGGCTGATCTTCAGTAATACGGAACAGTTCAACCACTGTATTCGCCTGAACTGCGGCACCCCGTGGAACCGCGAGGCGGAGCGCGCCTTGATGACCCTGGGGATGCTGGCAAGCCAGTTATGCCAGGAGACTGCGGCGGGTTTTTGAGGCATGGAAAGGGGACACGACGGGTAGCTGGCTAATTACCATGCTTGTCATACCGTCCTCAACAAGCGAGCATATGGCCTTCTGCCGTTAATGCTGCTGGCGATATGACTTATACCTTTCCTGCTGCCCTGCTGATCTGCGTGTTAAGCCTGTGTAACGCTGGCGCTGTCCTGGCGGCTCCCGCTAGTGAAGCGGTGCCTGCTGCCAGCTCCCAGCAAACGGTGCCTGCTGCCAGCTCCCAGCAAACGGTGCCGGCGAAAAAAGCCGCTGCGGCCAAGAAGGCACCGGTCGCGAAGAAAGCCCCCGCAAAGAAAGCAACGCCGGTTAAAAAACGTGCGCCTATCGCCAGCAAGTCAAAGTCGGCCCACGAAGTCGCCAAGACGCCGCTGCCGCCTGCAGAGCTGGATTTGAGCCTGCCGTCGAACATGGTCCGCCACCTGCAACCCCTCGGCACCATGCCGCAGCCGAAGAACGTGCCGCTGCTGCCGCCGATGTTTGCCGAAAAGCCCACTGACAACAGCGCATTCCAGATCAACGGGCGCCTGCTCAGCAATGAAATGCAGCTGCAACTGCGCAACGAAGAACGCCGCGAAGTTGAAGGTGCGGCGCTGGATTTCCAGTTCAAGCAATAAACCCGACGAGTAAACGTGACGCGCACCCCTGACCTTCTGTCGCAGACTGGTCAGTCACTTTTGTTTTCGGTGAAAAACCCCTGTTAAGCCAATTTAAAACGTCTGTTTAAGGGCGTAGTCTTACGTGGCCATCAACGCTTGAGTTGTCGAGGATCTGTTCGTCATGAAATGCCGTGAAGGCTGTGGCGCTTGCTGCATTGCCCCATCCATCAGTTCTCCGTTGCCGGGAATGCCTGCCGGCAAACCGGCGGGCGAACGCTGCCTGCATCTTTCGGTCGAACAACTGTGCCAGTTGTTTGGCCAGCCTGAGCGGCCGGCAGTGTGTAGTTCGTTCCAGGCGGATATCGAGGTCTGCGGCAGTAGCCAGGCAGAAGCGATCAGGTTGATCGGCTGGTGGGAACAGATGACGGCGGCTTAGTGGGCTGTTCAAAGTACTGAACTTCAACAATAAGGAATAAGACCATGGGTTCACTGAAACGAATTGCTGTGTTGTGCGGTTTTACCGCGTTGTTCGCTGCCGCAGCGCATGCTGAAGACTGGCAGACGGCCAAGGATGAAGACGGCATCAAAGTGTCCTTGAGTGAAATTGCCGGCTCCAAGTACAAGGCTTATCGCGGTGTGACGACCATCAAGGCGCCGCTGGCCAAGATCCAGGCGCTGCAGGAAGACGTGGCGGGGGCCTGTTCCTGGATCCACGAATGCAAGTCGCAGAAACTGCTCAAGCAGGAAGGCGACAAGAGCTGGACCTACACCCAGTTCAAGGCACCGTTCCCGGTGACCGATCGTGACTCGATCCTGGAAATCACCACCACCAAGGCTGCCGACGGCACCGTCACCCGCAAGCTGTTGGAAGTGCCGACCTACCAGCCAGAAGTCAAAGGCTATGTGCGCGTAGCCCAGGTCGATGGTTACTGGAAGCTGGTGCCTAAAGGCGACAACCTGACCGAAGTGACCTACCAGGTGCACACCGAGCCAGGTGGCAGCGTGCCGTCTTGGTTGGCCAACAAGTTCGTGGTGGACGCACCGTTCAACACCTTGAAAGCCCTGAAAGAACACGCTGAAAAATAACTGCAGTTGATCAGGTGCCTCCTGCCTTGAGTGGAACGATTTCCAGGCCCTCAAGGTCCAGATAGATGTAAGCCCACCCATGGGTTTTATCGAGGAGGCTCTGATGCCAAAGTGGAACGTTTCCTTCACCAATGATCATGGTGAGTCGGTAGTCGAGCAATTCGAGTGCGAGCAAAAACCCACGCTTGAAGAAGCCGCGCGCCTGGTTCGCGCCCGCGTATCACCGGTGCTGGAGGAACTGGATCTCAACGATCTGGAGGGGCGTATTGCCGAACCCACGGTCAAGATTCTGAAAGATCAAAACAGCATCAAAGACCTCAAGGTCGACCCCGCCGCCTGAACATTCCCTGTACGCCTTTAAACAGACTCTGGTGGAGGTGATAGCTTCGCGCTACTCTGCAATGGAGATCAGCGAACGAATCGCTAAGGTCTGGTCTTGTCAGCTACATGCTTGTCTCCCAGCGGCGACGTCACTGCCGTAACACCCGCGTCCTTGCAGCGCGGGTCTTGGGAAGCACGGAAAGTCTATCCATCGGTTTGAGGAGGACGTTTCATGAGCACAGCCTATCAAGAAGACATCAGCACCAACGTGTTGCGCCGCATGAAAGAGGGCGGCTTTGACTTCTCGCGTTTCCACCCCATCGAGTTCTACGCCATTTTCCCGGATGAGGAACGTGCGCGGCGGGCTGCGGGTCGGTTTCGTGGGGAATCCCTGAATGCCCAGGTCAGCGCGCGGGATGACGGCGCCTGGTACCTGGAATTGAGCAAAATCATGTTCGCCACCTACGACGGCATAGGAGACTTCGAGCAGGACTTTGAGGCGGTGGTCGAGCCCTTGGGCGGAATCATCGAGGGATGGGGCGTGAAACAGGAGGTGCGTGGGTTACCCATGTAGCGACATGAGCAACAACACAGCGTATCGGCTGACCTTTGGGTCGGCCGTTTTTGTTTCTGGCGCGGGAAAAATCCTGCGCAAAAAAAAGCCACCCGAGCAGGGTGGCCAAAGGGAAGATCGCAAAGGAGGAGAGCGATTCGGTACAAGCGGTAATGCGCAATGGATGAAGCTGTAGGACGCGTCCTGTTCAGCTGATGGAGGTGATTATCCGCGGGGTTTGCCGGGCAGTGAAATCAACTCTGACTATGCTGGTGATAGTCATGGCCTGCATTGCAATGAGGCGCCGCCCATGACAGCGGGCATTTGCTGCACCGGGACGGTGCGATGAGACCTGCGTCTATATCCAACTGATTGATACTTAAGTGTTTATGCCGCTGGCACGGGCCTTGCGATGGTTCTGGCGTCCGGGTGACAAGGAGTACGGCATGATCCGCACTTATTATGATGAGATGTACGACGGGGCAGGGCAGGTGCGCCCCCATTACCGCGAATTTGCCCGCTGGTTGGCCGACACGCCGGCCGAACTGCTGGCCCAGCGCCGGCGCGAAGCCGATTTGCTGTTTCACCGGGCCGGTATCACCTTCACCTTGTATGGCGATGAGCAAGGTACCGAGCGCCTGATCCCCTTCGACACGATCCCCCGCAGCATCCCGGCCAGTGAATGGCGGATCGTCGAGCGCGGCTGCATCCAGCGGGTCAAGGCGCTGAACATGTTCCTCGCCGACCTCTACCACGAACAACGCATTATCAAGGCCGGGATCATCCCCGCCGAGCAAGTGCTGGCCAACGAGCAATACCAGTTGGCGATGCAGGGCCTGGACCTGCACCGGGATATCTATTCCCACATCTCAGGTGTCGACCTCGTACGCGATGGCGACGGTACTTACTACGTCCTCGAAGACAATCTGCGCACCCCCAGCGGCGTGAGCTACATGCTCGAAGACCGCAAGATGATGATGCGCCTGTTCCCCGAACTGTTCGCGGCCCAGCGTATCGCGCCCATCGACCACTATCCCAACCTGTTGCTCGACACCCTGAAAAGCTCCAGCCCGCTGGATAATCCCAGTGTGGTGGTGCTGACGCCTGGGCGTTTCAACAGTGCGTTCTTCGAGCATGCATTCCTGGCCCGGGAAATGGGCGTGGAACTGGTGGAAGGTGCCGACCTGTTCGTGCGTGATGACCGCGTGTTCATGCGCACCACCGATGGTCCCAAGGCGGTGGATGTGATCTACCGTCGCCTCGACGACGCGTTCCTCGACCCGCTGGCCTTCAACCCGGACTCCATGCTCGGCGTACCGGGCCTGCTGGCGGCGTATCGCTCGGGCAACGTGGTGTTGGCCAATGCCATCGGCACCGGGGTGGCGGATGACAAGTCGGTGTACCCCTTCGTCACCGAGATGATCCGTTTTTACCTGGATGAAGAACCGATCCTGAAGAATGTTCCGACGTTCCAGTGCCGTAATCCCAGTGAACTGTCCCACGTACTGGCCAACCTTCCGCAACTGGTGGTGAAGGAAACTCAGGGCTCCGGTGGCTATGGCATGTTGGTCGGCCCGGCCGCCTCGGCGGCGGAAATCGAAGCCTTCCGCGCACGCATCAAGGCCAAGCCCCACGCCTATATCGCGCAACCGACCCTGTGCCTGTCGACATGCCCGACCTTCGTCGAAAACGGCATCGCCCCACGGCACATCGACCTGCGCCCGTTTGTGCTGCAAGGCAAGGAAACCCGTGTGGTCCCCGGCGGCCTGACTCGTGTGGCGCTGCGGGAAGGTTCGCTGGTGGTCAACTCGTCCCAGGGCGGCGGCACCAAAGACACCTGGGTGGTCGAGGATTGAAATATGTTGAGTAGAACTGCCTCGGATTTGTATTGGATGTCACGCTACCTGGAGCGCGCGGAAAACCTCGCGCGGATGCTCGATGTCAGTTATTCGCTGTCGCTGATGCCCCAGGACGGGCGCGGCGATGGCCTGCATGAACTGGCGATGCCGCTGCTGATCACCGGCACCCTCGACGATTACCGCGAGCGCCACGGTGAGTTGCACGCCGAACGCCTGCTGCACTTCTTCGCCCTGGATGCGGCGAACCCGGCCAGCATCTACAGCTGCCTCGGCGCTGCACGCGCCAGTGCCCATGCCG
This sequence comes from Pseudomonas sp. F9001, assembly GCF_013385435.1. Taxonomy (NCBI): domain Bacteria; kingdom Pseudomonadati; phylum Pseudomonadota; class Gammaproteobacteria; order Pseudomonadales; family Pseudomonadaceae; genus Pseudomonas; species Pseudomonas sp. F9001. The sequence continues at coordinate 127,032 of NZ_JACAPX010000006.1, forward strand.
TGCGTGGGCGAATCACCGCCGACATGTGGGAAAACATCAACGCCACCTGGCTGGAGATTCGCGACATCGCCCAGCAAGGCCTGAGTCGCTACGGCATGAGCCGCTTCTGCGAGTGGGTCAAGGAGCGGTCCCACCTGTTCCGTGGTGCCACCTACGGCACCATCATGCGTAACGACGCCTTTCGTTTTATTCGCCTGGGCACCTTTATCGAGCGCGCCGACAACACCCTGCGTTTGCTCGACGCTCGCTACGAAATGGCCGGCGACCAGGCCGAAGCGGTCACCGATGGTACCGCCCACGCCTACTATCAATGGAGTGCGTTGTTGCGGGCGTTGTCGTCGTTCGAGGCCTACACCGAAATCTACCGTGATGCCCCCGGCGCCCGACAAGTCGCCGAGCTGTTGCTGCTGCGCGCCGACGTGCCGCGGTCGCTGCGGGCCTGCAGTGAAGAGATCGACCAGATCCTTGGCAGCCTGCCCGGCATCAACGGTCGCCCGGCCCAACGCCTGGCAGCGGAAATGGACGCACGCCTGCGCTATACCGCCATCGACGAAATTCTCGAGGAAGGCCTGCACGCTTGGCTGACCGACTTCATCCCGCTCGTGCGCGAGTTGGGCGATGCTATTTACAGTTCCTACCTGGAGGCGGCATGAGACTTTCCATCAGCCACGAAACCACCTACCACTACGAAGACCAGGTGCGTGCCAGCATCCAGTACCTGCGGCTCACGCCCCACGACAGCGAGCGCCAGCATGTCCTCAGTTGGCAGTTGGACTTGCCCCGGCCGGTACGGGCGCAACTGGACCCGTTCGGCAACATCCTGCACGTGTTGACCCTGGACGAGCCCCACGAAGCCATCATCATTGGCGCCCGTGGCCAGGTGGATATCGACGAATTGCGCGAGGCCGAACATGAAAGCCAGTCGGCCTTCCCGTTCCTGCGCTGCACCCGGTTGACCGAGCCGGACGAGGCCCTGCGCAGCTTTGCCGAAAAGCATTGCCATCAACGCCGCGACCGCAGCGCATTGATCGACCTGATGCACGCGCTGAACCAGTACATGACCTATTCGCCGGGTTCTACCGAAGTCGACACCTGTGCGGCCAAGGCGTTTGCCGGGCGTGCCGGGGTGTGCCAGGACCACACCCACGCCTTCCTCGCCTGTGCCCGCAGCCTGGGAATTCCGGCGCGTTATGTGTCGGGGTATTTGTACAGCGAAGACTGCGAGCACCTCGCCAGCCATGCCTGGGCTGAAGCGTGGCTGGATGACGCCTGGTACAGTTTTGACGTGACCAATCAACTGGCGCGGCCGGAGCGGCATTTGAAGCTGGCGGTGGGTCTGGATTACCTGGACGCCTGCCCGGTACGAGGCATGCGTCGTGGGGGAGGGCATGAGCAAATGCATGCGAAGGTATTTGTAGCGCCGACACCGGTGATATCGGTGCAGCAGCAGTAGGATCCAGGGAGAGAGGGAGCTCTGTGTAGCAGGAAAGCTCTCCGTGCCAGGACAGCTTTTTGTGGCGAGGGAGCTTGCTCCCGCTGGGCCGCGAAGCGGCCCCAAGGCATGCCCCCGAGTTCTGTCTGGAGAAATGTGATTGCCTGATTGGGGCTGCTGCGCAGCCCAGCGGGAGCAAGCTCCCTCGCCACAGGTTTACCCGAGCCTTAAGGCTGCTTTCTGCCTGCCATATGCTTCAAATACCCCACCAGCAGATCCAGGTCCGCATCCGGCAACACGCTGGTGGCAAACGCCGGCATTTTCGCCTGTGGCCAGTGCCGCATGCTTTGCGGATCGCGGATGTAGCGCTTGAGGAAATCCCCGGCAAAATATTCAGTGGGGTTGTAAGGAATATTCAGGTCCGGCCCCACCTGCGCATCGCCGGCCCCGTTCAGGCGATGACATGCCAGGCAGTTCTTCTGGAACAGTGCGAACCCCTGATTCACCGGGTCATTCGCCGCCAGTTTCGGATCCGGCAACAACGCCGGGAAGCGCTCCGCCACCGTCTTCAACTGCTTGATCCCGGAAATCTGAAACGGCCACTGCTCAGGGCTGATATTGCCTGCCTGCGGATCGGTCCACACCAGATAAAACGGCCCGGCACTGGGCTTGCCGTCTGCCAGTGGCGGCCACGGATGCGCCGGATCTTCCACCGCCAGCCAGGCCCGCGCGCCGCTTTTTGATAGCAGCGGTGCCGCCGTCAGTTCCGCGGCAAAGCCGTCGAGGGCCACTGCCTGCAGATGGTTTTCCGGCGTGATGCCCGGCAACAGTGCTGCCAGCGGCACTGCGCGATACGTCATGTTGCGCTTGTAGGAAACGTCATCAACGATCTGCACCGTCTGCACATCCGGACGCTTGAGCAGTTCGGTGGTTTCCCAGGTTTTGCTGGCGTGATCCAGCTCGACGGTCAATTTCGCGGCGTGCGCCGGCAAGGCCAGCAGCAGGATCAGGAGGACGATGATCTGTTTCAAGGAAGGGCCACATATCGGAAAAGGCGGTGGAACTCACGATACCGCAAAATCACAAAATCTCGGCGCGCAAAACGGCAGCCCCTGACGGGATCGCTATACGCAATATCCCGAAAGGCGCTGCCAAAGGCTGCGATCCTGGCGCTGTGTCTGCGCAGAATGTGGGGTGTGAGAGGTCACCCAATGACCTTGGTGAGGTTGGGCAAGATCAGAATCAGGGTGGTGGCGAACAGAATAAGTCCCGCCTGACGTACTTTCGAATGCTTGAACATGGCTGACTGCCTTTTGTTGTTATTCCTGAGCGTCAAATGCGTGCCGGTCGATTCAACTATGACGGTGCTACATGACTCTTTTCTTACAGTTCCTACAGGTGCTCCAGCAAAACCCGGCAGCAACCTTTAACTTCTCTTACAGATTCAACCTTAGAGCCCTCGTTCTACACGGCTTAGATCCATTTCATCTCATCAACTTAATAAAACTTATTAAAAAGGCATGAGGCCAATTGCCAGCCAGACGCCAGCCCTACGGCTAGACAGCTAAAACGATTAATCAGCCGATTCCCGTAGCCTCCTACCGTTCGTCTGAGCGTGAGCGTCAAGGTCAATGAGCGGTTCGGTCATTGAATCCGGCGCCCCGGCGCCTAAGGTAAGGGCACGATTCGTTGCATAGTGATTCGAGGACGTCATGACCCAAGCTTTGATCTTTGATGCGATACGCACGCCCCGGGGCAAAGGCAAGGCGGATGGCGCCCTGCACAGCGTCAAGCCGGTGAACCTGGTGGCCGGTTTGCTGACGGCACTGCAACAGCGCACCGACCTCGACACCCGGCAAGTGGATGACATCGTCCTGGGCTGTGTCACACCGATTGGCGACCAGGGCGCCGACATCGCCAAGACCGCCGCGTTGGTGGCGGACTGGGATATCAGCGTCGCCGGTGTGCAGATCAACCGGTTTTGCGCCTCGGGCCTGGAAGCCGTGAACCTCGGCGCGATGAAAGTGCGCTCCGGCTTTGAAGACCTCGTGGTGGTGGGCGGCGTCGAGTCCATGTCCCGAGTGCCCATGGGCAGTGACGGCGGCGCCTGGGTGCTCGACCCGCAAACCAATATGCACAGCCACTTCACCCCGCAAGGCATCGGTGCCGACCTGATCGCCACCCTGGAAGGCTTCACCCGCCAGGACGTCGACGCCTTTGCCCTGCACTCACAGCAGAAAGCGGCGCGGGCCAGATCAGACGGTTCCTTCAACAAGTCGCTGATCGCCGTGCAGGACCAAAATGGCATTGTGCTGCTGGATCATGACGAATTCATCCGTGCCGACTCCACCCTCGAAGGCCTGGGCAAACTCAAGCCCAGCTTCGAAATGATGGGCCAGATGGGCTTCGACGCCACGGCGTTGCGGGTCTACAGCCACGTCGAACGCATCAATCATGTGCACACACCGGGCAACAGTTCCGGGATTGTCGATGGCGCGGCGCTGATGCTGATCGGTTCTGAAGCCAAAGGTCGCGAACTCGGCCTGCAACCCCGGGCGCGGATCGTCGCCACCGCTGTCACCAGTACCGACCCCACCATCATGTTGACCGGCCCGGCACCGGCAACCCGCAAGGCACTGGCCAAGGCGGGTTTGCGGGTTGAAGACATCGACCTGTTCGAGGTCAACGAAGCGTTTGCGTCGGTGGTGCTCAAGTTCATCAAGGACATGGGCATCGACGCCGCACGGGTCAACGTCAACGGTGGCTCCATCGCCATGGGCCACCCGCTGGGCGCCACGGGCTGCGCGATTCTCGGCACCTTGCTCGATGAGCTGGAGGTGCGCCAGCAGCGTTATGGCCTGGCCACCCTGTGTGTCGGCGGCGGCATGGGTATCGCCACTATCATCGAACGCCTCTGAGCCTAAGGAATCAGTCATGACCGATGCCATTCGTTACGAAAAGGGCCAGGACCAGATTGTGGTGCTGACCATCGACATGCCCGGCCAGAGCGCCAACACCATGAACGGGGTGTACCGCGAGGCCATGGCGGCCACCGTCGTCCGCCTGGACGCCGAGAAGGATTCGATTGCGGGCGTGATCATCACCTCGGCGAAGAAGACCTTCTTTGCCGGCGGCGACCTTAATGAACTGATCAAGGTCGACAAGCCCCACGCCAAGGATTTCTACGACAGCGTGCTGGTGCTGAAGGCGCAACTGCGCACCCTGGAAACCCTCGGCAAACCGGTAGTGGCCGCGATCAACGGCGCAGCGCTGGGCGGTGGCTGGGAGATCTGCCTGGCGTGCCAGCACCGTGTGGCGCTGGACCACAAGTCGGTACAGATTGGCCTGCCGGAAGTCACCCTCGGGCTTTTGCCGGGTGGCGGCGGTGTGGTGCGCATGGTGCGGATGCTGGGCCTGGAAAAAGCCTTGCCCTACTTGCTGGAAGGCAAAAAGATTACGCCGCAGCAGGCGCTGCAAGCCGGGTTGATTGATGAGCTGGCGGCAGACCGTGACGAGCTGCTGGCCAAGTCCCGGGCGTGGATTCTGGCCAACCCCGAGGCGAAACAGCGTTGGGACATCAAGGGCTACCAGATCCCGGGTGGTACGCCGTCCAACCCGAAAGTCGCGCAAATGCTCGCCATTGCGCCATCGATCCTGCGCGCCAAAACCAACGGCTGCTTCCCGGCCCCGGAGAAAATCCTCTGCGCCGCCGTGGAAGGTGCCCAGGTGGATTTCGACACCGCGCACTTGATCGAGACCCGCTACTTCACCGAGCTGGTCACCGGGCAAGTGGCGAAAAACATGATTGGCACCTTCTGGTTCCAGCTCAATGAAATCAATGCCGGCAGTTCGCGGCCCAAGGGCTTTGCGCCGTATGTGACACGCAAGGTCGGCGTGCTCGGCGCCGGGATGATGGGCGCGGGCATTGCCTACGTCAGCGCTTCGGCGGGCATTGAGGTGGTGCTCAAGGACGTCAGCCAGGCGGCGGCAGAGAAGGGCAAGGCCCACTCGGCCACGTTGCTGGACAAGAAGGTCGGGCGTGGGCAATTGACCGCCGAACAGCGGGAAACCATCCTCGCGCGGATTGTTCCTACCGAATCCGACGCCGATCTTGCCGGCTGCGACCTGATCATCGAAGCCGTCTTCGAGGATCGGGAACTCAAGGCCAAGGTCTCGGCGGCCGCGCAAAGCGTGGTGGGTGCCGAAGCGGTGATCGCCTCCAACACCTCCACCTTGCCCATCAGCGGGTTAGCCACCGCCGTTCCAGACCAAGGCAAGTTTATCGGCCTGCACTTCTTCAGCCCGGTGGACAAAATGCCCCTGGTGGAAATCATCAAGGGCGCCCGCACCAGCGACGAAACCCTGGCGCGGGGATTCGACTTCGTACTGCAAATCAAGAAAACCCCGATCGTGGTCAACGACAGCCGCGGCTTCTTCACTTCAAGGGTGTTCGGCACCTTCACCAATGAAGGTATCGCCATGCTCGGCGAAGGCGTGGCCGCACCGATGATCGAGACCGAGGCGCGCAAGGCCGGGATGCCGGTGGGGCCGCTGGCGGTCTCTGACGAAGTTTCCCTCAGCCTGATGAGCCATATCCGTCAACAGACGGCCAAGGACTTACAGGCCGAAGGCAAGCCGTTACCACAGCACCCGGCGTTTGCCGTGATCGACCTGTTGCTCAATGAATACAAGCGCCCGGGCAAGGCGGCGGGTGGCGGTTTCTACGAGTACCCGGCGGGCGGGCAGAAACACCTGTGGCCGGAGCTGAAAAGCCGCTTCGAAAAGCCCGGCCAACAGATCTCGCCGCAAGACGTGCGCGACCGTTTGCTGTTCATCCAGGCCATCGAAACCGTGCGCTGTGTGGAGGAGGGCGTGTTGATGTCGACGGCTGATGCCAACGTCGGCTCGATCTTCGGTATCGGCTTTGCCGCCTGGAGCGGCGGAGCGCTGCAATTCATCAACCAGTACGGCCTGAACGATTTCGTCGCCCGCGCCCGCTACCTGGCCGAGCAATATGGTGAGCGCTTCACGCCGCCGGCGCTGCTGTTGGAGAAAGCTGCACAGGGTGAAGCGTTTCGGTGATCCAAATGTGGGAGCGGCGATGGGGCTTGCCTTGGAAGGGTATTTCAAGGCAGGCTCTGGGGGTGTTCATTATTCCCATCGCCGTGTCAGGTATTTTTTATGTCGTTACGCGTGTGCATCCTGGAAACCGATATCCTGCGTCCTGGGCTGATCGATCAGTACCAAGGGTACGGGCAGATGTTCAAGCGCCTGTTCTCCAAACAGCCGATTGCCGCCGAGTTCGTCATCTATAACGTGGTGCAGGGTGAATACCCGGCGGATGAAGAGGTGTTCGACGCGTACCTGGTGACGGGCAGCAAGGCCGACTCCTTTGGCACCGATCCGTGGATCCAGACCCTCAAGACCTACCTGCTGGACCGCCATGCCCGCGGCGACAAGCTGATCGGCATCTGCTTCGGCCACCAGTTGCTGGCGCTGCTGTTGGGTGGCAAGACCGAGCGGGCGACCAAGGGCTGGGGCATGGGCATCCATGACTACAAACTGAACGCCAAGGCACCGTGGATGAGCCCGGTGGTGGAAGAACTGACGCTGTTGATCAGCCACCAGGACCAGGTCACCACCTTGCCGGAAAACGCCACCGTGATCGCCTCCAGCGAGTTCTGCCCGTTTGCGGCGTACCACATTGAAGACCAGGTGCTGTGCTTCCAGGGCCACCCGGAATTTATCCACGACTATTCCCGCGAGTTGCTGGAGATTCTTCAGACAACGCTGGGGGAGAAGGTCTACACCAACGGTGTGGCCAGCCTGGAGCGAGACCATCACGGCGTTACCGTGGCGGAATGGATGATGCGGTTTGTGGCGCACAAACCAAAAGCGGACGTGGCCTAACTATTCGGGTTGATTGACGAGCTTTTTGTGGCGAGGGAGCTTGCTCCCGTTCGGCTGCGCAGCAGTCGCAAGCCTTGGGGGCGCTTCGCACCCCAGCGGGAGCAAGCTCCCTCGCCACAACAGCATTTTTCCTACAGCCAGCCTGAACGCTTGAAGCTGGCCCACAAACTTGTACACCCCACCGCAATAAACCCCAGCACCGCAAAATAGCCGTAGTGCCACTGCAGCTCCGGCATGTTCTGGAAGTTCATCCCGTAAATCCCGGCCACCGCCGTTGGGAACGCCAGAATCGCTGCCCACGCGGCAAACTTGCGTTGCACCACGCTTTGGCGCGAGGCTTCCAGCAACACCCCAATCTCGATGGTCTGGCTGGCGATATCCCGCAAGGTGGTCAGGTCTTCCATCTGCCGGGTGACGTGAATCTGCACATCGCGAAAGTACGGACGCATGTTCTTGTCGATAAACGGGAAGCTCAGTTTCTGCAATTCCTGACTGATCTCCACCATCGGTGCCACATAGCGCTTCAGTCGCAGCACATCGCGGCGCAGGCCGTGGAGCTTCTGGATATCCGCTTCACTCAGGGAGTTGCACAACACGTTGCGCTCCAGCTCATCGACCTCGGCATGAATCGCCTCGCTCACCGGCTGATAGTTCTCGGTAACAAAATCCAGCAGCGCATAGAGTACGAAATCTTCCCCATGCTCCAGCAACAGCGGTCGCGCCTCACAGCGCTGGCGCACATAGCCGTAGGATGCCGAGTGGCCGTTGCGGGCGGTGATGATGTAGCCGTTGCCGGCAAAGATATGGGTTTCGATAAACTCCAGCTTGCCGTTATCGCGCACCGGTGAGTAGGTCACGATAAACAGCGCGTCGCCGAAGGTTTCAAGCTTGGGCCGGCTGTGTTTTTCCAGGGCGTCTTCGATGGCCAGTTCGTGCAGGTTGAACTGGCGCTGCAGGTTGGCCAGTTCCAGCGCGCTGGGCTCCTCCAGGCCGATCCACACAAAGTGGTCAGGCTTGGCGGCCCACGCGGCGCCTTCGTCGAGGGTGATATCAGTGACTTTCTTTCCGGCGCTATAGACGGCGGCCGCAACAACTCTACCCATAGTGCTGATCGCTTCTTCTTGAATGGCAGATGACAACTGTCAGGCAGCTTAGCTGCCCTGCCCAATCAGAGTCAGCAAATTCGGCGGGGTTCAGCCGTGATTGCAGGCGTGGTTTGCAGCTCGCGGTCCATCGCCTCGATGCAGTCGCGCATTTGCTCGCGACAGGTCTGCATTAACAGCGGCATGTCATCCATCGTCAGCCCCTTCGTAGGAATCGGCGGCAACGAGCGAATCAGAATATCGCCACTGTTCCAGCGATTGAGCTTCATCTGCTTCACATAGGTGCTGACACACACCTGCACAATCGGCACGCCTGCGGCGATCGCCATCTGGAACGCGCCTTTCTTGAACGGCAGCAGGGTTTCACCGAAGTTGCGCGTGCCTTCCGGGAACACCCAGATCGAGGTGTCGGCATGCTGCAAGGTGTGGGTGGTGGTCAGCATCGAACGCCGCGCCTTGTGCGCATTGCCCCGGTCGATCAACACATTGCCCGCCAGCCAGAACAACTGTCCGAACAACGGCACCCACTTCAGGCTCTTCTTGCCGATACACACCGTGCGGTACGGCACCACGGTGCCGAACACAAACAGGTCGTAGTTGGATTGATGGTTGGCGATGATCACGCAACTGCTGGGCTTGTTACGCAGCGAGTCGACATCGGCCTTCACTCGCAGGCGCAATAGCCACATCGCCGGCACCGCATACAGGCGCGCGCAGTAACGGCTGTTGTCCGGATTGAACGGCCGACAGATCCCCAGCAGCACGCCCAGTACGCCCGCAATCATAAAATGCAGGCCCATCAACAACATGCGTAACAAAAAAAGCATCGACACAGCCCATCGGGACAAAAGGTCGCGCAGTGTACGGATGTGCACTGTATTCGGCAATTGCCCCTATAGAGTCAGAAGATAGGCGATGTTTAAGCGCATGTTTCAACATGCTGTGACAGACACTGTCTAGAGCGGTTGTAGGCAAACCGGAATTCTTTGTAAGAAAAAGCCCGACTCAAGGTCGGGCTTCGATTCAGCAGGCGTAGGTTTGATTAACCCAAGTGCCCCTGATCCTGAATGATCGCGTCATCCAGGGCTTCCAGCAGCGCCTTACGCACCTTCAGCTTGGTGTGCTTGTGGGCGTTCATATTGATCTTCTTCAGTTGGCGAGCGGCTTCCAGTGCGGCTGCCTGCAACTCTTCCGGCGCGACCACCTTATCCAGGAACCCGGCGCTCAACGCGTCCTGCGGGTTAAACATCTCGGCATTGATCACCGAACGGTGGAACGCCGACTTGCGCAGACGATCCCGCGCCAGCTCGATCCCGGCGTGGTGCATGGTCATGCCGATCATCACTTCATTCAGACCAATGCTGAACGGTCCGTCTACACCGATCCGGTAATCCGCCGACAACAGCAGGAATGCCCCCTTGGCCACCGCGTGCCCGGGGCACGCCACGATCACCGGGAACGGGTGCGACAACAGGCGGCGGGCGAGGGTCGAACCCGACGTCACCAGGCTCACCGCTTCTTTAGGGCCGGCGGTCATCACCTTCAAATCATAGCCACCGGACAAAATCCCCGGCGTGCCCGTGATGATCACCACCGCCCGATCCTTCTCGGCCTGATCCAGCGCTTGATTAAACGCACTGACCACTGCCGGCGAAATGGCATTCACCTTGCCGTTGCTCAGGGTCAGGGTCGCGATACCGTCTTCGAGGTGGTAGGCAATCAACTCACTCATGACGCGATTCCTTGTAATGCTTGTAATAGAAGGACAGACGGCAGACGTTACCCACCGCGCCCGCCCTGGTAAAGCGCCATGACTGACTACCCAGTCAGACTTTTCCCCCATGCCCGCCCGCAGGCGGCCTTCGGCAAGGCGCAGCAGCTACTATAGACAAGCGCCGAGAGTGCCCGAGAATGGCAGAATCGCCGTGGTGTGCATGGCGCCACAGAGGGCTGGAACGGCATAACCGCCTAAGCGCATGAAAATTCTGAAAAAAACCTTTGCCATCGGAAAAGCTTTCGACTACATTAGCGCGCCTCGACAGACTGAATCAGTTTGACGAGATACGGTGAAGTGTCCGAGTGGCTTAAGGAGCACGCCTGGAAAGTGTGTATACAAGAAATTGTATCGAGAGTTCGAATCTCTCCTTCACCGCCAAATTCGATGTAAACAAAACCCCTGGTTTCGAGAGAAGCCAGGGGTTTTGTGGTTTCTGGGGTTTGAATATTTGGTTGTGCTAGGAAAAAATTTTCTCTAGCTTCAGCTCCTTGTCTAGACGGGTATGGAATGAACAAAACCGGAGGAACTGACTTATGACCAGCAAGCTTCGCATCTCTGCTGTGCAACCAGTTGCCGGCAAGCATGCCATCGAAATTGAGTGGAATAACGGTAAGCGGCACACCGTTGATCTCACTGATCACATAAATACCTTCCCGATTCTAAAACCCCTTCAGGACTTGGCTCTATTTGGTCGGGTTGAAGTCGGTGAGTGGGGCTTTGACGTGACTTGGGGCAATGACCTGGAGTTGTCCTCCGTCACCTTGCATCGTTTGGCGCTGGAACAGTCCGGCGAGGTCATGCTGACGCAGGACTTCAGAAAGTGGATGCTCAGCAACAATCTGTCGCTCTCCGCTGCGGCTGTGGAACTAGGCTTCACTCGTAGGACCATTACTTCCTACAGCAGCGGGGCCGCTCTGATTCCCAAGCATGTAGGGTTGGCGTGTAAGGGGTGGGAGTACGAGCATAAGGCTCGTGGCACACGTTGCGTTTAGGTTGGGTAATGTTCGCAAAAAGGGATGACTGAGAGGTCGTCCCTTTTTCGTTTTTGCGGGGTCAAGCCAATGGGTTCAGGAATACTGCGCTGCCATCCTCCGACCTATGACATCCAGCAGATCGCATCCATCGCGTAACGGAATTGCGCAGAGCAAGGAAAAGTCGCCCAGCACGACCGTATCACTACTGATTTCTGCACGCAGCGCCAGGTTTTCTAGAACTTGGGTTACGGCGCGAATCCGATAGTTTGCAGCATCAAGCAGGACATCCAGCGGTGCTGTTGTGTCTACGAAAAGGGCGGGTGTGGTGCAGTCGTTGCTGGTGAGTGCCATATATTGATTCATACGGGAGTCCATCTGAGACAAATAGAAAAATAGCTAACCTTTTTTCAAGTTAGACCTTCATAAAACAGCCGCCGCCTGAAAAACTGGTTCGCAGAGTTTTAGTTTTCAGATTTGTCTTCGAGTCGCCAAACTCGGTCGCCATGACGGCGACCGAGGAACTATAGACCTAGCATTACGAGGCGGGCAGGGCATGCTTTCAGATTGATCTGTAGGAAATCACTCCGACTGACCAACTGCACCCCCTCAAGCCTGCACATACACCCAAGCCGTCAACCCCGAAGCCAACCCCACCGAAACCCGCTTATAGTCCGACACCTCATACGCATCCGCCGCCGCCAGCTCCTTCTCGGTAATCTGAAACACCATCCCCTCAACACTGTCTTCATTGCGCCCGCTGGGAGCAACGATCGGATGATGGGTCTTGCCGCTGGCCGCCAATACCTCAGGATCGGTAATCTCCACCCAGCTTTTTGAATACCCCAGCATCGCATCCTGCTGGCCCACCAACTCCCGACCAAAGTTGGCCAACTGCACAGCCTTGTCCTGCAACGTGCCGTAGGAAAACAACAGCACGGGAAATTCGGTCGAGCGTTCCATCTTTATTCCTTGAAAAGTTAAGCCAGCAAATCTTCGTAAAACGCACCATAAGCCCCGCTCGGGTGCGCGATCTGTATCTCCAGAATCCACAGCCCTTCATTGGGATACTGGTCAAAGTCCCCAAGATCACCGCCACGATAAATCGCATGGGGGAAATCGCTGACGCGGTGCCCTTTGATGTCCAGGTTCAGCACCCAACCCATTGCCTTCGCTTGCTCTTCGGCAAAACGATACAGCTCCAGGCCGACGACTTTATCGTTCCTCCAGCGCCGCTCAACCCGATCAAACAACTCTTTTGCCGCGCTCGCACACGCCTTCAGCTCGGGGTCGTTACCGGTGCTGAATGTCGCCCCCGCATCACCTTCATGGCCTTGCCACACGGCGCCCATGTCGATGAAGTAGATGTCGTTTTCCCCCAGCACCGGGTCGCCGTCGGAGCGTTCCTTGAAGGTCTTGAGGGTGTTGGCGCCAAAGCGCACCAGCAGCGGGTGCCAGATGCGCTGCATGTCGAGGTCGGCGAGGACTTTTTTGCCGAGCTCGCGGGCTTCGGATTCGAGCATGCCGGGGCGGATGAGCCTGGACAGCGCTTCGATGGCGCGCCAGGTCATGGCCTGTGCGTAGCGCATTGACTCGATGCTGTAGGCGACGCCCACAGCTTCCTTGGATGATTGTGCGGTCACCGGCTTTTCCTCGGCTTTATAGTGTCAGGCGTTATGCGTTTTACTATATAGCGATGGCAGGATGGAACCTAAATATGCAACCACGCCATCCCACCCAACACCACACTCACACCACCGGCGGTATACGCCATGCGCTTCAACCATTCCTTCCTTGTCAGCAACGTGATCGCCGCCAATGAAATCGCGATCTGAATCGCGGTCATCGCCTGCGCCCAGCGGTGATGCTGATGCAGCGCCTGTTCTGACTTTTCATCCCATTCCTTCGACGTGGCCTCGAGCTTTTCGGCTTGTTTGCGCACGTCTTCCTTCTGGGTTTTATAACGCTCGATCTCATCGGTGTAGTGCTTGGCGTCAACCCCCGGAATATGGGTCGCCAGCTCGGCGAGGTTCTGCCGGCTGGATTTGGCCTGGTAGTAGTTCCACTGGTTGGCGGCTTCGGTCTTGAAGATGGCGGCGTTGTTTTTGTCCATCGCCGCTTCGCTTTCGGTGGAGCCGGCCTGGTAGCTGAGCATGGCGCCGACGGTGGCCATGATGGCGGTCATCACGGCGATGCGGCTGGCGAAATTGTCTCCGCTGCGGTGGGCATGTTCGGTGGCGTGTTCGACGTGTTTTTCGTGGGGGCTGGGGACTTCGAAGGCTTCGGACATGGGGGCGTCTATGAAGGGTTTGAGGGACTCTGATTCTTCACCAGCGAAGCTGTCTCAATCCTGTACGTAATGCTGCAAACCGGCCACCAGGGCGTCAAAGGTGACGCGGCAGCGCGGGCTGTTGCGCAGGTCTTCGTGCATGGTGACCCAGGTGTCCAGTTGCAGGGCGAATGCGTCGGGCAGGACCCGGCTCAGGCGGGCGTCTTGCCGGGCCAGTTTGACCTGGCAGCCACCGATGCCGGCGCCAGCGCGGATCAGGGCCAGTTGTGCGAGGTCGCTGTCGCTGCTGAGGGAAAAGGCGCTGCGGTCGAAGCCTTTGACGGCCAGGCTGCGGATGAAGGCGCTTTCCTGGTCGTAGCCGATGACTGAATGAGCTGAGAGATCATTCAGGCTCTGGGGTGTGCCATGTTGTTGCAGGTAGTCGTTGCGCGCATGCAGGCCGACTTCGATAACGCCGATCCTTTTCGCCAGAAGTTGTTCCTGGCTGGGTCGGACCATTCGCACCGCGATGTCGGCCTCCAGTTGCAGCAGGTCCAGCAGGCGATTGCTCAGCACCAGTTCGACCTTGAGGTGCGGGTGCTGTTGGCGCAGGCGGGTGATGATCGGCGGCAGGACTTCCACGCCGATCACTTCGCTGGCAGACACTCGTACCACGCCGCGCACTTCGGGGCCTTGGGGCGACGCGGCGCGCTCGAGTGCGGCGGCGGTGGTTTCCATGGTTTCGGCATGGGTGCGCAGGGTGAGGGCGACCGCCGTGGGCAACAGGCCGCTGGCGGAGCGGGTGAACAGCACCACGTTGAGGGATTTTTCCAGCGCAGCGATGTGCCGCCCGACCGTGGGCTGCGTGATGCCGAGCTGCCGTGCGGCCCCCGACAACGATCCTTCCTTGAGTACCCCGAGGAACGACCGGTAAAGCTCCCAACCAATATTTGATGCCATGCATAAATGTATAGCGTCTGGATGATCTTCGGCAATTCCTCTATAGCTCGCCGGCGAACAGAATCGCCCCATCACACAACCCTCAGGGGAAAAAGCATGAACAAGGTTCTGGTAATGGGCGCGACAGGCGGGATTGGTGGCGAGGTGGCGCGGCAGTTGTTCGCTGCCGGCTGGCAGGTATGTGCCCTGACTAGAGATGTGGATAAGGCCCACAAACAGAACGCCGATTTCACCTGGATAAAAGGTGATGCGCTGAACCGTGGGGAAGTCGTCGCAGCGGCCCGGGGTTGTTCGGTGATCGTGCATGCGGTGAATCCGCCCGGTTACCAGCGCTGGGCGGAGCTGGTGCTGCCGATGATCGACAACAGCATCGCGGCGGCAGTCGCGGAAGGGGCGACGATTGTCTTGCCGGGCACGGTGTACAACTTCGGGCCTGATGCATTCGCGCGGTTGGAGGAAGATTCGCCGCAGCATCCACTTACCCGCAAGGGCGCGATCCGGGTGGAGATGGAGCAGCGTTTGCTTGAGGCGACCCAGCAGGGCGCACGGGCGCTGATCGTGCGGGCAGGCGATTTTTTCGGCGCCAAGGCCGGCAGCAGCTGGTTTTCCCAAGGCCTGGTCAAGCCCGCAAAACCGGTGGCCAGCGTGAGTTATCCGGGAGCACCAGGCGTGGGGCATCAGTGGGCTTACCTGCCTGATGTGGCGAGGACCATGGTCGAGTTGATTGCACGCCGCGACAGCCTTGATGCCTTCGCCCGCTTTCATATGGCGGGGCACATAGATGCGGACGGTCGGCAGATGAGCCAGTCGATTCAGCGGGTGGTGTCACGCAGGACCGGCCAACAGCCTTCTGTACGTGCTTTCCCGTGGTGGCTGCTGAAACTGGCCGCGCCCTTTGTCACCACCTTCCGCGAGATGCAGGAAATGCGTTACCTGTGGCAAACCGAGGTGCGGATGGACAACCGCCGCCTCGTACAGATATTGGGCAGTGAACCGCACACGCCTTTGGACGAGGCGGTTGAGGCGACATTGGTGGGTATCGGCTGCTTGCCTAAGCGCGCCTGATCAGCCGCACATACACCGCGATATTGATCAACAGCACCAGCGCGCCCAGCCCCAATTGAATCTGCGGCGTCAGCCCGGCCGGGTAGATCAGGGCCAGGATGTAATGCTCGATAAACCCGCCGCCATAACCGTCCTGCCCGGCCAGGTGGCGAAACAGGTTTTCCCAGCGTGTCAGCGGGCAGGGCAGGTGGAACACTTCCACCGCAACGCCCCAGGCAGCAGCGGGCAAGTGCAGCCACATCACGGGCCGCCATCTCAGGGCGAGCAAACCGCCAAACAGCACGAACAGAATGAACGACAAATGAAACAGCACCAGGCCGTCGGCGGCGAAGCGGTAGAGCATGATGGGGTTCGCTTTTTGAATGGATCAGGTCCCGAATTCTTCCTTCAGGAACTCGATAAACACCCGCAATTTCTTCGGCGTGTTCGTACGGTTGAAGTAATACAAATACAGCGCGCTGTGGGCAATCCAGTCGTCCAAAACCTCCACCAACTCACCGCGTTGCAGGTACTGCTCGACGCTGGAGCGCGCCACGTAGGCAAAGCCAAACCCGTCCAGCGCACCGCGCACCATCAATTCAACATCGTTGGTCGCCAGCCGGCCTTTTACCGTAACCCGCATCTGCTTGCCGGCTTTTTCAAAGTCCCAGCGGTGCAGCGAGCCGGTCTGCGCACTGCGGTAGTTGACGCACTCATGCTCGAGCAAGTCGTGGGGATGAGTGGGCAGTTTGCGCCCCTGCAAATACTGCGGCGTGGCGACGATGACGAATCGCAACTGCGTCGCCACCGGCACCACCACCATGTCTTCGGCCAGCACATGGTCGTAGCGGATGCCCGCGTCAAAACCCTGGGCGACGATGTCCACCAGGCTGTTGTCCACCGCCACTTCCAGATTGATGCCCGGGTATTTGCGCAGGAAGCGCTGGAGCAACGGTTGCAGGACCATTCGGCTGGCGGTGGAGGGAATGTTCAGGCGCAGGGTGCCGGCGGCGTCGACCGTCGCCGCTGCTACGCTGTGCAGGCTGGTTTGCAGTTCTTCCAGCAGCGGCGTGATCTTCTGGATCAACTGCTCGCCGGCCTCGGTCACGCTGACGCTGCGGGTGGTGCGGTTGAGCAGTTGCACACCCAACTGTTTCTCGAGGGCGCGCACGCGATGGCTGACGGTCGACACCGACAGGCTGCTGGCGTCGGCCGCCTGGGTGAAGCTTTTCGAGCGGGCGACCTGCAGGAACAGTCGCAACTGCTGAAAATCGGGCGTGTCCATTGTGTGGTATTTCCGAAAGGGCCTTGCAGATTATGCATCTTTTTAGCAAGAACAGCGGCGCGCATACTTTTCCTACACACACGAGGATTGGCCCTTTATGACGACTTCCACCGCAAAACCCGTCTGGTTCATCACTGGCTGCTCCACCGGTTTCGGCCGCCAGCTGGCGTTGCACACCCTGAGCCTCGGCTACCCGACCGTGGTCACCGCGCGTAATCCGCAGCAGGTGCAAGACATCGTTGCCGGTCACGAAGAAAACGCCCTGGTCCTGACGCTGGACGTTACCGACCAGGCCCAGGTCGAGGCGGCTGTCAAAGCGGCTGAAGAACGTTTCGGCCATATCGACGTACTGGTCAACAACGCCGGTGTCGGCTACTTCGGCTCCTTCGAAGAAAGCGACCTGGATGACGTGCGCAACATGTTCGAAATCAACGTGTGGGGCTTGAGCGCCATGACCCGCGCGGCCTTGCCCGGCATGCGCGCCCGGCGCTCGGGCAGCATCGTGAACATTTCCTCGGTGGGCGGTGTGGCGGCGTTCCCGTCGCTGAGTTTCTACAATGCGACCAAGTTTGCGGTGGAGGGCCTTTCCGAGGCGCTGTCCCAGGAAGTCGCGCCGTTGGGGATCAAGGTGTTGCTGGTCGAGCCGGGCCCGTTCCGCACCGACTGGGCCGGGCGTTCGGCCAACGAGGCGGCTCACGGGATTGCCGACTACAAGGAAACGGCGGTGGCACGGGCCAATATGGTTCGCAACTACAGCGGCAAGCAGCCGGGTGATCCGGTGCGCGCGGCGATTGCCATCGTCAAGGCGGTGGAGGCTGAGCAACCGCCATTGCGCCTGTTGCTGGGCAAGGCTGCGTTGACCTTTGCGCGGACCAAGGTGAAGGCGCTGAGTGCGGATTTTGATGCGTGGGCTGAGATAACTGAGGGGGCGGATTTTCCCGAGTGAAGCACTGACTGGATTCGGCACAAGGCCGTAACGGTTGCTTGCAGGTAACGCTGGCCGTTATTGTGCTGAATCCTTTTAGTCCTTTTGCCCACGGATCTGTAGTGATGAATGCACCGCGTACCGCTGTCCCGATCAAGGCTGTCATTTTCGATATGGACGGGTTGTTGCTGGACACAGAAGGCATCTACACCGAAGTCACACAGATCATCGCCGAACGCTATGGCCGTACCTATGACTGGGGGATCAAGCAGCACATCATTGGTCGCGGCGCCCAGGACCTGGCGGATTACGTGGTCAAGGCGCTGGACCTGCCGATTACCCCCGCAGAATTCCTGGTGATCCGCGAGCCGCTGATGAGCGAGCGTTTCCCCAAGGCCTTGGGCATGCCGGGCGCTGAGGCGCTGGTGCGGCACTTGAAGGCGCATAACATTCCGATTGCCGTGGGCACCAGTTCGTCGCGCAACTCGTTTGGCCACAAGACTACGTTGCATCGTGAGTGGTTTGGGTTGTTCGACACCATCGTCACGGCGGATGACCCGGAAGTCGGGGCGGCCAAGCCGGCGCCGGATATCTTCCTGACGGCGGCGCGCCGCTTGGGTGTGGCACCAGAGGATTGCCTGGTGTTTGAGGATTCGCCGTTTGGCGTGACAGCGGCGAAGGCTGCGCACATGACCGCGATTGCGGTGCCGGATGAGGCGATGGCGGACAGCAAGTATCACCATGCCGACCAGATTATTCGCAAGTTGGCTGACTTTGATTTGGCGGCGTATGGCTTGCCGCCGATGCGTTGATCCCTCTGAAGCGACTGGATTAAAAATGTGGGAGCGGGCTTGCTCGCGAATACGGTGTGTCAGCCGATACATGTGCTGACTGATCCACCGTATTCGCGAGCAAGCCCGCTCCCACATTTAGTCCTGCGGTGCCTTGGGCAAGGTCTTCTGCCGCAAAATATAAACCGTCACCAACACCGCACTGGTCAGCATGAACCCTCGCGCCCAGATCAGCGGCACCAGGTAGCAGGAAAAACCGATACTCACCCACATCAACCCAATGGCATACACCTTGCCCTTGAGCGGAATCCCGTTGCCATCCAGATAGTCACGAATCCACGGCCCCAGGCGCGGGTGTTCCACCAGCCAGTGGTAGAAGCGCGGGGAGCTACGGGCAAAGCAGGCGGCAGCCAGCAGAAGGAAGGGGGTAGTGGGCAGCACCGGCAGGAAGATGCCGATTACCCCGAGCGCCACGCTCAACCAGCCGATGGCCAGCAAAGCGTAACGCAGGATCACGGAACGGTTGCCCATGGGCGCCACGGGCAACGGTCTTAGTGGTGGCGAGGCTTGAGGATCGCCGGCTTTTCGTCAGGTGCGTTGCACAGCAGGTACAGGGCGGTCAGCGCTTCCGGGATCTGAACGATCATGTCGTCCATCAGGTTGGCGTCGGCGGCGATGTCGGAGAACTCAGGTTGCTCGTCGAACAGGCCGGAACCGACCATGATCGGCAGCAGCATTTCGCTGACTTCTTCTTCAGCCGTTTCGAACCAGGCCTCTTCACGCAGGAACACGCCTTCCATGAAACCGATGCACCAGCCGCGCAGTTCGGAGTCGTCCGGGTCTTCGCCCAGGTCCAGGTCGCAAGGCAGTTCGAACTCTTCATCGGAAGCCAGTTGGCGGCCAATGTGAGCCTTGAGGGCCAGCAGGGTCGATTCGATTTCTTCGCGCTGGGCGGCATCACTGTAGTGAGGCTCTTCGGAGAACAGCGCGTCGATCCATTC
Organism: Pseudomonas sp. F9001; assembly: GCF_013385435.1. Taxonomy (NCBI): domain Bacteria; kingdom Pseudomonadati; phylum Pseudomonadota; class Gammaproteobacteria; order Pseudomonadales; family Pseudomonadaceae; genus Pseudomonas; species Pseudomonas sp. F9001. The sequence goes on from NZ_JACAPX010000006.1 coordinate 146,500, forward strand.
ACGGTCGGGAACGACATCGGAGCAGATCGACAGCGCGGTCAGATAGCCGTGGGCGGCCACGTAGTCCAGCGCCTCGTCGTGCAGCTCATCGGCATCGAGGAAGGCTTGCAGGCGGGTTAGTTGCTCAGCGAAGGACATTGACGGACTACCTTGGGAATAAACGATGGGCAATTCTAGGCTTTCTTGAGCTGCCAGGCCAGCCGCAGCACAGATTTGAGAGGTATTTGAGCCCGGCGGCAATTCACCAACGGCACCCTTTGCCGGGTAACGCTCGGGTATACTGCCGCGTTTTGTGATGCCCCTGCAGGCCAAGCGCCAGTCGCGGGAAAAGTTCGCTTACGGATTATTTCCCGCTCAAGCGTGCTTTTTCGACCAGCCTGTACAGAGGGATTTCGGCGATATTTGGAGTTTTTCATGCTCGAGCAGGCTCAACGCGTCCTCAAGGACATCTTCGGCTACGACAGTTTTCGTGGCCGCCAGGGTGCGATCATTGAGCGCGTGGCCAACGGCGGTGACGCCCTGGTGCTGATGCCTACCGGCGGCGGCAAGTCGCTGTGCTTCCAGGTACCGGCACTCCTGCGGGAAGGGCTTGCGGTGGTGGTGTCGCCGTTGATCGCCCTGATGGACGACCAGGTGGCCACCCTTGAAGAGCTCGGCGTGGCGGCCGCTTCGCTGAACTCCACCCTCAGCGCCGAACAGCAGCGTGACCTCGCCGCCCGGATCAAGCGCGGCGAAGTGAAGATGCTTTACCTCGCCCCCGAGCGCCTGGTGCAGCCACGGATGCTGGCGTTCCTGCAGAGCCTGGAAATCGCCCTGTTCGCTATCGACGAAGCCCACTGTGTGTCCCAATGGGGCCACGATTTCCGTCGTGAATACCTGCAACTGGGCCAACTGGCGGAACTGTTCCCCAACGTCCCGCGCATCGCCCTGACCGCCACCGCCGACAAGCGGACCCGCGAAGAAATCGTCGAGCGCCTGCACCTGCAGAACGCCGAGCGCTTCCTCTCGAGCTTCGACCGGCCGAATATCTTTTACCGCATTGTGCCCAAGGAACAGCCGCGCAAGCAGTTGCTGGCGTTCCTCTCCGATCGGCGCAGCGACGCCGGCATTGTCTATTGCCTGTCGCGCAAGAAGGTCGATGAGGTCGCCGCATTCCTCAGTGAACAAGGCTACCCGGCACTGCCGTATCACGCGGGTTTGCCCAACGAACTGCGGGCCTACCACCAGAAGCGCTTCCTCAACGAGGAAGGCCTGATCATGGTCGCCACCATCGCGTTCGGCATGGGCATCGACAAATCCAACGTGCGCTTCGTGGCCCACATGGATTTGCCCAAATCCCTTGAGGCGTACTACCAGGAAACCGGGCGTGCCGGCCGTGACGGCCTGCCGGCGGATGCCTGGATGGTCTACGGCCTGCAAGACGTGGTGATGCTCAAGCAGATGCTGCAGAACTCCGAAGGCGACGAGCGCCACAAGCGCCTGGAACAGCACAAGCTCGACGCGATGCTGTCGCTGTGTGAAGAAACCCGCTGCCGTCGCCAGACCTTGCTCGCCTACTTCGACGAAGACATGCCCAAGCCCTGCGGCCACTGCGACAACTGCGTGGACGGCGTGCAGACCTGGGACGCCACCGAGCCGGCGCGCCAGGCGTTGTCGGCGATCTACCGCACCGGCCAGCGCTATGGCGTCGGCCACCTGGTGGACGTGTTGCTGGGTAAGGACAATGAAAAGATTCGCAGCTTCGGCCACGAAAAACTCTCGGTCTACGGTGTGGGCAAGGCTCGCGCCGAAGGTGAGTGGCGCTCGCTGTTCCGGCAGATGGTCGCCCGTGGCCTGGTGGACATCGACCTGGAAGGCTACGGCGGCCTGCGTCTGAACGACAGTTGCCGGCCGCTGCTCAAGGGCGAAGTCAGCCTGGAGCTGCGCCGCGACCTCAAGCCGCAAACCACCGCCAAGAGCAGCACCAGCCAGGCCAGCCAACTGGTGCGTTTCGAAGAGCGCGAACAGTGGGAAGCCCTGCGCGCGCTGCGTAAGAAGTTGGCGCAGGAACACAGCGTGCCGCCTTACGTCATCTTCCCGGACTCCACCTTGCTGGAAATGCTCCGCGACCATCCCACTACCCTCGGCGAGATGGCCAGGGTCAGCGGCGTCGGTGCGCGCAAGCTGGAGCGTTATGGCCAGGCCTTCCTCGAAGTGCTCGGCGGCCAGGTCGAGGCGCCGAAAGAGGTCGCCGACATCCGCCACGAGTTGATCAGCCTCGCCCGTGCCGGCATGACCCCGATCCAGATTGCCGGGCAGCTGCAGTGCTCGGAAAAGAACGTCTACACCTTGCTCGCCGAGTCCATTGGCAAGCAGCAGTTGTCGTTGGAGCAGGCCCTTGATCTGCCGGAAGATTTGCTCGGTGAAATCCAGGATGCATTCCTGGATGGAGAAGGCGAATTGCCACCCGTTTCCGAGATTGCGCCGCTGTTTACCGGCCGCGTTCCCGAGGGCGTTTTGTACTGCGTAAGGGCCGCTTTGCAGTCGGAATTCGAGATTTGATGTGCCAATTACGACAATGTAACGAATCAGTACATACCGGGTCTTGCCTACTGGCATGGGTCATGCTTAGCTGACTAATAATTAGCCACACTTTATTTTCAGTCTAATCCATGAGTTTTTTATGCCGTTAACCGATCAACACCGTTTTGGCATGCAGTTGGCGCATATGTCCCGAGGATGGCGTGCCGAGCTGGATCGCCGCTTGGCAGGTTTGGGACTGTCCCAGGCACGCTGGCTGGTGCTGCTGCACCTGGCCCGTTTTACCGAACCGCCTACCCAGCGTGAGCTGGCGCAGAGTGTCGGGGTAGAGGGGCCCACCTTGGCCCGTTTGCTCGACAGCCTGGAAAGCCAGGGCCTGGTGCAACGCCAGGCCGTGGTGGAAGACCGCCGCGCCAAGCGCATTGTGCTGTGCGACACCGCGAAGCCGTTGATCGAGCAGATCGAGACCATCGCCACGGCCTTGCGCCATGAACTGTTTGTGGGGGTTGATGAAGAGGATCTGCGGGTGTGCATGCGGGTGCATGAACACATCCTCGGAAATCTCGAGAAGTCCTGATCCCAAGTACACAGAAGATCAAAAATGTGGGAGCGGGCTTGCTCGCGAAGGCGGAGTGTCAGTGAATACATGTGCTGACTGACACACCGCCTTCGCGAGTAAGCCCGCTCCCACATGGGTTTTGCGGCGTAGTTAGAAGGTTTGCCCCAGGTTCAGGTACACCGCCTGCTGACTGTCATCGTTAAACCCATAACTGAAATTCAACGGCCCCAGCGGCGTATCAAACCCCAGGAAAATACTGGCGGCGTTGATGTACCCGCTGTCGTATTCATTGTCGTTGTTCCAAGCCCGCCCGCGCTCCAGTGACGCGCCCAGGTACAACGGGAAGTCCAGCGGCAAATAGGATCGCGGTGTCAGTCGGCGATAGTAGACCGCACGCATCAGGCTGATGTTCTGCCCGGCAATCGCATCCTCGCGAAAGCCCGACAACTGCCGCGCGCCCCCCAGCAGGAAGCTGGAAATCACCACGTCCGACTTATCCAGGGTGCGCCCATAACGCCCGCCGAGGATCAGCGTGTCCGGCCCGCTGCTCATGGCCTTGTCCAGCTTGAACTCCCACTGGCGATAGCGCTGGTCCGAACCCAGCCCCGGTTCGAACTCCCGGAAGGCCAGGCCGATGTCTTCGCCGGTATGGGGGAAGTACACGTTGTCGAACGAATCGAAGGAGTACTTCAGCTCATAGAAGCCTTCGCTGAAGTTGATGCTCGGCGAATCCCGGTCACCAATGCGCACATCCGCCTTGCCCCAGGCCTCGCCGACGCCGAAACGAATCTCGCCGCTGTTGCCGATCTGCCGGCCCACGTTCAGGCCGAAACCGTAGCGTTCCAGGCGGTATTCGGAGATCGGGTTATTGTCTTCAATCAGTTCGACGTTCTGCGCCTGGGCACTGATATAGGGCGCGACGAAGTAGCGTGAACCGGTGTCCATCGGCTGATAGAACTCGCTGTACAGCTCCTGCTTGTCACCGATCTGCACCCGCGTCAGCCATTCGGCGCCGAGGCGGTTGATGCCGTTCATGCGGTAGCTGGCGCCGAGGTTGAAGGCGCTGTCGCCGCGCATGTCATCCGACAGGTTCAGGCCCAGGCGCAGGTAGTCGGTGCCGCTGCGTTTGCCCCGGGCGCTGATGACCAGGGTGTTGTCCTTGCCCTTTTTCACCACGCGGTATTGCACCTGTTCGAAGTAATCCAGGCCGTACAGAGTGCCCATGTCGGTTTGCAGGCGGGCCAGGTCCAGGGGCTCGCCGAGGTTCTGGCGGATGTAGTAGCGGATCACCTCGTCGCCCACCTTGGAGTCGTTCTCTACCTTGATTGCGGTGATCACCGGGTTGCGCTCGCCGGGCGTTCGCGCGGCCACCAGCGACGGGTCCACCGGTTCGGCCGGGCGCAGGTGCGCCAGGCGCACGTCGAGTGCGCGGGTGGCGCGGTAGCCCGCGTCGATCATGTCCTTGGCGCGCCCGAAATCCGTCACCCCGTAGGCGGCCAGGGGGGGCTGGATCAGCACGTCGCGGGGCGCCAGGGCCTTGAGTTGTTCTTCGGAATTGCGCCGGGTCATCAGGGTGATGGACTGGTTGAGCACGTCCACCACGGTGTTGAGTTGCTTGCGTGAGCGCAGCGGGGTGCCGATGTCGACGACGATGGCGATGTCGACCCCCATTTCCCGCGCCACATCCAGCGGGATGTTATCGGTCATGCCGCCATCCACCAGCAGCCGGCCATCCAGCTCCACCGGGGCAAACACCGCCGGGATCGACATGCTGGCGCGGATCACCTGGGGCAGGTGGCCTTTGCGGAACACCACTTTTTCACCACTGGTGATGTCGGTGGCCACAGCGCGGAAGGGGATCGGCAGCTTGTCGAAATCCCGCACGTTACTGGTGTGGGCGAACATGCTTTCCAGCAGCAAGGCCAGGTTCTGACCCTGGATCACCCCCAGTGGCAGGCCGAGGCTGCCGTCGTCGCGGAAGCTGAGTTTCTGTTTGACCAGGAAATCGCGGTCATCCTGCTTGCGCCGGAATGGCACGTCTTCCCGCGGTGGCGCGTCAGACAGGGCAAGCTTCCAGTCGATGTTCAGCGCGAGTTTTTCCAGCTCGTCGATCTTGTAGCCCGAGGCGTACAGCCCGCCGATCACCGCACCCATGCTGGTGCCGGCAATCGCATCGATGTGGATGCCCTGTTCTTCCAGGGCCTTGAGCACGCCAATGTGCGCCAGGCCACGGGCGGCACCGCCGGAGAGCACCAGGCCGATCTTCGGGCGCGGGTTTTCGACGGCTTGGACGAGGACAGGGAACAGGCACAGCAACAGGCAGGACAACAGGCGGCGCATCATCAATCTCAAGGCAGGACGATAAAGGCCGGTATTATAGCCACTCGATCCTTTCAACCCGCCAAGCAGGAGCCAGTCAATTCATGTCAGCGGCCAAGCCCGAGATTGTCATCACCTATTGCACCCAGTGTCAGTGGCTGCTGCGCGCCGCCTGGCTGGCCCAGGAATTGCTGAGCACGTTCGCCGATGACCTCGGCAAAGTGGCCCTGGAGCCGGCCACCGGCGGTGCGTTTCGGATTACCTGCGACGGTGTGCAGATCTGGGAACGCAAGGCCGACGGTGGCTTCCCGGAAGCCAAGGTGCTCAAGCAAAGAGTGCGTGACCAGATCGACCCGCAACGGGACCTGGGGCATAACGACCGTACTCAATGAACCTCGGCCGTGGTGGCCGGCTGCTTGGCCGGTTTGGCGCCGCCCATCAGCCCGGACACCACGATGGCCACGATGATCAGCGCGCCGCCCATCAGCATGCGCAGGGTCGGCGTTTCAGCAAACAGCAGCCAGGCCGCGGTGATGCCGTACACCGGCTCCATGGCAAACACCACCGCCGCCGTGCGCGCCTTGAGCACCGCGAGGCTGGCGACAAACAGGCTATGGGCCAGGCCGGTGCAGAACACCCCGAGCAGACCGATCCACAGCCAGTCCAGTGGCCGCACTTCGGCCAGCCCGGGCGCGGCGACGGGCAACAGGCACAGCGCTACCACCACGTTCTGGCACAAGGCGGCCTGTACCGGCGGGATGCGCCCACTGGCGCGGTTGTTCAGCGACAGCAGCGAGAACAACAACCCGGAGCCGACCGCCCACAACAAGCCGCTGGTGGCCTGGCTGGCGAGATTGAAATCCGGCGTGACCAGCACCAGGCCGATGCTCACCAGCACCACCAGCAGGATCTCGTTGGCGCGAATCCGCTCGCGGAAAATCAAGCCTTCGAGAATCACCGTGAACGCCGGGAAGGTGGCGAAGCCCAGGGTGGCGATGGCCACACCGGCGACCTTTACCGCAATAAAGAAACTTACCCAATGCCCGGCCAGCAGCAGGCCGCTGACCAGCAGGCGGCGCCAGTCGCGGGCTTGCAGCTTCTGCCAGGGCGTGTTGCTGGCAAAGCGCGCAAAGATTGCCAGGGCAATGACCGCGAACGCGGCGCGGCCGAACACGATAATCGCCGGCGAAGCGGCCGCCAGTTTGCCGAACACACCAGTGAGGCCAAACATCAATGCGCCGATATGCAGGGCGCCGAGGGCTGTGCGGGGAGTCATTGCGATCCTTAAACGACGGGTTTACAGGATCGCAGTCTAGAGGGTTGCAGGCATTCGCGTCTGTCGTTGGGCTCGCGGCTTTTGTCGCAGGACTCTTGCTTGGTGAAGATCCCTGTGGGAGCTGGCTTGCCTGCGATGCAGACAACTCGGTCGTTCAGATAGCGCGCGGTGATGCTATCGCAGGCAAGCCAGCTCCCACACCGGGCGGTGCTCGTCTGAAGGCTCGGGGCGAGAGGCCAAACTCGCGCAACATCGCCGCAGCAAATGCACTTTGCGAACCATAGCCCACCCGCGCGGCAATCTCGCCGATCGGCAGCTGGCTGTCGCGCAACAGGCCGCGGGCCATCTGCAAGCGCCGGGTGCGTATGTAGTCCATCGGCGTCTGCCCGCTTTCCGCGATAAACCGTGCATGCAGGCGGGCGACGGACAGGTCGGCGAGCTTCGCCAGGTCCGCCACTTGCAGTGGGTGCGCGGCGTGCCGCTGGATATGCGCATCGAACGCGGCATAGGGCAGGCGCTTGCCCACCGGCGGCTGCGCAAGGTTGAGGCTGGCCAGCAGCAACACGGCGCCTTGCTGGGCGATCAGCGGATCGTCCACCGGGCTGCTTGCCAACCACTGCACCAGTTGGCTTTGGCGATTGTCGAGGGTCAGGTGTGCGCACCGGTCGAGCAAGCGGCGGCTGGCGTCGGCATGCTCGCCCAGGGACTGGGCCAGCCAGTGCTCATCGGGCACGTCCAGCACCAGGCAGCGGCTGCCATCGCGACTGCGGCACGCGTGATGGGCGGAGTAGGGCAGCACCATCACACTGCTGTGCTGCACCTGGCCGCCCCGGCCATCCACCTCGAAGTCCAGGTGCCCGGACAGGCCAAACACCAGCTGTGCATGGTCGTGGCTATGGGCGATAGGCGCATCGGGGTAGTGGCGTAGCGTGAGGTTGGGTCTCATCGCAGTCTCCTGGGCAGGCCCGCAGTTTACATCGCTTCGCCGCCTGTGGGCGCTGTCATCAGACTGACGCAACACTGTCATGGGCTATTAATCCCATGGGCGCAAGCTCGCGAAAACACCGTGAGGCATGCCCATGACCAGCGCCGAACTCGCCAAACCCAGCCGCAAGCAACGCGTGCGTACCCTGTGGATTTCCGACGTGCATTTGGGCACTCGGGATTGCCAGGCCGAACACCTCTCGCATTTCCTCAAGGGCTACCACGCCGACAAGGTCTACCTGGTGGGCGACATCATCGACGGCTGGAAGCTGCGCAGTGGTATGTATTGGCCCCAGGCCCACACCAACGTGATCCGCCGCCTGCTGACCATGAGCAAGCGCGGCACCGAGGTGATCTACGTCACCGGCAACCACGATGAATTCCTGCGGCGTTATTCGAAGCTGATCCTTGGCAATATCCAGTTGGTGGACGAAGCGGTGCACGTGACTGCCGATGGCCGGCATTTGCTGGTGATCCATGGCGACCAGTTCGACGTGATCACTCGGTATCACCGCTGGCTGGCGTTCCTCGGCGATTCGGCCTACGAATTCACCCTCACGCTCAACCGCTGGCTGAACCACTGGCGGGCGCGCTATGGCTACGGCTATTGGTCGTTGTCGGCGTACCTCAAGCACAAGGTCAAGACGGCGGTGAGCTTTATCAGTGATTTTGAAGAAGCGATCGCCCACGAAGTGACCAAGCGCGAGCTGCATGGCGTGGTGTGCGGGCACATTCACCATGCGGAGATTCGCAAGGTGGGCGAGGTGGACTACCTCAATTGCGGGGATTGGGTGGAGTCGTGCACGGCGCTGATCGAGCACTGGGACGGGCATATCGAGCTGTATCGATTGGCGGATGCCCAGGCGAAAGAGGCGCAACTAAAGGCCGAAATGGTCGCGGGCTAAGCCTCAAACCCACAGACTCACAGACTCACTCAGTCTAAATGTGGGAGCGGGCTTGCTCGCGAATGCGGAGTGTCAGTCACCAGATAATTCGACTGACCCACCGCCTTCGCGAGCAAGCCCGCTCCCACATTTGGAGCCGGTTTCTTCAGTCAGGTGTGGGAAACATCTGCGATCGCTTCGGCCAACAGCGTCAACCGCGTCGCATCAATCCCCGCCACGTTCGCACGCCCGGAATTGACCATATACACGCTGTGCTTGTCCCGCAGTTGCTTCACCTGATCCGCACTCAACCCGGTATAGGAAAACATCCCGCGTTGCGCCACGATGTGCGCAAACCGCTCCGACAACCCATGGGGCGCCAACGCCTCCACCAGCCCGGAACGCAGCTGCGCAATCCGCGCCCGCATCGCTTCCACTTCCTCGGCCCACTGCTTTTTCAGCCCGGCGTCACCGAGAATCGTCGCCACCACAGCAGCACCATGGTCCGGCGGCGTCGACCACAAGTTACGCGCAATGAACGCCAGCTGGCTGCGCACATCCGTCAGTTTCTCGGCGTCCGCCGCGCACACAATCAACGCGCCGACACGGTCGCTGTACAAGCCGAAGTTCTTCGAGCAGGAACTGGTGATCAGTACTTCAGGCAGCTCAGCCGCGAACAGCCGCACCGCCCATGCATCCTGTTCCAGGCCATCGCCAAACCCCTGATACGCAAAGTCGATCAGCGGCAGCAACTGACGTTCCTGGACGATCTTCAGCACCTGGCGCCAGTCATCGTGGGACAGGTCGAAACCGGTCGGGTTGTGGCAGCAGGCGTGCAGCAGCACCACATCGCCCTCAGGCACCGTCGACAGGGTGGCCAGCATTGCCGCTACGTCCAGACGATTGTCGCTGCCCACGTACGGGTAATGGCTGACCTTGAGCCCGGCCTTGGCGAAGATGGTTTCGTGGATCGGCCAGGTCGGGTTGCTCAGCCATACGCCACGGCCGGGCAGGCTGTGGGCGATAAAGTCGGCGCTCAGGCGCAGCGCGCCGGTGCCGCCAGGCGTCTGGGTGGCGCCGGCGCGGCGTTCACTCAGCAGCGGCGAACCAGCGCCCAGCACCAACTCACTGATCAGCGTGCCGAACGCGGCATTGCCATGGCCGCCGATGTAGGTCTTGGTGGTTTGTTGTTCCACCAGGCGCTGCTCGGCCAGTTTTACCGAATGGGGGATCGGCGTCAGGCCCTGGTCGTCCTTGTACACGCCCACGCCGAGGTCGAACTTGTTCGGGTTTGGATCCTGGGCGTACAACTCCATCAGCCCGAGGATCGGGTCCCCGGGTACCCGGCCAATTGCGTCGAAATGCATTACTTGCGGCCCTCGGCATCCTTGGCCACTTCGTCGGTGCGCGCGGCCATGATGAAGTCGTTGCGGTGCAGGCCCTTGATGGAGTGGCTCCACCAGGTCACGGTGACTTTGCCCCATTCGGTGAGCAGGCCCGGGTGATGGCCTTCAGCTTCGGAGATCGCGCCCACGGCGTTGGTGAAGGCCAGGGCGAATTTGAAATTCTTGAACAGGAAGACCTTTTCCAGCTGCATCACGCCATCGCGTACTTCGATGTTCCAGTCGGGGATCTGCTTGATCAGCACCGGCAACTCTTCGTCGCTGACTTGCGGGGCGTCGGCGCGGCAGGCTTCGCAGTGGGCTTGGTTCAACGTGGTCATGTGGGTATTCCTGAAATCGAGTATTTGGAAACGGTCGTCAGTAGCGTCACCCTAAAGCAACGCGGGGCCAGGGAACAGACTCACCTGGCCCTAAAAGCCGCAGTTCAAGCCGCTTTTGGCTTGGGCGGGAACTTCGGTGCGTGCAGCCCCAGCTGCATCCCGCGTTCGACCATGCCCATGATGTCTTCCTGCGCCACTTCGAACAGGCGCTTGAGGTTGGGCAGGGCGAAGTACAGCGGTTGCAGGATGTCGATACGGTACGGCGTGCGCATCGCTTCCAGCGGGTCGAAGGCTTGGTGCTCGGGTTCGTCCGAGAGGCAGTACACGGTCTCCTTGGGCGAAGACAGGATGCCGCCACCGTAGATGCGCCGGCCTTCGGGCGTGTCCACCAGGCCGAACTCGATGGTCATCCAGTACAGGCGCGCCAGGTACACGCGCTGTTCCTTGGTGGCGGCCAGGCCGAGCTTGCCGTAGGTGTGGGTGAATTCCGCGAACCAGGGGTTGGTCAGCAGTGGGCAATGGCCGAAGATCTCGTGAAAAATGTCCGGTTCCTGCAGGTAATCCAGCTCTTCACGGGTACGAATAAACGTCGCCACCGGAAACTGCTTGTTGGCGAGCAATTCGAAAAAAGTCTGGAAGGGAATCAGCGCCGGCACCCGGGCGACTTGCCAGCCCGTGGTCTCGGCCAGCACTTTGTTGACTTCCGCCAGCTGTGGAATGCGGTCGTGGGGCAGGCCGAGCTTGTCGATGCCGTCCAGGTATTCCTGGCACGCGCGGCCCTCGATCACTTTCAGTTGGCGCGTGATCAGGGTGTTCCACACCGCGTGTTCTTCGGGCGGGTAGTCGATAAAACCGTTCGCGTCGGGCTCGCGGGCCACGTACTGCGTCTGCTTCATACTGCTCTCCTGCTAGGCATTCGTTCTTGTTATGTCCTGGGATGAGCCTATTGATACGCCGCCTGGGCCAGGAAGCCATCCTCCTGCGCCATGCTTTTGTAGGAAAAATTACTGAGATTCGTAAAGTTTTCGTTACGGATGAAGCGATTCGTTCTCCATGTGGCGTATTTTGGGTGTGAATCGCCTCGCAGCTGTCACATAATCTTGACGATTATCTGCGGCCAGCGGCAAAAAGACGCAGCGACTCCACCTCTTCGGGCCTTCTCATGCGTATCAAAGTGCATTGCCAGAACCGCATCGGCATCCTGCGGGACATCCTCAACCTGCTGGTGGAGTACGGCGTGAACGTTGCCAAGGGCGAGGTCGGTGGCGAGCACGGCAACGCCATCTACCTCTATTGCCCGAACCTGGTGAACCTGCAGTTCCAGGCATTGCGCCCGCAGTTCGAGGCGATTGCCGGGGTATTTGGCGTCAAGCGGGTAGGGCTGATGCCCAGCGAGCGTCGGCATATGGAGCTCAACGCGCTGCTGGGGGCGCTGGAGTTTCCGGTGCTGTCCATCGACATGGGCGGCTCCATCGTCGCGGCCAACCGCGCGGCGGCGCAGTTGCTCGGAGTACGGGTGGATGAGGTGCCGGGCATTCCGTTGTCGCGCTACGCCGAAGATTTCGATTTGCCGGAACTGGTACGGGCCAGCAAATCGCGAATCAACGGCCTGCGGGTCAAGGTCAAGGGCGATGTATTCCTGGCCGATATTGCGCCGCTGCAATCCTCCGAGCATGACGACAGCGAAGCCATGGCCGGCGCCGTACTGACCCTGCACCGCGCCGACCGGGTGGGTGAGCGTATCTACAATGTGCGCAAGCAGGAACTGCGCGGCTTCGACAGCATTTTCCAAAGCTCCAGGGTCATGGCCGCCGTGGTGCGTGAGGCTCGGCGCATGGCGCCGTTGGATGCGCCTCTATTAATAGAAGGCGAAACCGGCACCGGCAAAGAGTTGCTGGCCCGCGCTTGTCACCTGGCCAGCCCACGCGGCCAGTCGCCGTTGATGGCGCTCAACTGCGCCGGTTTGCCCGAGTCCATGGCCGAGACCGAGTTGTTCGGCTATGGTCCCGGCGCCTTTGAAGGGGCGAGGGCGGAGGGCAAGTTGGGACTGCTGGAGCTGACGGCGGGCGGTACGTTGTTTCTCGACGGCGTCGGCGAAATGAGCGCGCGGTTGCAGGTGAAGTTGCTGCGCTTTCTGCAGGACGGCTGCTTTCGCCGTGTAGGCAGTGATGAAGAGGTGTACCTGGATGTGCGGGTGATCTGCGCGACCCAGGTGGACCTTTCCGAACTGTGCGCCCGGGGCGAATTCCGCCAGGACCTTTACCATCGTCTCAATGTGCTCTCGCTGCATATCCCGCCGCTACGCGAGTGCCTCGACGGTTTGCCGCCGCTGGTGGAGCACTTCCTGGATCAGGCCAGCCGGCAGATCGGCTGCCCGCTGCCCAAGCTCGCACCGGCGGCGATGGAACGCCTCAGCCATTACCACTGGCCGGGGAATGTGCGGCAGTTGGAGAACGTGCTGTTCCAGGCGGTTTCGCTGTGTGAGGGCGGCACCGTCAAGGCCGAGCACATTCGCCTGCCGGACTATGGCGTGCGCCAGCCGCTGGGGGATTTTTCCCTGGAAGGCGGGTTGGAGGAGATCGTCGGGCGCTTTGAAAAGGCCGTGCTGGCGCAGTTGTATGCCGAACATCCCAGCAGCCGTCTGTTGGGCAAGCGGCTGGGCGTGTCCCACACCACTATTGCCAACAAGTTGCGCGACTACGAAGTCGTCAAAGCCGAACGCGGTTAAACCTGTGGGAGCGGGCTTGCTCGCGAATGCGGTAGGTCAGTCGATACATAGGGTGACTGTCACACCGCATTCGCGAGCAAGCCCGCTCCCACATGGGTTCTTTGTCGGTCTTGATACCTGCACTTGCCGTTAGCGGCATAAGTCCGCCGTTTTTTCGACTCTCTTCCTGCTGCCCTAAGCTGCTACCTGCCGGCAAACCCCCGCCCCGCCTGGACTTTCCCTCATTTCAAAAAGTTGGTTCGCAAATTGCTTAAGCCTCATCAGTACAGCGGTGGGCGGCAAGCGTCCGTCAGAAAGAGGAAAGAGCGTGGATAAGTACCTTTACGTGGCAATGACCGGCGCCAGCCAGAATGCACTGGCGCAGAAGGCCCACGCCAACAACTTGGCGAACGTTTCCACCAATGGTTTCCAGCGTGACCTGGAACAGGCGCGCTCGATGCCGGTGTTCGGTGACAGCTTTCCGGCGCGGGCCTTTGCCTTGACCGAGCGCCCAGGCACGGACTTTTCCCCTGGCGCGATGATTGAAACCGGCCGTGACCTCGATGTGGCCGTCAGCGGTGACGGCTGGATGGCCGTGCAAAACCCGGATGGCGGCGAGTCCTACGTGCGCAGCGCCAGCATGAACGTCGATGCGCTGGGTGTGCTGCGGGCCGGCAACGGTATGCCGATCATGGGCAACGGCGGCCCGATTGCCGTGCCGCCCCAGCAGCAGATCGAAGTCGGCCAGGACGGCACCATCAGCATCCGCGCCATGGGCGAAGGCCCGCGGGTGATGGCTGAAGTGGACCGGATCAAGCTGGTGCAGCCCGACCTCAAGAACATGACCAAGGGCCTCGACGGCACCATCCACACCAAGGATGGCCAGCCGGCCCAGGCCGATGCCAACGTCAAGCTGACGTCGGGCTTCCTGCAGGCGAGCAACGTGAACGCCGTCGAAGAAATGACGGCAGTCCTGGCCCTGTCCAAGCAGTTCGAATTGCACATCAAGATGATGAACAGCGCCAAAGAAGACGACCAGGCCATGACCCGCGTCCTGGCGATGAGCTGATAGCAGCCACACACTAATTTTTGTAGCGCGGCGCCATAAAACAGGCGCACGAAGGAGAAGAACATGCTTCCGGCTCTATACGTTGCCAAGACAGGCCTGTCCGCCCAGGACACCAACCTGACCACCATTTCCAACAACCTGGCCAACGTGTCGACCACGGGTTTCAAACGTGACCGCGCCGAGTTCCAGGACTTGCTCTATCAGATCAAGAAGCAGCCTGGCGCCCAGTCGACCCAGGACAGCGAATTGCCGTCGGGCCTGCAACTGGGTACCGGTGTGGCAATCGTTGGCACCCAGAAGAACTTCAGCGCCGGTAACCTGCAGCAGACCGGCCAGCCACTCGACCTGGCAGTCAACGGCAAGGGTTTCTTCCAGATCCTGCAGCCGGACGGCACCACCACCTACACCCGTGACGGTACGTTCCACCTGGACTCCAACGGCCAGGTCGTGACCGCCAATGGCTTCGCGCTGGAGCCGGCGATTGTCGTGCCGAACAACGCCCAGACTTTCACCGTCGGCAACGACGGCACCGTGTCGATCACCGTGGCCGGCAACCCGGCGTCCCAGGTGATCGGCAACCTGCAAACCGCCGACTTCATCAACCCGGCCGGCCTGCAGGCGATCGGTAACAACCTGTTCCTGGAAACCGCGTCCAGCGGCGCGCCGCAAATCGGCACCCCGGGCCTCAACGGTTTTGGTACCACCCTGCAAAGCACCCTGGAAACGTCCAACGTCAGCACCGTTGAAGAGATGGTCAACATGATCACCACTCAGCGCGCCTACGAGATGAACTCCAAGGTGATTTCCACTGCCGACCAGATGCTTTCGTTCGTAACGCAGAATCTGTAATCAAGTCTATGGGGCGCCCTTGAAGGCGCCTGCAACACCGTGAGGTATGGGTCATGAATCGCTATGTTTCTGTTCTGGCATTGAGTGGGATTGCTGTGCTCGCGGGCTGTGTCGCCCCGACGCCTAAGCCCAATGACCCGTACTATGCGCCGGTGTTGCCGCGCACGCCGTTGCCGGCGGCCGCCAACAATGGCTCGATCTACCAGGCCGGGTTCGAACAGAACCTGTACAGCGACCGCAAGGCCTTCCGGGTCGGTGACATCATCACCATCACGCTGAACGAGAAGACCCAGGCGAGCAAGAACGCCAACTCGCAGATCGGCAAGACCAGCAAGACCAGCATCGGCCTGACTTCGTTGTTTGGCGGTGTACCGAACACCAACAACCCGCTGGGCAGCGGTGACCTGAGCCTGGACGCCGGCTACAGCGGCGACCGCGCCACCAACGGCAAGAGCGCGGCAGGGCAGGGCAACAGCCTGACCGGCTCGATCACCGTGACCGTGGCCGACGTGCTGCCCAACGGCATCATTGCCGTACGCGGCGAGAAGTGGATGACCCTCAACACCGGTGACGAACTGGTGCGCATTGCGGGCATGGTTCGCGCCGACGATATCTCCACCGACAACACCGTGCCGTCGACACGGATTGCCGATGCACGCATCACCTACTCGGGTACGGGTTCGTTTGCTGACGCCAGTCAGCCGGGCTGGTTTGACCGTTTCTTCCTTAGCCCGCTGTTCCCTTTCTAGGTGATCACTTTGAACTTCAAACAGCTGATGGCTGCGATGTTGCTGCTGGCCCTGAGCGCAGGCGCCCAGGCCGAGCGCTTGAAAGACATCGCGAGCATTTCCGGCGTGCGGTCCAACCAGTTGATCGGCTACGGCCTGGTGGTGGGGCTTAACGGTACGGGTGACCAGACCACCCAGACCCCGTTCACCCTGCAGACCTTCAACAACATGCTCTCGCAGTTCGGCATCAAGGTACCGCCGGGCTCGGGCAACGTGCAGTTGAAGAACGTCGCGGCGGTGTCCATCAGTGCTGACTTGCCGCCGTTCGCCAAGCCGGGGCAGGTGGTCGACATCACCGTCTCGTCCATGGGTAACTCGAAAAGCCTGCGCGGCGGCACCTTGCTGATGACGCCGCTAAAAGGTATCGACGGCAACGTCTACGCGATTGCCCAAGGCAACCTGGTGGTGGGCGGCTTTGACGCCGAAGGCCGTGACGGTTCGAAGATCACCGTCAACGTGCCGTCGGCCGGGCGGATTCCCGGTGGTGCCTCGGTGGAGCGCACCGTGCCCAGCGGCTTCAACCAGGGCAACAGCCTGACCCTGAACCTCAACCGCTCTGACTTCACCACCGCCAAGCGCGTGGTCGACAAGATCAATGAGCTGCTCGGCCCGGGCGTGGCCCAGGCCATCGATGGCGGCTCGGTTCGTGTGACGGCACCGCTGGACCCAAGCCAGCGTGTGGACTACCTGTCTCTGCTGGAAAACCTTGAGGTTGACCCGGGCCAGGCGGTGGCGAAAGTCATCATCAACTCGCGGACCGGCACCATCGTGATCGGCCAGAACGTCAAGGTTTCGCCAGCGGCCGTGACCCACGGCAGCCTGACCGTGACCATCACCGAAGACCCGATCGTCAGCCAGCCTGGCCCGTTGTCCAACGGCCAGACTGCCGTGGTACCCCGTTCGCGGGTAAATGCCCAGCAAGAAGCCAAGCCGATGTTCAAGTTCGGCCCCGGCACCACCCTGGACGAGATTGTCCGTGCGGTGAACCAAGTGGGCGCAGCGCCCGGCGACTTGATGGCGATCCTTGAAGCATTGAAACAGGCCGGCGCCTTGCAAGCCGACCTGATCGTGATCTGACGCCATGGCCATGGACATGCGCAAGAGCGGCCTGACCAGTACGGCGGATTCGGGTTCCTATTCCGACCTCAACCGGCTTAACCAGTTGAAGGTCGGCGACAAGAACAGCGACGGCAACATGCGCAAGGTCGCGCAGGAATTCGAGTCGCTGTTTCTCGGCGAGATGCTCAAGTCCATGCGTTCGGCCACCGAAGCCCTGGGCAAGGACAACCCGCTGAATACCCCGGCGGCCAAGCAGTACCAGGAAATGTACGACCAGCAGTTGGCGGTTTCCCTGTCTCGCGAGGGCGGTGGTATCGGCCTGGCGGACGTGCTGCTGCGCCAGATGCAGAAGAACAAACCGGTGGACGCCCAGGCGGCCACCTTGCAAGGCCCGGCTGCGCCCGCGAAGAAGGTGGATGTGCCGACTGAAATTGCCGCCGGTACCAAGGCCGATGGCCCGCTGGGCCGCAGCAATGGTCAGCGGCCATTGTGGGCGTACCGCGTGGCGGTGCCTGAAGGCACCAACTCCCACGCCAACGACATCGCGCTGATGAACCAGCGACGCATCTCGTTGCCGAGCAAGCTGACGGATCGCCTGCTGGCCGGCATCGTGCCGGGTGCCGAGGCTACCACTGCCGCCAAGGCCGCGCCGCTGCGCAACAGCGCTGCCGATGATGGCGTGGTCAACAGCACCGCCCGCAGCCTTGCCGCCATACCGCCTCGCGGGCAGATGCAGGTTTACGGCCGCGCCGTCGCCCAGCCACCGCTGGCACCGGCGAAGAAAGCCTTCAGCTCGCAGGATGAATTTGTCGCCACCATGTTGCCGATGGCCAAGCAGGCCGCCGCGCGGATTGGCGTCGACCCACGCTACCTGGTGGCCCAGGCCGCCCTGGAAACCGGTTGGGGTAAATCGGTGATGCGTGCCGAGGATGGCACCAGCAGCCACAACCTGTTCGGCATCAAGGCCGGCCAGAGTTGGCAGGGCGAACAGGCCCGGGCGATCACCAGCGAGTTTCGCAATGGCGCGATGGTCAAGGAGACGGCGCAGTTCCGTTCCTACAATTCCTACCAGGACAGCTTCCATGACCTGGTCACGTTGCTGCAAAGCAATGATCGCTATAAAGAAGTTGTGAAATCAGCCGACAACCCGGAACAGTTTGTGCGCGAGTTGCAAAAAGCCGGATATGCAACCGACCCGGATTACGCCAGCAAGATTTCGCAGATCGCAAAAACGATGAACAGCTACCAGAACTACGCTGCCGCGGGCGCTTCCACTCATTTATAAGGTCTGAATCATGAGTTTGCTCAATATCGGGATGTCGGGGCTCAATGCCGCCCAGGGATCGTTGTCGGTCTTAAGTAACAACATCGCCAACGTCAACACCCCGGGATACTCGCGTCAACAGAGCGCTCAGACCGCGAATGCGTCGAACGCCTACGGCGGCGTATTTATCGGCACCGGTACGACCCTGGCGGACGTGCGTCGGGTGTACAACCAGTTCCTCACCACGGCTTACCAGAACAGCACGGCACTCGACAGCGATGCCAACGCCTACCTGGACCAGGCCAGTGCCATCGACAAGACCTTGTCGGATTCCAACACCGGCATGTCTTCGGTGCTCAGTGCCTTTTTCGCGGCGGCGCAGACGGCTTCTGCCACCCCGGGCGACGTGTCCGCGCGCCAATTGCTGCTGACCAGCGCCCAGACCCTGAGCAACCGCTTCAACTCCATTTCCGGCCAGTTGAACCAGCAGAAACAAACGATCAACAGTCAGTTGAGCACCATGACGGATCAGGTCAACAAGCTGACGTCCTCGATCGCCTCGCTCAACAAGCAGATCGCCCAGGCCCAGGGGACTTCCAGCAGTGCGCCGGCCAACCTGCTGGACTCGCGTGACGAAGCGGTGCGCTCGCTCAACGAGCTGATCGGCGTTACGGCCACGGAAAAAAACGGACAGTTCAGTATTACGACCGGTACGGGGCAGTCGCTGGTGGAAGGCGGGATATCCAATAATATCTCTGCGGTACCGAGTAGCACCGACAATAGCCAGTACACCATCCAGCTCTCGATGGGCGACTCGTCCATTGACCTTGGTAATGTAGTCACCGGCGGCAGTATCGGTGGCTTGCTGCGCTATCGCAGTGACGTGCTGATGCCGGCCATCAATGATCTGGGGCGCATCGCGATTGCCACGGCAGACACGATCAACAATCAGTTGGGCCAGGGCCTGGACCTCAACGGCGAATTCGGTTCGTCGCTGTTCACCGATATCAACAGCGCGGCGGCGATTTCCCAGCGCAGCCAAGGGGCCGCCGGCAACAGCGCGGGGTCTGGCAACCTGAATGTCACGATCAAGGACAGCAGCCAGCTGACGACCTACGACTACAAAGTCACGTTTACCAGTGGTAACCAGTACAACGTCGTCCGCTCCGACGGCAAGGCCATGGGTTCGTTCGACACTACAACCACGCCGCCGCCGGTGATTGATGGCTTTACCCTGGCACTGGACGGCAAAGGGCCCATGGCTGCCGGTGACAGCTTCAAGGTCAGCCCCACGGCCAACGGGGCCACGGGCATCGGTGTCGACCTGAAGGACGTTAACAAGCTCGCCTTCGCGGGCCCCTTGGCGGGGAACGCAAGCAAGACCAACACCGGCACCGGTACGTTCACACCGCCTCAGCTGACTGTGCCGCTGGATATTCATGGCGGCGCTGATACCGCCCAGTTGCGCGCCGGCATCGAAAACTCCATGCCGGTAAAAATGCTCTTTGGCAAGCCGGCCGCCGACGGCACCCAGTCGTATACGGTGAGCGACGCGCAAGGCAATCCGATCGGCAGTGGCACCATCATCCCGGGCCAGGGCAACAAGATCAGCATCAACGTACCGATGCGCGATGCCTCCGGTGCGTTGATCCCGGGCAAAAGCTTCAACTTCGACACCACGGTCGGCGGCTCGCCTGCCAATGGTGACAGCACGACTTTCTCGTTCAACGCTTCGGGCACCTCCGACAACCGCAACGCCCAGCAATTGCTGGACTTGCAGACCAAGGCCACCGTGGGCGCCAGCGACGGCAGCCCGGGTGTGAGCCTGGTCAGCGCCAACGCCCGACTCGTGTCGCAGGTGGGCTCCAAAGCCAGCCAGGCCGCTACCGACTCCACCGCGACGGGTGCGCTGTTGGCAGCGAACAAGGCGGCCAGCAACTCGGTGTCCCAGGTCAACCTGGATGAAGAGGCGGGTGACATGATCAAGTTCCAGCAGTACTACACCGCGTCGTCGCAGATCATCAAGGCTGCGCAAGAAACTTTCAGCACACTGATTAATGCCCTTTAAAGGAGTCTGGGACGATGCGTATTTCTACACAGCAGTATTTCGACACCAGCGCCAGCAAGTACCAGACGAACTATTCCGGTGTGGTGAAAGCCCAGGACCAGGCGAGCAGCGGTATCCGGGTGCAGACCGCCTCCGATGACCCGGTCGCCGCCGCGCGCTTGCTGCAATTGCAGCAACAGAAAGACATGCTTGGCCAGTTCAACGGCAACATCAACACCCTGCAGAACTCGCTGACCAACGAAGAATCGGTGTTAAAGAGCATCAACACCGCCTTGCAGCGCGGTAATGAACTGGCGCTGCGTGCGGCCAACCAGTCCCTGAGCGATGACGATCGTAAATCCATCGCCAGCGAAGTGGGCGCGCTTGAGGACCAGGTGCTGGGCTTGCTCAACTCCAAGGATGCCAACGGCAACTACATGTTTTCCGGGTCGAAAACCGACACGCCGCCTTACATCCGCAATAACGACGGCACCTACACGTATCAGGGTGACGAGACGCCGCTGAGCTTGCAGATCTCGGACAATCTGTCGATGGCGGGGGGCGACACCGGTAAGTCGATGATGGAAAGTTCGACCAACACCGGTCGCACCCAGGCTACGTTGTTGCCGCCTGCGGTCAATGACGGCAAGGTCGCGGTATCGGCGGGCACGGTGACCTCCGGTGTCACCTACACCAAGAGTTTTACCGACGGCCAGCCCTACAAGCTGACCTTCAGCAGCAGCACGCAGTATTCCGTGACCGACAAGGACGGTAACGACGTTACCTCGGAGATTCCCGGCAACGGCACTTTCGACGCGACCAAAGAGGGCGCATCCAGCGTCAACCTGCGCGGCGTCAAGTTCGATATCAGCCTGACGCTCGGCGCGGACGTTGCGCCCGGCGCTGACTCCGACGCACTGGTGGCGGGCAAGGCGTTCACCCTGCAATCCAAGCCGGACACCTTCAGTGCTTCGCGTTCGCCAGGCAACGCGTCGACTGCACAAGTCACCGGTGGCCAGGTGACGGATCAGGCGGCCTACGCCAGCACCTTCCCTGATACCGGTGCGGTGATCAAATTCACCAGCGGCACCACGTATGAGGTGTATGCGCAGCCCTACAGTCCGAACAGCAAGACCATCGCGACCGGCACCATGGCTGCCGGTGCCACCTCGATCAACGCGGCCGGCGTGACGTTCGACATCAGTGGTGCGCCAGGGGCGGGCGACCAGTTTGCGGTCAGCGCCGTCAGCAACAAGAACGAAAACGCCCTGGACACGTTGAGCCAATTGCGCAAAGCCCTGGAAACGCCGGCTGACGGCAATCTGGTCGCGCAGAACAACCTCAAGGATGTGGTGGCCAAAACCATCGGCAACCTGAACAACGCCAGTTCACAGATTGACCAGGTGCGCGGCTCCATCGGTGCTCGCCAGAATGCCCTGGATCTTCAAACGGATGAAAACACCAGCCTGGGGACTGCCAATACCAACACCATGAGTTCCCTGGGCAACGTCGACATGGGTCAGGCGGCGATCAACCTGCAGCTTCAGCAAACCATGCTGCAGGCCTCTCAGTTGGCCTTTGTGAAAATCTCTCAGTTGAGCCTGTTCAACAAAATGTGATGTCCGCAGCTGCAAACCGGCGGCTCACCCTGGAAACGGGGTGGGCCGTTGTGGTTTTTGGCGTTTGTATGTCCCCGTGTTTCGCACAAAGCTCAGAAAATTGAGTGACCTGTGAGTCATAAAGCGCATCTTCACTGTATCGTGTGAAAAGGATAGGTCGTCGCCAGGTCTCTGCGAGGGCCTGCCGCCAGGGTAAAAAGGCGGTTTTCGGCGAGTTTTTTGCGGGGTCATCCCCATTATTGTCAGCACCCGGCGACGTGTCTCGCGGGGTGTTCTCCAGCTATTTAGTATTGGGAAGCCACAATGATTGGCATAAAAAGCATCGCCAGTTACGTGCCGGCAGACGGGATTGATAACTACGCCCAGGGTGCCAAATTCGCCAAGGATGAAGAATTCATCATTGGCAAGATCGGTTCGGCGTTCCTGCCGCGCAAGGATGCCGCGCAGGAAACCTCCGATCTGTGCGTCGAGGCGGTCAACGCCTTGTTTGCCAACAACCCCGATTTGAAGCGCGAGTCCATCGATGCGCTGATCGTCGTTACCCAGAATGGCGACGAAGAGGGCTTGCCTCACACCGCCGCCATCGTCCAGGACAAGCTGGGCCTGCCGACGCACGTGGCGGCCTTCGATATTTCCCTGGGCTGCTCGGGCTACGTCTACGGCATCTATGCGATGAAGGGCTTCATGGAGGCTACCGGCCTGAAGAACGGCCTGCTGGTGACCGCCGATCCGTACTCGAAGATCGTCGACCCTGAAGACCGCAACACCACCATGCTGTTCGGCGATGCCGCTACCGCCACCTGGATGGGTGAAGATGCGCCGTGGCAGTTGGGCAAGTCCAAGTTCGGCACTGACGGCTCCGGTGCGCCGCACTTGAAGGTCAGCGATGGCGTGTTCTTCATGAACGGCCGCCAGGTGTTCAACTTCGCCTTGCTCAAGGTGCCGGCGCATTTGCACGAGCTGCTCAACGAATCGGACCTCAAGGCTGACGAGATCGATGCGTTCTGCATCCACCAGGGCAGTGCGGCGATTGTCGACGCCGTGGCCCGGCGTTTTGAAGATGCTCCGGTAGATAAATTCATCAAGGACATGGTCGAGACTGGCAATACCGTGTCCTCGAGCATTCCGCTGCTGCTGGAAAAGCACATGCTCGACTCCACCTGGAAGCGCGTCGCCATCAGTGGTTTTGGTGTGGGGCTGTCCTGGGGCTCGGCGATTTTGCACCGCCCTTGACGACTTAAAGGCGCTGCACAAAAAAACGCCCATGATCGAAAGATCATGGGCGTTTTTTATTTGGCGCCAGAAAGCCAACAATTGCTGGGGTTTGGGCTATCGTAAATGCTTGAATTAAAAGGGGTGGCACGGCGCCAGTAAAAAAAATCAAAAAAGTCCTCAAGCAACCTGCTTTCACGACGATAACTATTACGAAGGTTCTCTAGGCCACACCCGGCGGTTGCCAGGGCCGGAAGCCGCAGTACACCACCCACGAGGATTTCGTCATGGCATTAACAGTAAACACCAACCTTGCTTCGTTGACCGTTCAGAACAACCTGAACAAGGCTTCCAGCGCCCTGCAAACTTCCATGCAGCGCCTGTCCTCCGGCCTGCGTATCAACAGCGCCAAAGACGATGCGGCCGGCCTGCAAATCGCTGGTCGTCTGACCAGCCAGATCAACGGCCTGGGCGTTGCCATCAAGAACGCCGGTGACGGTAACTCCATCGCGCAAACTGCTGAAGGCGCGATGCAGCAATCCACCAACATCCTGCAGACCATGCGTTCCCTGGCTCTGTCGTCCGCTAACGGCTCCCTCAGCGCTGACGACCGTAAGTCGAACCAGGCTCAGTACGCTGCTCTGAGTTCGGAATTGACCCGTATCGCATCGACCACTACCTTCGGTGGCCGTAACCTGCTGGACGGTTCTTTCGGTACTACCGCTTTCCAAGTAGGCGCGAACGCCAACCAGACCATCAACATGAGTCTGGGTAACGTAGCGGCCAGTAACATCGGTTCGCAGCAACTGCTGTCCAACGCTCAGACGCCAAGCCTTAACGGTGTTGCGGGCGGCACTATCACTGTGACCGGTGGTGGTCAGGTGTCGAACGCTCTGACCATCGCTCAAGGCGCGTCGGCCAAGCAAATTGCTGCCCAGCTTAATGGCGCAGTAGGCGGTCTGGCGGCCACTGCTAGCACTGAGCTTCAGTTCACGCTTCCTGCTGGTGGCTTTCCTGCGGCCACTCCTAGCGGTAAGTTCGACCTTACAGTCGGCAGCGGTCCTACTGCCTCTACTGTTTCGTTCGTGGGTATCACCAGCGCTGCCGACCTGGCGGGTCAACTGAACTCCAACGCTGCCAAACTGGGTATCAGCGTTAACTTCAACCAGTCGACCGGCGCCCTGTCGATCAAATCCGACTCGGGTGAGAACTTCACCTTCGCCAATGCTGACACCGGTGCCCAAACTATCGGCATTGCCACTAAAGGCGGCGACGGTAAGTTCAATGCTACCGTGACCAACCTGGCCGCAACCAACCTGACCGCTACCGGCCAAGTTTCGTTGAACTCCAGCTCCAGCTACTCGCTGGCTGGCAACGGCGTTACCGGTGTGTTCGGTGCTGCAGCTGCTACCGCTGTCAACTCGGCGCAAGTCGTCGTCAGCAATACCGACGTGACCACTGCTGACAACGCACAGAAGGCTGTAGACGTGCTGACCCAAGCACTGTCCACCATCGACTCTCAGCGTGCTGACCTCGGTGCGGTACAAAACCGTTTCGACAACACCATCGCCAACCTGCAGAGCATCTCGGATAACTCCACCGCTGCCCGTGGCGTGATCCAGGACGTTGACTTCGCCGCTGAAACTGCTCAGCTGACCAAGCAACAAACTCTGCAACAGGCTTCGACTGCGATCCTGTCCCAGGCGAACCAACTGCCATCCGCTGTACTGAAGCTGCTTCAGTAATAACGGCACTTGGTAACTGACGGAAGGGCGCGTTTACGTGCCCTTTTGTCTTTTGTCTAATGAGGTGATTGGTCATGGACATGAGCGTCAAACTGAACCTGTCTTACCCTGCGGCAGCGCCACAGAGTGCACCCGCTCCTGTCAGTGCCGATCCGCAGAAGCCCAAGGTGGACGCCGTTGCTGGCGCGAAAGATGCCCAGCAGCCATCGAGCCACACCGACTTGAAAAAAGCGGTCAACGACATAAACGAATTCATCCAGGCTGCCCAGCGCAAACTGGATTTTTCCATTGATGACTCCACCCACCAGGTTGTGGTCAAGGTCATTGCGACCGAAAGCGGTGAGGTCATTCGCCAGATTCCTTCGGAATTGGCCCTGAAACTCGCCCAGAGCCTTCATGACGCCAGCAGCTTGCTGTTTGACGCCAAGGTCTAAACTGGCATGAACTTTGTTGCGAAAACTGCCTAGAGCGTGATTCGTCAATAAAGCATCAGCCCCGGATTAGGAGAAAGACGATGACAGTCGTAGCAGGTCTAACGGTCAACGGCCCGGGTACGGGCATCGACGTTCAAGGTCTTGTGAAGTCGTTGGTGGGGTCGCAAACCGCACCCAAGCAAGCGCAGATCGACAGCCAGACCAAAACATCCACTGCGCAACTGACCTCAATCGGCAAGATCCAGGCGGCTCTGGACGCGTTCCGGGGCGCGCTGGACACCATGACCAAGACTGTTAACTTCAGCGGCTTGAGTTCGACGCTGTCGAACGACAAGCTCGCGACGGTCACGTTGGGCCCAGGTGCCGCCGCCGGCAACTTTACGCTGGGTGTCACCCAATTGGCCACGGCGTCAAAGGTCTCCACCGCAGTAATTCCTGGCGGGCCGACGGCCGTTGTCAATTCCGGGGTCTCGGCGACGGTGTTTACGGTCTCCCAGTCCGGCAAGAATTACAGCGTCAGTGTGCCACCGGGCGGAACCCTGCAGCAGGTGCGCGATTCGCTCAACTCGCAGTACGGCAACGCGGGCTTGAGTGCCAACATCCTGACTGACTCCAACGGTTCGCGGTTGGTGGTCACATCGTCGACGACCGGTGTCGGTAGCGACATCACCTTCAAGGGTTCCTCGGGCCTGGATACGGGTGCGACGGTTGTGGGCTCGGCGCCGCAGAACGCCATATATAACCTTGATGGCAGCCCTCAAGAGTCCACGAGTAATACCCTGCCCGACGCAATCAGTGGTGTGAGCATTACCTTGACGGGGGTTTCGGCAGCTACTGACGGCCCTAACGGCGCTTCGACGATCAAAGTCTCTGCGAACAGCGCAACCCTGAAGTCGGCAGTCAAGGGCTTCACAGATACCTACAGTGCGTTGGTCAAGGCTGTGAATGCCGAAACTCAGGTCACCACCAATGCCGACGGTTCCGTCACGCCAGGCCCGTTGACCGGGGACAGTTCGGTGCGCAGCATGATGGCGTCGATCCGCAACGTGATGAACTCGGTGACCGGTAGCGGCTCGTTTTCATCCCTGGCGCAGTTTGGCGTGACCACGGACCAGACAGCGGGCACCCTGAGTGTCAGTGATGTGGCGTTTGACAAGGCGGCCCTCACAAACGGCTCCGACATCAACAGCATCTTCACCGGGCCCAACGGGCTGCTGGCAAGCCTGACGAATGCCACCGCCAACTTTGCGCTGAGCAAGACCGGGGTGTTCGCCGAAAAGTCCGCGACCCTGCAGGATAACCTCAGGGATTTGACCAACCAGCAGACCGCCCTGAACACGCGTTCTGATGCCCTGACGGCGTCCCTGACCCTGAAATACAACGCCATGGACTCCCTGGTTGCCCAGCTCAAGGCTCAAGGCGACAGCGTCATGACCACCCTCAACTCGCTGAACAATCCGAAGTCCACCTGATTGGCGGATGGATAAAGCCCGCCGAAGGCGCTGTGTCAAAGCGCCAGGCGGGCTAAAGTTTTGTGTAACGCCGTCGACATAATAATCAGCGTCCACCCTTTTAGTTGTCGCCTGTCACGAGGTAGAAACATGAATCCCATGAGAGCCCTTCGCCAATACCAGAAGGTCAACACCCACGCCCAGATCTCCGAAGCCAGCCCGCACCGCCTGGTGCAGTTGCTGATGGAAGGCGCACTGGATCGTATGGCGCAGGCCAAGGGTGCGATGGCTCGCGGTGATATCGCGCAGAAGGGGTTGATGCTGGGCAAGGCGGTGGACATCCTCGTCGGGTTGCGTGACGGCCTGAACCCCGAGAAGACCCCGGACCCGATTGCACTGCAGCAGTTGGATAACCTGTATGCCTTCATGACCATGCGCCTGCTGGAAGCCAACCGTCAGAATGACGCTGCGATGATCGATGAGGTCGCAGGTCTGATGATTACGCTCAAGGAAGGCTGGGACGGTATTGCCACAGAGGTACAGTAGGCCGTAAGGCCTGAGGACGATGTCATGAGCCAAGCATTGCAAAAAATCGACGAGACCCGTGAGGCGCTGTCCGAGGCGTTGGCTGAACGCAACTGGGGGGCGATCGGCGAACTGGATTTGGGCTGCCGCGCGTTGATCGATGCTGCGCTCAACGAGGAATCGGCGGATGAGGCAGCCATTCGGGCAAAACTGGAAGACTTGCTTTCGGTCTACCAGCAGTTGCTTGAGGCGACGACAGGGGAGCGACAGGCTATTTTCGAAGAGATGTCGCAGTTCAACCGAGCTAAACATGCGTCAAAGGTTTACCATATGTTCGGCTGAAAGCTCAGTTAATCCGAACACCGCGCGTCATAAATTTGACTGTGCACGATTTTTTGACTTAACTAGTGCTATTTTCAGACGTCAGAAAGCCGTAGCGCAGAAAATGCCTACAGCAATCTAGATTGCCCCAACTCGAGGGCATTAGAGTTTTACTAGGGAAGTTGCTATTGCATGTGGCGTGAAACCAAAATTCTGCTGATCGATGACGATAGCGTTCGGCGCCGCGATCTGGCGGTGATCCTGAATTTTCTTGGCGAAGAAAATCTACCCTGTGGCAGCCACGACTGGCAGCAGGCGGTCAGCTCTTTGTCGTCGAGCCGCGAAGTCATTTGTGTGCTGATCGGGACGGTAAACGCTCCTGGTGCAGTTCTGGGCTTGTTAAAGACACTGTCGACCTGGGATGAGTTCCTTCCGGTGTTGCTGATGGGCGATATTTCTTCCGTGGACCTCCCGGAAGACCAGCGCCGCCGCGTGCTTTCCACCCTCGAAATGCCCCCCAGCTACAGCAAATTGCTCGACTCCCTGCACCGTGCCCAGGTCTACCGCGAGATGTACGACCAGGCCCGCGAGCGCGGCCGTCACCGCGAACCCAACCTGTTCCGCAGCCTCGTCGGCACCAGTCGTGCGATCCAGCACGTGCGCCAGATGATGCAGCAAGTGGCCGACACCGACGCCAGTGTGCTGATCCTCGGCGAGTCGGGCACCGGCAAGGAAGTGGTCGCACGCAACCTGCACTACCATTCCAAGCGTCGTGACGGGCCGTTCGTGCCGGTCAACTGCGGGGCGATCCCGGCAGAACTGCTGGAAAGCGAACTGTTCGGCCACGAGAAGGGCGCCTTTACCGGGGCGATCACCAGCCGTGCCGGGCGTTTTGAACTGGCCAACGGCGGCACCCTGTTCCTCGACGAAATCGGCGACATGCCGCTGCCGATGCAGGTCAAGCTGCTGCGGGTATTGCAGGAGCGCACCTTCGAGCGCGTGGGCAGCAACAAGACCCAGAGCGTCGACGTACGCATCATCGCGGCCACCCACAAGAACCTCGAAAGCATGATCGAGGTCGGCAGCTTCCGCGAAGACCTGTACTACCGCCTCAACGTATTCCCGATCGAAATGGCGCCCCTGCGCGAGCGCGTCGAAGACATCCCGTTGCTGATGAACGAGCTGATCTCGCGCATGGAACACGAAAAGCGTGGTTCGATTCGCTTCAACTCGGCGGCGATCATGTCACTGTGTCGCCACGGCTGGCCGGGCAACGTCCGCGAGTTGGCCAACCTGGTGGAGCGCATGGCGATCATGCACCCGTACGGGGTGATCGGCGTGGTCGAGCTGCCGAAGAAATTCCGCTACGTCGACGACGAAGACGAGCAATTGGTGGACAGCCTGCGCAGCGACCTGGAAGAGCGCGTGGCCATCAACGGCCACACGCCGGACTTCGGCTCCACCGCCATGCTGCCGCCGGAAGGCCTGGACTTGAAGGACTACCTCGGCAGCCTCGAACAAGGCCTGATCCAGCAGGCACTCGACGACGCCAACGGTATCGTCGCCCGTGCCGCCGAGCGCCTGCGCATCCGTCGTACCACCCTGGTGGAAAAGATGCGCAAGTACGGCATGAGCCGCAAGGAAGGTGATGAACAGGCGGATGATTGACGCCTGTTTTTCAACTGACTGAAAACCAAGCCTATTTTTTTAGGCACGGGTATTGCTACAGCACTCGCAACGTTCCGTTTAACTGACGGTCAGCCAAGCGAGAGAGCATGATGCCCCACGCCGCCCAACTATCTTCGGTCCCTGACACTCAGGGACCGGCCCCCTCCGTAGAGCAGATCAGCCGCCTCGGGCTTGAACAGGCTTTTTCCCTGTTCAACCAGATGTCGAGCCAGTTGACTGACTCCTACAGCCTGTTGGAAGCCCGGGTTTCCGAGCTTAAAGGCGAGTTGGCCGTGGTCAGTGCCCAGCGCATGGAAGAGCTGGCCGAGAAAGAGCGACTGGCCAACCGTCTGCAAAACCTCCTCGACCTGTTGCCCGGTGGCGTGATCGTCATCGACGAGCAGGGCCGTGTGCGCGAAGCCAACCCGGCGGCCTGCAACATGCTTGGCCTGCCGCTGGAAGGCGAGCTGTGGCGCGAGGTCATCACCCGCTGCTTTGCCCCGCGGGAAGACGACGGCCACGAAATCTCCCTCAAGGATGGGCGCCGCCTGTCCATCGCCACGCGTTCCCTGGATGCCGAGCCTGGCCAGTTGGTGTTGCTCAACGACCTGACTGAAACCCGGCACCTGCAAGACCAGTTGGCCCGCCATGAGCGCCTGTCGTCTTTGGGGCGAATGGTCGCTTCCCTGGCCCACCAGATTCGTACGCCATTGTCGGCCGCGCTGATTTACGCCAGTCATTTGACTGATGAGCAATTGCCCGCCGCCACCCACCAGCGTTTTGCCGGCCGCCTCAAGGAGCGCCTGCACGAACTGGAGCATCAGGTGCGCGACATGCTGGTGTTTGCCCGCGGCGAATTGCCGCTGACCGATCGCGTCACCCCGGCCGCCTTGATGCAGTCCCTGCAAGCGGCGGCCGCCACTCATATCCAGGAAGCGTCAGTCCGTTGGCAGTGCGACAGCCATTACGGCGAGTTGCTGTGCAACCGCGACACCCTGGTGGGCGCGCTGCTCAACCTGATCGAAAACGCGACCCAGGCCAGCGGCCCCGGGGCGCGGCTCAAGGTGCACCTGTACAACCGTGGCGAGACCCTGCGCCTGAGCATCAGCGACAGCGGCAGCGGGATTGACCCGGTGGTGCTGCAGCGCCTCGGCGAGCCTTTTTTTACCACCAAGACCAACGGTACCGGCCTGGGCCTGACCGTGGTCAAGGCAGTCGCCCGTGCACATCAGGGAGAATTGCAGCTGCATTCCCGGTTGGGTCGTGGCACGTGCGCGTTGATCACGCTGCCGCTGTTTTCATGCGCCGTCAGCGCGGAGTAAAAGGTCATGGCTATCAAGGTTTTATTGGTTGAAGACGATCGCGCCCTGCGTGAAGCATTGGCTGACACGCTGTTGCTGGCGGGCCATGACTATCGGGCGGTCGGTTCTGCCGAAGAAGCCCTGGACGCGGTGGAGCAGGAGTCCTTCAGCCTGGTAGTCAGCGACGTCAACATGCCGGGCATGGACGGACACCAGTTGCTCGGCCTGTTGCGTGCGCGCCAGCCGCAACTGCCGGTGCTGCTGATGACCGCCCACGGCGCCGTCGAGCGTGCCGTCGACGCCATGCGTCAGGGCGCTGCGGATTACCTGGTGAAACCCTTCGAACCCAAAGCCTTGATCGAACTGGTCGCCCGGCATGCCCTCGGCACCCTGGGCGCTGCAGAGGGTGAAGGCCCGATTGCCTTCGAACCGGCCAGCGCGCAATTGCTGGAACTGGCGGCCCGTGTTGCCCGCAGCGATTCCACCGTGCTGATCTCCGGCGAGTCCGGTACCGGCAAGGAAGTACTGGCGCGCTACATCCACCAACAATCCCATCGTGCCAGCCAGCCGTTCATTGCGATCAACTGCGCGGCCATTCCCGACAACATGCTCGAAGCCACCTTGTTCGGCCATGAGAAGGGCTCGTTCACCGGCGCCATCGCGGCGCAGGCCGGCAAGTTCGAACAGGCTGACGGCGGCACCATCCTGCTCGACGAAATCTCCGAAATGCCCCTGGGCCTGCAAGCCAAGTTGCTGCGGGTATTGCAGGAGCGCGAAGTGGAGCGGGTGGGCGCACGCAAGCCGATCCAGCTGGACATCCGTGTGGTCGCCACCACCAACCGCGACCTGGCGGGCGAAGTGGCGGCGGGGCGCTTCCGTGAGGACCTGTTCTACCGGCTCTCGGTGTTCCCGTTGGCCTGGCGCCCGTTGCGCGAGCGCCCGGCCGACATCATCCCGCTGGCCGAGCGCCTGCTGGGCAAGCACGTCAATAAAATGAAGCATGCCCAGGCGCGCCTGTCGGCCGAGGCCCAGGCCTGTCTGATCAGTTACCCGTGGCCCGGCAACGTGCGGGAACTGGACAATGCGATCCAGCGTGCGTTGATTTTGCAGCAGGGCGGCCTGATCCAGCCCCAGGATTTCTGCCTGGCCATGGGCGCGGGCGCAGCGCCGCAGCCGAGCCTGGCTGCCGCGCCACAGGTCGAAGCCGTGCCTGCCGAATCCGCCGGCGCCCTGGGCGACGACCTGCGTCGCCGGGAATTCCAGATGATCATCGACACCCTGCGCTCCGAGCGCGGGCGCCGCAAAGAAGCCGCCGAGCGCCTGGGCATCAGCCCGCGCACCCTGCGCTACAAGCTGGCGCAGATGCGTGACGCCGGGATGGACGTGGAAGCCTATCTCTACGCCACCTGAAAATTCTCAAAGCCGACAGGGCCAGTCGCCTTTTCTTACAGAATGCCACGGAGCTGGCACCCTTGTTGCTACCACCCCTGTAATCGCTGTGTAGTGTCAAAAAATTGCGGGTCGTCGGAGAGAAAGTTCATGAGCCAAGGTGTTGAGTTCAATCGGTTGATGTTGGATATGCGGTCCATGCAAATGGATGCCATGGCTCAACCGAAATCCGCCGCGCAAGCCGTACCGGAATTGGGCCAGAGCAGCTTTGCCGACATGCTCGGCCAGGCCATCAACAAAGTCAGCGACACCCAGCAGGCATCCAATCAGTTGGCGACCGCCTTCGAGATCGGCAAGAGCGGCGTGGACCTCACCGACGTGATGGTCGCCTCGCAAAAAGCCAGCGTTTCATTCCAGGCCTTGACCCAGGTGCGCAACAAACTGGTTCAAGCCTATCAAGACATCATGCAGATGCCGGTTTAAGGACGATTTGAGTCATGGCAGAAGCACTCGTGGATAACGCACCCGCCAAGGCAGACGGCAAGCCGCCGCTGTTTGGCCTGTCGTTCCTGGAAAACCTCTCCGAGATGACCATGTTGCGTCAGGTAGGCCTGATGGTCGGCCTGGCTGCCAGCGTGGCGATTGGTTTTGCCGTGGTGCTGTGGTCCCAGCAACCGGATTACCGTCCGTTGTACGGCAGCCTGGCGGGCATGGATTCCAAGCAGATCATGGAAACCCTGGCGGCGGCAGACATCAGCTACACCGTCGAACCGAATTCCGGCGCCCTGTTGGTCAAGGCCGACGATGTGGCCCGTGCGCGGATGAAACTGGCGGCTGCCGGCGTAACCCCGTCCGACGCGAATATCGGCTTTGAAATCCTCGACAAGGACCAGGGCCTGGGGACCAGCCAGTTCATGGAAGCCACCCGCTACCGTCGCGGCCTGGAAGGCGAACTGGCGCGCACCATCTCCGCCCTGAACAACGTCAAGGGCGCCCGCGTGCACCTGGCGATTCCGAAAAGCTCGGTGTTCGTGCGTGATGAACGCAAGCCCAGCGCCTCGGTCCTGGTCGAACTCTTTGCCGGCCGCTCCCTTGAGCCTGGCCAGGTATTGGCGATCATCAACCTGGTGGCCACCAGCGTTCCTGAATTGAGCAAGTCGCAGATCACCGTAGTCGACCAGAAGGGCAACCTGCTGTCGGACCTCGCGGAAAACTCCTCGCTGACCATGGCCGGCAAGCAGTTCGACTACAGCCGCCGTATGGAAAGCATGCTGACCCAGCGGGTGCACAACATCCTGCAACCGGTGTTGGGCAATGATCGCTACAAGGCTGAAGTGTCGGCCGACGTCGACTTCAGCGCCGTCGAATCGACCTCCGAGCAGTTCAACCCGGACCAGCCGGCCCTGCGCAGTGAGCAATCGACCACCGAACAACGTACCGCCAGCAATGGCCCGCAAGGCGTGCCGGGTGCCCTGAGCAACCAGCCACCCACCCCGGCCACTGCCCCGCAAACCACCGGTGGCGCTGCCGCTACCGCAGGCGCGGTGCAGCCTGGCCAGCCGCTGCTGGACGCCAACGGCCAGCAGATCATGGACCCGGCCACCGGCCAGCCCATGCTCGCGCCGTACCCGGCCGACAAGCGCAACCAGTCCACCAAGAACTTCGAGCTTGATCGTTCGATCAGCCACACCAAGCAGCAACAGGGTCGGATCAATCGCCTGTCGGTGTCGGTGGTGGTGGATGACCAGGTCAAGGTCAATGCCGCAGACGGCGCCATCACCCGCGCCCCATGGAGCGCCGATGAATTGGCGCGCTTCACTCGCCTGGTGCAGGACGCGGTGGGCTTCGATGCCAGCCGTGGCGACAGCGTCAGCGTGATCAACATGCCGTTCTCCGCCGAGCGTGGCGAAGTCATCGCCGAGGCAGCGTTCTATACTCAGCCGTGGTTCTGGGACATCGTCAAGCAAGTGCTGGGGGTGTTGTTCATCCTGTTGCTGGTGTTCGGCGTGCTGCGCCCGGTGCTCAACAACATCACCGGCCACGGCAAGAAGCAACTGGCCCTGGCCGGCGGCGACGTCGAGCTGGGTGGCATGGGCGGCCTCGATGGCGAACTGGCCAACGACCGCGTGAGCCTCGGTGGCCCGCAAAGCATTCTGTTGCCGAGCCCGAGCGAGGGTTATGACGCTCAGTTGAACGCAATCAAGAGCCTGGTGGCCGAAGACCCGGGTCGTGTGGCCCAGGTCGTGAAAGAGTGGATTAACGCAGATGAGTGATAGCCGAGCTGCAGTAGCCAAACTCTCCCGGGTCGACAAAGCCGCCGTGCTGTTGCTGTCCCTCGGAGAAACCGACGCCGCCCAAGTGCTGCGCCACATGGGGCCCAAAGAGGTTCAGCGTGTCGGCGTGGCCATGGCGCAAATGCGCAATGTGCACCGCGAGCAAGTCGAGCAGGTGATGAGCGAGTTCGTCGAGATCGTCGGCGACCAGACCAGCCTGGGCGTCGGCTCCGACAGCTACATTCGCAAGATGCTCACCTCGGCCCTGGGCGAAGACAAGGCCAACGGCCTGATCGACCGCATCCTGCTGGGTGGCAACACCAGCGGCCTCGACAGCCTGAAGTGGATGGAACCGCGGGCCGTGGCCGATGTGATCCGCTACGAACACCCGCAAATCCAGGCGATCGTGGTGGCGTATCTCGACCCCGACCAGGCCGGTGAAGTGCTCGGCCACTTCGACCATAAGGTGCGCCTGGATATCATCCTGCGCGTCTCGTCGTTGAACACCGTGCAGCCAGCGGCCCTGAAAGAACTGAACACGATTCTCGAGAAGCAGTTCTCGGGCAATTCCAACGCTTCGCGCACCACCCTGGGCGGCATCAAGCGTGCGGCCGACATCATGAACTTCCTCGACAGCTCGGTGGAAGGCCAGTTGATGGACTCGATCCGCGAGATCGACGACAGCCTGTCGGTGCAGATCGAAGACCTCATGTTCGTGTTCAACAACCTCTCCGATGTCGACGACCGTGGCATCCAGGCGTTGCTGCGGGAAGTGTCCTCCGACGTGCTGGTGCTGGCCCTCAAGGGCTCCGACGAAGGCGTCAAGGAAAAGATCTTCAAGAACATGTCCAAGCGGGCTTCCGAACTGTTGCGCGACGACCTCGAGGCCAAGGGCCCGGTGCGCGTCAGCGACGTGGAAACTGCGCAGAAGGAAATCCTCACCATTGCCCGCCGTATGGCCGAAGCCGGAGAAATCGTTCTCGGTGGGAAGGGCGGCGAAGAAATGATTTAAGGCGCCGCGCATGTCGAACAAAGATGAGACGCCCAGCGATCTGATTCGCGCACGGGACGTCGGAGGGTTCGACGTCTGGTCGCTGCCCAGTTTCGACCCGCATCGCCCGGAGCCTGAGCCGGAGCCGGTAGAAGAACCCCCGGCCGAGATGGAAGAAGTGCCGCTGGAGGAAGTCCAGCCACTGACCCTGGAAGAGCTCGAAAGCATTCGCCAGGAAGCCTACAACGAAGGTTTCTCCGCCGGCGAGAAGGATGGTTTTCGCAGCACCACCCTCAAGGTCCGCCAGGAAGCCGAGGCCGCGCTGAGCGTCAAGCTGGCCAGCTTGGAAACCCTGATGGGCAGCCTGTTCGAGCCCATCGCCGAGCAGGACTCGCAGATTGAAAAAGCCATGGTCGGGCTGGTGGAGCACATCACCCGCCAGGTGATTCAGCGCGAATTGGCCCTGGACTCCACGCAAATCGAAAGCGTGATGCGCGAAGCCCTCAAGCTGCTGCCCCTGGGCGTCGGCAACGTGCGGCTGTACATCAACCCGCAGGATTTCGAACAGGTCAAAGCCCTGCGCGAGCGCCATGAAGAAACCTGGCGCATCGTCGAAGACGCTGCGCTGCTGCCCGGTGGTTGCCGGGTCGAGACCGAGCACAGTCGCATCGATGCCACGGTGGAGACGCGCATCACGCAGATCATGGCCAAGCTGTTCGATCAGTTGCACGAGCAGGCGCTGCACCCGGCAGAGCCGGACTTGAGCGTCGAACTGGACACCCCCGATGCGCCTTGATCGCACCAGCTTCGCCAAGCGCCTGGGTGGCTATGCCGAAGTCACCGAGTTGCCCGGCCAGCCGATCCTGGAGGGCCGCCTGCTGCGCATGGTCGGCCTGACCCTGGAAGCCGAAGGCCTGCGCGCCGCCATGGGCAGCCGCTGCATGGTGATCAACGACGACAGCTACCACCCGGTGCAGGTCGAAGCCGAAGTGATGGGGTTCTCCGGCAGCAAAGTATTCCTGATGCCCGTCGGCAGCGTTGCCGGCATTGCCCCCGGCGCTCGCGTGGTGCCGCTGGCCGACACCGGCCGCCTGCCGATGGGCATGAGCATGCTCGGCCGCGTGCTGGATGGCGCCGGGCGCGCCCTCGACGGCAAGGGTGGGATGAAGGCCGAAGACTGGGTGCCGATGGACGGCCCGACCATCAACCCGCTCAAACGCAACCCCATCAGCGTGCCGCTGGACGTGGGCATTCGCAGCATCAACGGTTTATTGACGGTGGGCCGCGGCCAGCGCCTGGGCCTGTTTGCCGGTACCGGCGTGGGTAAGTCGGTGTTGCTGGGGATGATGACGCGCTTTACCGAGGCCGACATCATCGTGGTCGGGCTGATCGGCGAGCGGGGCCGGGAGGTGAAGGAATTCATCGAGCACAGCCTCGGCGAAGAAGGCCTCAAGCGTTCGGTCGTGGTGGCCTCACCGGCGGATGACGCGCCGCTGATGCGCCTGCGCGCCGCGATGTACTGCACGCGCATCGCCGAATATTTTCGCGACAAGGGCAAGAACGTCCTGCTGCTGATGGACTCCCTGACCCGTTTCGCCCAGGCCCAGCGGGAAATCGCCCTGGCCATCGGCGAGCCGCCGGCCACCAAGGGCTATCCGCCGTCAGTGTTCGCCAAGCTGCCCAAGCTGGTGGAGCGTGCCGGTAACGCCGAAGCCGGTGGTGGTTCGATCACTGCGTTCTACACCGTACTCTCCGAGGGCGATGACCAGCAGGACCCGATTGCCGACTCGGCGCGGGGCGTGCTCGACGGGCACATCGTGCTGTCCCGGCGCCTGGCCGAAGAAGGGCACTACCCGGCCATCGACATCGAAGCCTCCATCAGCCGGGTGATGCCGTCGGTGGTCACCCCGGAGCACATGATGCGCGCGCAGCAGTTCAAGCAACTGTGGTCGCGTTATCAACAGAGCCGCGACCTGATCAGCGTCGGCGCCTATGTGGCCGGCGGCGATCGCGAGACCGACCTGGCGATTGCCCTGCAACCGCAACTGGTGACGTACCTGCGCCAGGGCCTCAACGACAAGATCAGCATGGGTGAAAGCGAAGCACACCTGGGCACCATCTTCGCGCCGGCGCCAGGCGGATAAACCATGGCCAACACTCGCGCCGCGCGCCTTGCCCCGGTAGTGGACATGGCCGAAAAAGCTGAAAAGACCGCCGTCCAGCGCCTGGGATACTTCCAGGGCCAGGCTCGCCTGGCGGAAAGCAAGCTGGGGGATCTGGAGCGCTTTCGCGGCGAGTATCAGCAGCAGTGGATCGAGCGTGGCAGCAAGGGCGTCTCCGGGCAGTGGCTGATGGGCTACCAGGGCTTTCTCAACCAGTTGGAAACCGCCGTCGGCCAGCAGCGCCAGAGCCTGGCCTGGCACCAGGCCAACGTCGACAAGGCCCGCGACAGCTGGCAACAGGCCTATGCCCGGGTCGAAGGCCTGCGCAAACTGGTGCAGCGCTACATCGACGAAGCCCGTGCACTGGAAGACAAGCGCGAGCAGAAATTGCTGGATGAATTGTCCCAGCGTCTTCCCCGCCAAAACCCCTATTAACCACGCCCTCGCTCCTACATGGATTTGCCCACTTCCCTATCACCTGCTACACCTTGTTGCACATTGCCAATGACAAGGAAGCAGTCGTATGTCAGTCGAATCAGAAGTGTCCCTGGACGGGACGAAGTTGACGATCACCGTCAGGGGGCGATTCGATTTCGGTAGCCACCAGGCCTTTCGTGATGCCTACGAGCGGTTCTACAAGGTGCCCGAGATCTACGTGGTGGACTTGAAGGAAACCACCTACATGGACAGCTCGGCCCTGGGCATGCTCCTGCTGTTGCGTGACCATGCCGGAGGCGACAATGCCGAAGTGCAGGTGGTCAACGCCAACTCCGATGTGCGCAAGATCCTGGCCATTTCCAACTTCGACAAACTGTTCGACCTCACTTGAGCGTCCTGGCCCCGGTCCTCGAGGCGCTGACGGTGTTGATCGCCGAAGACAGCGCCGCCGACCTGTTGTTGCTGTCGACCATCGTGCGCCGCCAGGGCCACCAGGTGCTGACCGCCAGCAACGGCCAGGAAGCGGTCGATGTGTTTACCCGTGAACGGCCGCAGTTGGTGTTGATGGACGCCCTGATGCCGGTGATGGACGGCTTCGAGGCGGCCCGTCAGATCAAGCAGCGGGCGGGGGAGGCGCTGGTGCCGATCATCTTCCTCACCTCCCTGCGCGAGAGCGAA
The DNA here is from genome assembly GCF_013385435.1 of Pseudomonas sp. F9001. NCBI lineage: Bacteria > Pseudomonadati > Pseudomonadota > Gammaproteobacteria > Pseudomonadales > Pseudomonadaceae > Pseudomonas > Pseudomonas sp. F9001. Next base: position 184,755 of record NZ_JACAPX010000006.1, read on the forward strand.
GCCCTAGCCCAGTGCCTGGATGCCGGGGGTGACGACTTCCTGGCCAAACCCTATAACCAGGTGATCCTGGCGGCAAAGATCAATGCCATGGATCGCCTGCGTCGCTTGCAGGCCACGGTGTTGCAGCAACGCGACCTGATCGCCCGGCACCACGACTACCTGCTGCAGGAGCAGCGAGTGGCCAAGGCGGTGTTCGACAAGGTGGCCCACTCGGGCTGCATCAACGCCGCGCCGAATATTCGTTATGTGCAGTCGCCCTACGCGCTGTTCAACGGCGATTTGCTGTTGGCCGCGTACACGCCGTCGGGCGATATGCATGTGCTGCTGGGGGACTTTACCGGCCACGGTTTGCCGGCGGCGGTCGGCGCCATGCCCCTGGCGGAAGTGTTCTACGGCATGACTGCCAAGGGCTACGGATTGGCGCAAACCCTGCGGGAGATGAACGCCAAGCTCAAGCGCATCCTGCCGGTGGACATGTTCTGTTGTGCCACCTTGCTGTGCCTCAGCGCCCAGCGACGGGTGGTAGAGGTGTGGAGCGGCGGCATGCCCGACGGCTACGTGCATGACGTCACCACCGGCAAGCGTACGCCGCTGGTGTCGCGGCATTTGCCATTGGGCGTGCTGGCGGCCGAGGCGTTTGATGACCGCACTGAAGTCTGGCCGATGGCGCTGGGTGACCGAGTGTTTTTGCTGTCGGATGGTGTGCTGGATACCGCCGATGCCCATGAACAGTTGTTTGGCGCCGAGCGGTTGCAGCAGGTGTTTGCGGCCAATCGCGAGCCGGACCGGTTGTTCGAGGAGATCGAACAGGCCTTGGCGGGTTTTCGCGGTGAGGTGCGCGATGACATCAGCATGGTGGAGATCAGCCTGCAGGCGGATGAGCCGTTGCGTTCGTCGTCGGTGGTGTATTCCGACAGTGGGCAGTCGTCGCCGCTGGATTGGTCGGTAAGTTTTGAGTTTCGTGCCGAGACGCTCAAGTCCTACAACCCTTTGCCGTATTTGTTGCAGTTGCTGTTGGAGATTCATGGGCTGCGGGAGCAGAGCGGGGCGTTGTACAGCGTGATGGCAGAGTTGTATTCCAATGCGCTTGAACATGGTGTGCTGGGGCTGGATTCGCGGCTCAAGCGGGATGCACAGGGGTTTGCTGCGTATTACCGCGAGCGTAATGAGCGGCTGGCGCGGTTGGATAGCGGGTATGTGCGGGTGCGCCTGGATGTGGTGCCGACCGGGGAGGGGGGGTGTCTGACGCTGCGGATCGAGGACAGTGGGGCTGGGTTTGATGTGGATAAGGTGCTGGCCAGGCCGCTGGATGTTGACCGTCTGTCTGGTAGGGGATTGAGCCTGGTGCGCCAGTTGAGCAGCGATGTAGGCTGGTCTGACGGCGGGCGGTGTGTGTGCGTGGAGTTTTCATGGAAGGCTCTGGCATAATCCGCCGATTCTTGATCAAGGAGCGAACAAGTGGCAGAGATTCATCTGGACCCCGATGTGCTGACTGGCTTGCAGGAGGTCATGGAGGGCGAGTATCCGAAGCTGCTCGACACTTTTCTCGATGACTCGCAAAAGCGGGTAGAGGCGTTGCGCCGGGCTCGGGATGATGCCAAGGCGCTTGGGCGGATTGCGCATAGCTTCAAGGGGAGTAGCGGTAATCTTGGGGCGGTGCGGTTGGCTGAGCTTTGTCAGTTGCTCGAGGATAAGTCCGCCAAGCCTGTGGTTGCGGATTTGGCGCAGTTGGTGGATGAGATTGACCATGAATTCGCGCTGGTGCGGCCGTTGTATGAGCATGAGCGGGGGCGGTTTCAGCTCTGACGCTTTTGGTGTGTATATCGGTTTCTTCGGTAACGGCGGCTTATGGTTTCGCTCTTGCAGCGAGTCACTTTGCAAAAGCGGCACAGTAACCAAAGCGCTCTGCCCCATCAAAAACCAGAGCGAAAGCAGAGCTGCTTTTCTGTGGG
>NZ_JACAPX010000006.1:186772-306307 GCF_013385435.1 Pseudomonas sp. F9001
CGTGCCCGCTTTTGATTTGGCTGTTGCTTTTGCTCTTCAACACTCAAGACCCCATACAAGCCCTCACCCAAATAACGGATATACACCCTTAAACCAAAACCTGGCCCAACTCTTGCTCTACCTCCTGTTACCGCACCCTCGACCCCTGTGCGGCGGAGACTCTTGACTATGGCAATCACCCCGAATTCGCTCCTTCAGGCAGCCCTTGCGGCCAAGCCTCAAGCGCCCGCTGCCAATCCACCGGCAGTGGCTGCGAACCCGCGGGACAAGGCCCCGGGCTTCGCTCAGGTGTTCGCCAACCAGGCCCCTGCGCCTGCGGCAAAACCTGTCGACACCCCCATCAAATCCACCCGCGACAAGCCTGCGGACAACAGCCCCAAGCCCGCCGCCAACAACGACAAGCCTGCCGCCGGTACCCCATCGGTTGCCGATAACGGCAAGACTTTGCCTGCCAACCCGCCGGCCAAGGCGGACACCCCGGACACCACCGCCAAGTCAGACGACGATGCCCCGGCAGACGATCCGTCCCTGGCCCAGCAACCTCCGGTCGACCCCGCCGTAGACCCGGCGCTGATAGCCGCGGTAGTCCCTGTCCCCGTCCCCGCTACGCCGGCGCCCGTCGAGACCCCGACGCCGGCCACCGCGAAGGATGACAAAAACCAGCCAGTCGTGGCGCCACCGATTGCCGCGACCGACGACGCCAAGCCCGCCTTCGATCCCGAGGCCGATCCGCTGGATGCAATGCCCGCCGTGCGCCTGGCCATGGAGCAGGGCGGACACGTGTCCGCCAGCAGCCAGGCCCCGGCAAAAACCGCCCCGGCCCCGACCCAGGATCAGCCGACCGCCGCGCAAAACTTCGTCACAGGCCTGGCCAATATGGTCGACCAGCAAGCGTCCAAGGACAGCACCGACCAGGGCGGCGACAAAGCCTTTGCCGGTCTGATCGACGGCGGCCTCAAGGATTTGAAGGATGCCAGCAGCGACACCCGTGTCGATGACTTCGCCAACCGCCTCGCCGCGCTGACCCAGGCTGCCACGCCGAAAACTGCGAATGCCCTGCCGCCGGTGGCCAACGCGCCATTGGCCATGCACCAGAGTGGCTGGACCGATGAGGTGGTGAACCGGGTCATGTACCTGTCCAGCGCCAACCTCAAGTCGGCAGAGATCCAGTTGCAGCCCGCTGAACTGGGTCGCCTGGACATCAGCGTGAAGATGTCCGCCGACCAGCAGGCGCAAGTCACTTTCATGAGCGGCCATGCAGTGGTGCGTGAAGCCCTGGAAAGCCAGTCGGGCCGCCTGCGGGAGATGTTTGCCCAGCAGGGCATGGGCCAGGTCGACGTCAACGTGTCGGACCAGTCACGTGGCTGGCAGGGGCAGCAGGGCCAGGACCAGCAACAGCAGAACCAGGCTCGCGGCGTCAGCGGCAGTGGCGGGCGGGGTGATGGGGTTGATGGCGGCGGTATCGGTGAGGTGACTGAAGTGGCCGCGCCGGTGGTGCAGTCGGTGATTGGCTCCAGTGCCGTGGACTACTACGCCTGATCCGAGGCCTGGTGATGATCAAAATGTGGGAGCGGGCTTGCTCGCGAATACGGAGTGTCAGTCACCGTTACAGGTGCTGATCCACCGCTTTCGCGAGCAAGCCCGCTCCCACATTGGTTTTGCAGTGTCGGCGAAACCGTGACCGAACTGACAACTCTGGCATAACACTTGCTCTTGCCTTTCCCCAGAACTATGAATCCCAGAATAGTGACGGATTATTGGCATGGCGAAGAGCGACGACGCAGCAAAAGCACCCGCAGGCAAGGGCAAGCTCAAGCTTATCCTGCTGATTGTCCTGGCCTTGTTCCTGGCGATCGGCTTGTCCGTGGGGGCTACCTGGTACTTTATGCACAGTGCCCAGAGCAAACCGGCCGCCACGGCCGAGGTCAACCCCAACGTCAAGCAACCGGCAATCTTCGAGCCGATGCTGCCGGCGTTTGTCGCCAACTTCAATCAGAACGGCCGTCAACGCTACCTGCAGGTGAGCATTACCCTGCTGGCGCGTAACCAGGCAGACCTGGATGCCCTCAAGGTGCACATGCCAGTGATCCGCAACAACCTGGTGATGCTGTTTTCCGCCCAACCCTTCGACACCCTCGCCACCCCGGTGGGCCAGGAAATGCTGCGCCAGAAGGTCACTGCCAGCGTGCAGGAAGTGGCCCAGAAGGAAGTCGGCAAACCGGTGATCGAGCAGGTGCTCTTCACTAATTTCGTATTGCAGTAGGATCACGACATGGCCGTGCAGGACCTGCTGTCCCAGGATGAAATCGATGCGCTGCTCCATGGCGTCGACGATGGTCTGGTACAGACCGAAATGGCTGCCGAGCCCGGCAGCGTCAAAAGCTACGACCTGACCAGCCAGGATCGCATCGTCCGTGGACGCATGCCGACCCTGGAAATGATCAACGAGCGTTTTGCCCGTTACACCCGTATCAGCATGTTCAACATGCTGCGCCGCTCGGCGGACGTGGCAGTGGGCGGCGTGCAGGTGATGAAGTTCGGTGAGTACGTGCACTCGCTGTACGTGCCCACCAGCCTCAACCTGGTGAAGATCAAGCCGCTGCGCGGCACCGCGCTGTTCATCCTCGACGCCAAGCTGGTGTTCAAGCTGGTGGACAACTTCTTCGGCGGCGATGGCCGTCACGCCAAGATCGAAGGCCGTGAATTCACCCCGACCGAGTTGCGGGTGGTGCGCATGGTGCTGGAGCAGGCCTTCATCGACTTGAAGGAAGCCTGGCAGGCGATCATGGAAGTCAATTTCGAGTACATCAACTCGGAAGTGAACCCGGCCATGGCCAACATCGTCGGCCCCAGCGAAGCCATTGTGGTCTCCACCTTCCACATCGAACTCGATGGCGGCGGCGGCGACCTGCACGTGACCATGCCGTACTCGATGATCGAGCCGGTGCGCGAGATGCTCGATGCCGGTTTCCAGTCCGACCTCGACGACCAGGACGAACGCTGGGTGAAAGCCCTGCGCGAAGACCTGCTGGACGTCGACGTACCCCTGAGCGCCACCGTGGCCCGTCGCCAGCTGCGTTTGCGGGATATTTTGCACATGCAGCCGGGGGATGTGATTCCCGTCGACCTGCCGGAAGAACTGATCATGCGCGCCAACGGCGTGCCGTCGTTCAAGGTCAAGCTCGGTTCTCACAAAGGCAACCTGGCGTTGCAAGTGATCGAACCGATCAACCGTCGCTGATCCACCTTAATTTCTGCTCCGCCGAGGACATGTAATGGCTACCGAACACGAAAACACTTCCGCCGAAGACCAGGCCCTGGCTGACGAGTGGGCGGCTGCCCTGGAAGAAACCGGCGATGTCGGCCAGGACGATATCGATGCACTGCTGGCGGCCGATGCGGCCACTGCACCGGTTGGCAACCGCCTTCCCATGGAAGAGTTCGGCAGCGTGCCGAAGAACAATGACCCGGTGACCCTCGACGGTCCGAACCTGGACGTGATCCTCGACATCCCGGTGTCGATCTCCATGGAAGTCGGCAGCACCGAAATCAACATCCGCAACCTGCTGCAGCTCAACCAGGGGTCGGTGATCGAGCTGGACCGCCTGGCCGGCGAGCCGCTGGACGTGCTGGTCAACGGCACGCTGATCGCCCATGGCGAAGTGGTGGTGGTCAACGAGAAGTTCGGCATCCGCCTGACCGACGTGATCAGCCCGAGCGAACGCATCAAGAAGTTGCGTTGATATGAAGCGCTCATTGGTAGGACTGTTATCGACGCTGCCCTTGAGCGTAATGGCAGCAGAACCGGTTGCCCAGGCGGCTGCGCCGGCACTCGGCAGCGGTGTGGGCGGGCAACTCACCCAGTTGGTGCTGGGGTTGTTGCTGGTGGTGGGGCTGATCTTCGTGCTCGCCTGGGTGCTGCGCCGCGTGCAGCGCATCGGCCCGGGCAATGCCCAGGTCATCGAGCTGGTGGGTTCACGCGCCCTTGGCCCGCGGGACAGGCTGGTGCTGGTGCAGGTCGGCGACGAGCAGATCCTGCTGGGCATCACCCCCGGTCGCATCACCCCGTTGCACGTGCTCAAGTCGCCTGTGGAAGTGGCCCAGACCCAAGCGGCCACGCCGGAATTCGCCCAGCGCCTCATGGAGTTGCTGGGCAAGGATCAGAAGGATAAGAAGTAATGCGCGTTTTATTGACGCTCATGCTGTTGCTGGCAGCGCCGCTGGCGTACGCAGCAGACCCGTTGTCGATCCCGGCGATCACCCTGGGCACTAACGCGGCGGGCGCGCAGGAGTATTCGGTCAGCCTGCAGATCCTGCTGATCATGACCGCGCTGAGCTTCATCCCCGCGTTCGTGATGCTGATGACCAGCTTCACCCGCATCATCATCGTGTTCTCGATCCTGCGTCAGGCCCTCGGCCTGCAACAGACGCCGTCGAACCAGATCCTCACCGGCATGGCGCTGTTCCTGACGCTGTTCATCATGGCGCCGGTGTTCGACAAGGTGAACCAGCAAGCCCTGCAACCGTACCTGGCGGAGAAAATGACCGCCCAGGATGCGATCGACAAGGCCCAGGGCCCGATCAAGGATTTCATGCTGTCGCAGACCCGTTCCAGCGATCTTGAGTTGTTTGTGCGGTTGTCCAAGCGTACCGACATCGCCAGCCCCGACATGGCGCCGCTGACCATCCTGGTGCCGGCGTTCGTGACCTCGGAGTTGAAGACCGCGTTCCAGATCGGCTTCATGATCTTCATTCCGTTCCTGATCATCGACCTCGTCGTGGCGAGTGTGCTGATGGCCATGGGTATGATGATGCTGTCGCCGCTGATCATTTCGTTGCCGTTCAAGATCATGCTGTTTGTGTTGGTGGACGGGTGGGCGCTGATTATCGGCACCCTGGCCGGCAGTTTCGGTGGGGTGTAGGCCATGACGCCAGAAGTAGCAGTCGACCTGTTTCGCGAAGCCCTGTGGCTGACCACCATGATGGTCGCCGTGCTGGTGGTGCCGAGCCTGTTGGTGGGCCTGTTGGTGGCGATGTTCCAGGCCGCGACCCAGATCAACGAACAGACCCTGAGCTTTTTGCCGCGCCTGCTGGTGATGCTGATCACCCTGATCGTCGCCGGCCCGTGGCTGGTGCAAACCTTCATGGAATACATCCTGCAGCTGTACGGCAGTATTCCGCAGTTGATCGGCTGACCCCGTGAATTCGATGCTGGCCTTGACCGACACCCAGATCAGCACCTGGGTGGCCTCGTTCATCCTGCCGTTGTTCCGGGTCACGGCCGTGCTGATGACCATGCCGGTGTTCGGCACCACCCTGGTACCACGGCGCATCCGCCTGTATTTCGCAGTGGCGATCACCGTGGTCATCGTGCCGGGCTTGCCGCCGATGCCACCGGTGAATGCCCTGGACCTCAGTGCAATGATGCTGATCGCCGAGCAAATCATCATCGGCGCCTTGCTGGGCTTCTCCCTGACGCTGTTCTTCCAGGCCTTCGTGATCGCCGGGCAGATCATCTCGATCCAGATGGGCATGGGCTTCGCGTCCATGGTCGACCCTACCAACGGCGTGTCGGTGGCGGTGATCGGGCAATTCCTGACGATGCTGGTGACCTTGCTGTTCCTGGCCATGAACGGCCACCTGGTGGTGTTCGAGGTGATGACCGAAAGCTTCACCACCTTGCCGGTGGGCAGCGGGTTGGTGGTCAATCATTTCTGGGAGCTGGTGGGGCGCTTGAGCTGGGTGCTCGGTGCATCCCTGCTGCTGGTATTGCCGGCGATCACTGCGCTGCTGGTGGTCAACATCGCCTTTGGCGTGATGACCCGGGCGGCGCCGCAGTTGAACATCTTCTCCATCGGTTTCCCGTTGACCCTGGTGCTGGGCATGGGGATTTTCTGGGTCGGCATGGCTGACATTCTCAATCAGTATCAACCGCTGGCGACCGACGCCTTGCAGTTTTTACGTGACTTGGCGCGGGCGCGGTAAGCCATGGCCGAGAGCGAGAGTGGCCAGGACAAGACAGAAGACCCCACGGAGAAACGTAAAAAGGACTCCCGGGAAAAGGGCGAGATTGCCCGCTCCAAAGAGCTCAACACCCTGGCGATCATGCTCGCCGGTTCCGGCGGCCTGCTGATCTACGGCGGTGGCCTGGCCCTGGACCTGATGGAGTTGATGCGCCTGAATTTCTCCCTGCCCCGCGACGTGCTGCTGAGCCCGGGCGCCATGGGCTTGTACCTGCTGCACTCGGGCAAGATCGCGATCCTCGCGGTGCAGCCGATCCTCATCACCTTGTTGCTGGCGGCCCTGATCGGCCCGATTTCCCTCGGCGGCTGGCTGTTTGCCGCCGGCAGCCTGGCGCCCAAATTCAGCCGGATGAACCCGGCGGCCGGGCTCAAACGGATGTTTTCCACCAAGGCCCTGGTGGAACTGCTCAAGGCCTTGGCCAAGTTCATCCTGATCCTGTTTGTGGCGTTGACGGTGTTGTCGTCCGACATCGACGACCTGCTGCGCATCGCCCATGAGCCGATCGAGCTGGCGATCATCCACAGTGTGCAAGTGGTGGGCTGGAGTTCGCTGTGGATGGCCTGCGGGCTGATCATCATTGCTGCGGTGGATGCGCCGATCCAGCTGTGGGAAAGCCACAAGAAACTGCTGATGACCAAGCAGGAAGTGCGCGACGAGCACAAGGACCAGGAAGGCCGGCCCGAGGTCAAGCAGCGGATTCGCCAGCTGCAGCGCGAGATGTCCCAGCGCAAGATGATGGCCTCGGTGCCCGATGCCGATGTGGTCATCACCAACCCGACCCACTACGCCGTGGCGCTCAAGTACGACCCGGAGAAGGGTGGGGCGCCGATGTTGCTGGCCAAGGGCAGTGATTTCACGGCGTTGAAAATCCGCGAGATTGCGGTCGCCAATGACATCCTGCTGCTGGAATCGCCGGAGTTGGCGCGGTCGATCTTCTACTCCACCGACCTGGATCAGGAAATTCCGGCCGGGTTGTATCTGGCGGTGGCTCAGGTGTTGGCGTACGTGTATCAGATCCGCCAGTACCGGGCGGGCAAGGGCAAGCGGCCGGATCCGCTGAAGGACCTGCCGATTCCGCCGGATCTGCGTCGGGATTCCTGATTTTGTAGCGCCGTTCCCGGCCTCTTCGCGAGCAAGCCCGCTCCCACATTTGACCGTGTATATCCTGTAGAAACGCGGTCAAATGTGGGAGCGGGCTTGCTCGCGAAGGCGTCCGCCCAAACAACAAAAATCCCCCTGAGCGTTCCCGCAATTGCATCTGGCACCGTTTAAGTCGCGGGCGAGGGCGCTACCTCAATCAGCGTGGCGAGGGAGCTTGCTCCCGCTGGGGTGCGAAGCGCCCCCAATAAAGCTAGCGCGGTGAATCAGGCAAAGCGCGCAAGCCGTTCCGGGGCTGCTGCGCAGCCCAACGGGAGCAAGCTCCCTCGCCACAGGTGATGTGTGTACGGCGGTAGCCCTTCGCTGTCCGTGAGACCGATCTGCTTCCTCAAGCAAAAGTTGGAAGGCTTCTTGCAATACCGCCTCCAGGACGCTTCCCGGCGTCAAAAGTTTGCTTCAAGGAAACGAGGAATACCGGTGGATCGCTCTCAAATGCTCAGCACGGCCCGTGGCACCCTGACTGACCTCTCGCGAGGCAATCTGGGTGTGCCGTTGTTGTTGCTGGTGATGCTGGCAATGATGATGTTGCCGATGCCGCCGTTCCTGCTGGATGTGTTCTTCACCTTCAACATTGCGCTGTCGGTCGTCGTGTTGCTGGTGTGCGTATACGCCCTGCGGCCGCTGGATTTCGCGGTATTCCCGACCATCCTGCTGATCGCCACCCTGCTGCGGCTGGCGCTTAACGTGGCTTCCACCCGGGTGGTGATGCTCCACGGCCAGGACGGCCACGCCGCCGCGGGCAAGGTGATCCAGGCCTTCGGCGAGGTGGTGATCGGCGGTAACTACGTGGTCGGTATCGTGGTTTTTGCGATCTTGATGATCATCAACTTTGTGGTCGTGACCAAGGGCGCCGGGCGGATTTCCGAGGTGAGCGCGCGTTTTACCCTCGACGCGATGCCCGGCAAGCAGATGGCGATCGACGCCGACCTCAACGCCGGCCTGATCGACCAGAACCAGGCCAAGGCCCGTCGCCTTGAAGTCGCCCAGGAAGCCGAGTTCTACGGTTCCATGGACGGTGCCAGCAAATTCGTGCGCGGCGACGCCATCGCCGGCCTGTTGATTCTGTTTATCAACCTGATCGGCGGCATGGCGGTCGGCATCTTCCAGCACGGCATGACCTTCGGCGACGCCGGCAAGGTTTACGCCCTGCTGACCATCGGTGACGGTTTAGTGGCGCAATTGCCATCACTGTTGTTATCTACAGCTGCGGCGATCATGGTGACCCGTGCTTCGGGCTCCGAAGACATGGGCAAGCAGATCAGCCGGCAGATGTTTGCCTCGCCCAAGGCGCTGGCGGTGGCGGCAGGCATCATGGCGATCATGGGCATCGTGCCGGGCATGCCCCATGTCTCGTTCCTGAGCATGGCCGCCATGGCCGCCGGCGGTGCCTACCTGTTCTGGAAAAAACAAAACAACATCAAGGTGATTGCCCAGCAGGAAGTGGCGCGCCAGCAGGAGCTGCTGCCATCGCCGGCCCGCGCCCTGGAAACCAAGGAACTGGGCTGGGACGACGTGACCCCGATCGACATGATCGGCCTGGAAGTCGGCTACCGCCTGATTCCCCTGGTGGATCGCAACCAGGGCGGGCAATTGCTGGCGCGGATCAAGGGTGTGCGCAAGAAGTTGTCCCAGGACCTGGGCTTCCTGATGCCCACCGTGCACATTCGCGACAACCTCGACCTGGCCCCGAGCGCCTACCGCCTGACCCTGATGGGGGTGATTCTGGCCGAGGCCGAGATCTACCCGGACCGCGAACTGGCGATCAACCCGGGCCAGGTGTTTGGCAGCCTCAACGGGATTACCGCCAAAGATCCGGCTTTTGGCCTGGAAGCGGTATGGATCGAAATCAGCCAGCGCAGCCAGGCGCAGTCGCTGGGCTACACCGTGGTCGACGCCAGCACTGTGGTCGCCACCCACCTCAACCAGATTCTGTACAAGCACTCCCACGAGCTGATTGGCCACGAAGAAGTCCAGCAACTCTTGCAATTGCTGGCCAAGGCCTCGCCAAAACTCGCCGAAGAGCTGGTACCGGGTGTGCTGTCCACCTCGCAACTGCTCAAGGTGCTGCAAGCGCTGTTGGCCGAGCAGGTGCCGGTGCGGGACATTCGCAGCATTGCCGAAGCTATCGCCAACAATGCCGCCAAGAGTCAAGATACTGCCGCCCTGGTGGCCGCAGTGCGCGTCGGATTGTCGCGTGCAATCGTCCAAAGCATTGTAGGGCTTGACTCCGAGCTGCCTGTCATCACCTTGGAACCAAGGTTGGAACAAATATTGCTCAATAGTATTCAGAAGGCTGGGCAGGGCGCTGATGAGGGCGTGTTGCTGGAGCCAAGCATGGCAGAGAAGCTGCAACGTTCGTTGATCGAGGCCGCGCAGCGCCAGGAAATGGAAGGCCATCCGGTGATCCTGCTGGTGGCTGGCCCCGTCCGGGCGATGTTGTCGCGGTTTGGACGCCTGGCTATACCGAATTTGCACGTATTGGCTTACCAGGAAATTCCTGACAATAAGCAAGTGACTATCGTCGCGACAGTAGGGCCCAACGGCTGAGGTAGTGGGATATGCAAGTGAAGCGTTTTTTCGCCGCCGATATGCGTCAGGCCATGAAACTGGTACGTGATGAGTTGGGCGCCGACGCTGCGATTATCGGTAACCGTCGTATTGCCGGCGGTGTGGAGCTGACGGCTGCCCTGGATTACAAACCCTCGGCCCTGGCGCCGCGCGTGCCGAACATGGAACTGGAAGACGAGCTGCGCAAGACCGCTTCGCGCATTGTCTCGGCCCAGGCTGAACTGAGCATGCGTGGCGACAGCGACGCCTCCACCAATCGCCAGCTGTTTGCCGGGCTGCCGTTGACCGCGTCCGAGCCGCTGGTAGAGCCGACTTTTGTTGAACCACCGCGTCCTGCTGCGCCAGCCCCGGCGCCGGCGGTAGACCAGCGGGTGTTCGACTCGATGCGCTTCGAACTCAACGGCCTGCGTGAACTGCTGGAAGTGCAGCTGGGTTCGCTGGCCTGGAACCAGTTGCAGGGCAGCCAGCCACAACAGGCCAACCTGTGGCGTCGCCTGCAACGCATTGGCCTGTCCGGCCCGTTGTCCCGCGACCTGCTGCAACTGACCACGCAAATTGAAGAGCCTCGCCAGGCCTGGCGCATGCTCCTGGCCCACCTGGCGCGGATGATCGTCACCCCGGAAATCGAACCCCTGGAAGAAGGCGGTGTGATTGCCATGGTCGGCCCGGCCGGCATGGGCAAGACCACCACCCTGGCCAAGCTGGCCGCACGTTACGTGCTCAAGTACGGCGCCCAGAACATCGCGCTGGTGAGCATGGACAGCTACCGCATCGGCGCCCAGGAACAACTCAAGACCCTGGGCCGCATCCTCAATGTGCCGGTGACCCACGTCGACCCGGGCCAGTCCCTGGCCAACGCCCTCGACCCGTTGCTGCGCAAGCGCGTGGTGCTGATCGACACCGCCGGCCTGCAAGCCAGCGACCCGGCCCTGCGCATGCAGCTGGAAAGCCTGGCCGGGCGCGGGATCAAATCCAGAAACTATTTGGTGCTTGCCACTACCAGCCAGAAGCAGGTATTGACCGCCGCCTACCACAGCTACAAGCGCTGCGGGCTGGCGGGTTGCATCCTGACTAAACTGGATGAGACGGCAAGCCTGGGCGAAGTATTGAGCCTGGCAATCAGTCATGAATTACCGGTCGCCTACCTGACCGACGGGCCGCGGATCCCGGATGATCTGCATCTGCCGCGCCGTCATCAGTTGGTCAGCCGGGCTGTCAGCGTGCAAATGCAGGAAGAACCCAGTGAGGAAGCGATGGCTGACATGTTTGCTGACCTCTACCACAGCCCGAACAAGCGAGTTGGCTGAGGCATCATGGCTTTCTATTTAAAAATGACAGTGAAAAGTATCTACATCGATGGCCTGCCAGCAGTTCGCGCGGCCAACTTATGTAGCCTGCGTCTAAGCAAGACAAGGTAAAGAAATAAAATGGGCAGCATGCATCCCGTACAGGTGATCGCGGTGACCGGCGGCAAAGGTGGCGTCGGGAAAACTAACGTGTCAGTGAATTTGTCCCTGGCCCTGGCAGAGCTTGGCCGTCGCGTCATGCTGCTGGATGCTGACCTGGGGCTGGCGAACGTCGACGTTCTGCTGGGACTGACGCCCAAACATACCCTGGCCGATGTCATCGAAGGCCGCTGTGAGCTGCGCGACGTACTGTTGCAAGGCCCCGGCGGGATTCGCATCGTGCCGGCCGCTTCCGGCACCCAGAGCATGGTGCACCTGAGTCCGGCGCAACATGCCGGCCTGATTCAGGCGTTCAGCGACATTGGCGACAACCTCGACGTACTGGTGATCGACACCGCCGCCGGGATCGGCGAGTCGGTGGTCAGTTTCGTGCGCGCAGCCCAGGAAGTGTTGCTGGTGGTGTGCGACGAGCCCACCTCGATCACCGACGCCTACGCCCTGATCAAACTGCTCAACCGCGACTACGGCATGAACCGCTTCCGCGTGCTGGCCAACATGGCCCAAAGCCCGCAGGAAGGGCGGAATCTGTTCGCCAAGTTGACCAAGGTCACGGATCGCTTCCTCGATGTCGCCTTACAATACGTTGGCGCAGTTCCTTACGACGAGTGTGTGCGCAAGGCCGTGCAAAAGCAGCGTGCGGTCTATGAAGCGTTCCCTCGTTCGAAGTGCGCATTGGCGTTCAAGGCTATTGCCCAGAAGGTCGATACCTGGCCGTTGCCCGCCAATCCCCGGGGGCATCTGGAGTTTTTCGTCGAGCGATTGGTGCATCAGACGAGCGCAGGACCGGTGCTATGACAGCCAGCGGCTACAACCTTTACAAGAAGTCGGCACGTGACAGTCAAGTCGAATTGATCGAGCGCTATGCGCCCCTGGTCAAGCGCATTGCCTATCACCTGCTGGCGCGCTTGCCTGCCAGCGTGCAGGTCGAGGACTTGATCCAGGCCGGGATGATCGGCCTGCTTGAAGTGTCGACCAAGTACGACGCGAGCAAGGGCGCGAGTTTCGAGACATACGCGGGTATCCGTATCCGTGGGGCCATGCTCGATGAAGTGCGTAAAGGTGATTGGGCGCCGCGATCAGTGCACCGCAATACGCGGATGGTGAGTGACGCAATTCGCTCAATTGAAGCAAAAACCGGTCGCGACGCTAAAGATCATGAAGTTGCGGCCGAACTCCAATTGAGTCTCGACGATTACTACGGGATTTTGAACGATACCTTGGGCAGCCGGCTGTTCAGTTTCGACGACCTTTTACAGGACGGCGAACATGAAGGGCTGCACGAGGACGGCGCGAGTGCCCATCTCGAACCGTCACGGGACCTGGAAGATGAACGCTTCCAGAGCGCGCTGGCGGACGCGATAGCCAATTTGCCGGAGCGTGAGCGACTGGTGTTGGCGCTGTACTACGACGAAGAGCTGAACCTCAAGGAAATCGGTGAGGTCCTGGGAGTCAGCGAATCGCGGGTCAGCCAGTTACACAGCCAGTGCGCGGCCCGCTTGCGGGGGCGTTTGGGAGAGTGGCGAGCGCGCTGACAGGCAGTGTGGGGACACTGCGAACGATACCGTCCAGGCCCTGCGCCCGGACGGGCTTGGCCCGTGGTGCGCCCCCGGTAGTCCTTTTTGTGTAACGCCTGTTGATTGATATGGCGCGCCCAGGTGCTGGGCGCGTTTAAGACTGCTTGGAGGTCGAATTGGACAAGAACATGAAAATCCTCATCGTTGATGACTTCTCAACGATGCGGCGGATCATAAAAAACCTGTTGCGTGACCTTGGGTTCACTAACACGGTCGAGGCGGATGACGGTATTACGGCGATTCCGATCCTCAACAGCGGGAGCATCGACTTTCTGGTAACGGACTGGAACATGCCGGGCATGACCGGTATCGATCTGCTGCGCCACGTGCGCGCTGATGAAAAACTGCGCAGCCTGCCTGTGCTGATGGTGACCGCTGAAGCCAAGCGTGAACAGATCATCGAAGCCGCCCAGGCCGGGGTCAACGGCTACGTGGTCAAGCCATTCACTGCACTGGCCTTGAAAGAGAAGATCGAAAAGATCTTCGAACGCATCGGTCATTGATGCTGCCACGGGGGAGCTATGGAGCATAAAGAATCATCGCAGGCCGACTTTGAGTCGACCCTGAAAAAACATGCTCATCAACTCGTCGAAAGCCTTGAAAGAGGCCAGTTCGGCGACGCGGTGCAGTTGATCCATGAGCTCAACCAGACCCGTGACCGCGGCCTGTACCAGGAAGTGGGCAAGCTCACCCGTGAGTTGCACAGTGCGATAGTCAATTTTCAGATTGACCCGCACATGCCCCAGGCCGAGGAAATCTCGCAGATCACGGATGCCACCGAACGCCTGTCCTACGTGGTCAGGCTGACTGAGGCGGCGGCCAACCGCACCATGGACCTGGTGGAAAACGCCACGCCTCTGGTCAACGGTATGGCCAGTGAAGCCAAGGCCCTGAGCACTGACTGGGGCCGGTTCATGCGTCGGGAAGTGGGCGCTGAGGAGTTTCGTGAGCTGGCGCGTCGGGTCGAGGGCTTTTTGTCCCGCAGCGAGCAGGAAAACCGCACGGTTTCCAGCAACCTCAATGACATTCTGCTGGCCCAGGATTACCAGGACCTCACCGGTCAGGTGATCAAGCGTGTGACCCAACTGGTCACCGAAGTGGAAAGCAACCTGCTCAAACTGGTGTTGATGGCGGGCCAGGTCGACCGGTTTGCCGGCATCGAACATGACCGCGCAGCGATCCTTTCTGAAAAAGATCCACAAAAACACCTCGCCAAGGGTGAAGGTCCGCAGATTCATGCCGATAAACGTGAAGACGTTGTATCCGGGCAAGACGACGTAGACGATTTGCTGTCCAGTTTAGGCTTCTAAGGAGCACACCCATGAGCTTCGGCGCCGATGAAGAAATCCTTCAGGATTTCCTTGTAGAGGCCGGCGAAATTTTAGAGCAACTGTCCGAACAACTGGTCGAGCTGGAAAGCCGACCGGATGATGCGAACCTGCTCAATGCAATTTTTCGCGGTTTTCATACTGTAAAAGGGGGCGCCGGCTTCCTCCAGCTCCACGAGCTGGTGGAGTGCTGTCACATCGCCGAGAACGTGTTCGACATCCTGCGCAAGGGTGAGCGGCACGTCGACTCGGAACTGATGGACGTGATCCTGGAAGCACTGGACGCGGTCAACGGCATGTTCAGTGAAGTGCGCGAGCGCGCACCGATCACTGCCGCCACGCCGGAACTGCTGGCCGCCCTGGCGCGCCTGGCGGAACCTGCGGCCAACGCTCCCGTGGTGGAAGCAGTGGCTGAGCCGGTTGCCGAGCCTGCGGGCGACGTGACCGACAGCGAATTTGAACAACTGCTGGACTCGCTGAACGCCGTCAAGGCCGAAGCCGAAGCGCCGGCAGCCAGTGCGCCGGCCATGGTGCCGACCACCGAAGACATTACCGACGCCGAGTTCGAGTCGTTGCTCGACCAGTTGCACGGCAAGGGCCAGTTTGCCCCGGACGCGGTGGCCGCAGCGCCAGCGCCAACGGAAGCCGCGGCGCCCGTCAGCAATGAAATCACCGACGACGAATTTGAAGCGCTGCTGGACCAGTTGCACGGCAAAGGCTCGTTTGCCGCCGAGGCTCTGCCGGAAGTCGCCGCAACGGCCGCCGCGCCTGCGGCACCCGCTGCTGCGCCGGCCGCCGATGGACTGATCTCCGATCACGAATTCGAAGCCCTGCTGGATGAACTGCACGGCAAGGGCAAGTTCACCGAAGTGGTCGGCGCTGCTGCACCGGCTGCTGCCGCGGCTGTCGCAACACCGGCTCCTGCCGCCAAGGCAGCCGCGCCTGTCGCAGCGAAAGCGGCTCCGGCTCCGGCTCCAGCCCCGGCCCGGGCTGCCGCGGCTGCCCCGGCCCCGGACAAGCAACCGGCCAGTGAAGCCGAAACTACCGTGCGGGTTGATACCGCGCGCCTGGACGACATCATGAACATGGTCGGCGAACTGGTGCTGGTGCGTAACCGCCTGGTGCGCCTGGGCCTGAACAGTGGCGACGAGGCCATGCAAAAGGCCGTGTCGAACCTCGACGTGGTCACCGCAGACCTGCAGACCGCCGTCATGAAGACCCGGATGCAGCCGATCAAGAAAGTCTTCGGGCGTTTCCCGCGCCTGGTTCGCGACCTGGCACGCCAGCTCAAGAAAGAGATCAACCTGGAACTGGTGGGTGAAGAAACCGACCTCGACAAAAACCTTGTCGAGGCCCTGGCCGACCCGCTGGTCCACTTGGTGCGCAACGCGGTCGACCACGGTGTCGAGACGCCGGAAGAGCGCGAAGCCTCGGGCAAGAACCGCCAGGGCAAAGTGATCCTGGCGGCCGAACAGGAAGGCGACCATATCCTGCTGTCGATCACCGATGACGGCAAAGGCATGGACCCCACGGTACTGCGCAACATTGCAGTCAAGCGTGGGGTGATGGACAAGGACGCCGCCGACCGCCTCACCGACACCGAGTGCTACAACCTGATCTTCGCCCCTGGCTTCTCCACCAAGACCGAGATTTCCGACGTGTCGGGCCGTGGCGTGGGCATGGACGTGGTGAAGACCAAGATCAGCCAGCTCAACGGCTCGATCAACATCTACTCGACCAAGGGCCAGGGCTCGAAGATCGTCATCAAGGTGCCGTTGACCCTGGCGATCATGCCGACCCTGATGGTGATGCTGGGCAACCAGGCGTTCGCCTTCCCGCTGGTCAACGTCAACGAAATCTTCCACCTCGACCTGTCGCGCACCAACGTTGTGGACGGCCAGGAAGTGGTGATCGTGCGCGACAAGGCGTTGCCGCTGTTCTACCTCAAGCGCTGGCTGGTGGCTTCGGCCAAGCATGAAGAGCAGCGCGAAGGCCATGTGGTGATTCTTTCCGTGGGCACCCAGCGTATCGGCTTCGTGGTCGATCAACTGGTGGGCCAGGAAGAAGTGGTCATCAAGCCTTTGGGCAAAATGCTGCAGGGAACCCCGGGCATGTCGGGTGCGACCATTACCGGTGACGGTCGGATCGCGCTGATTCTGGATGTTCCGAGCATGCTCAAGCGTTACGCCGCACGGCGTATTTGATTCGGCCCGGGCAGGGCGGTTGTCCCTCGCCCGGCCTAACGGAGTGTTTATGGTAGTCAAGGTCCTGGTGGTGGACGATTCGGGTTTCTTCCGCCGCCGCGTCTCGGAAATTCTTTCATCGGATTCCAATATCCAGGTGGTCGGCACGGCCACCAACGGCAAAGAGGCGATCGATCAGGCCCTGGCCCTCAAGCCGGACGTGATCACCATGGACTACGAGATGCCGATGATGGACGGCATCACGGCGGTGCGGCACATCATGCAGCGCTGCCCGACGCCGGTGTTGATGTTCTCCTCGCTGACCCACGAAGGCGCCCGGGTGACCCTGGATGCGCTGGATGCCGGCGCGGTGGACTTCCTGCCGAAGAATTTCGAAGACATCTCGCGCAACCCCGAGAAGGTCAAGCAGATGCTCTGCGAGAAGGTGCACAGCATCTCCCGCAGTAACCGTCGCAGCCTGTTCAGTGCGCCGGCGCCCGCACCCGTTACGCCGCCACCGGCCGCCCCGAGCACCTTTGGTCGCCCGGCGCCGACACCGGTTGCGCGCCCGGCCGCCGCCCCGGTGCGTACGGCTGCGCCCGCCGCGCACTCACCTGCGCCCAAGCGCAAGGCCTACAAACTGGTGGCCATCGGTACGTCCACCGGCGGCCCGGTGGCCTTGCAGCGGGTGTTGACCCAATTGCCGGCCAACTTCCCGGCGCCGATCGTGTTGATCCAGCACATGCCGGCCGCGTTCACCAAGGCGTTCGCCGAGCGCCTGGACAAGCTGTGCCGCATCAGCGTCAAGGAAGCCGAGGATGGCGACATCCTGCGTCCGGGTCTGGCGCTGCTGGCCCCCGGTGGCAAGCAGATGATGGTCGATGGCCGTGGTGCGATCAAAATCCTGCCGGGTGACGAACGCCTGAACTACAAGCCGTGTGTGGATATCACCTTCGGGTCTGCGGCCAAATCCTACGGCGACAAAGTTTTGGCGGTGGTGTTGACCGGCATGGGCGCCGACGGCCGTGAAGGCGCGCGCCTGCTCAAGCAGGGCGGCAGCGCGATCTGGGCCCAGGATGAAGCCAGCTGCGTGATCTATGGCATGCCCATGGCCATCGTCAAGGCCGACCTGGCCGACGCCGTCTACAGCCTGGACGACATCGGCAAGCACCTGGTGGAGGCTTGCCTCTGATGGATGTATTGAGCCTGATTGGCATCATCATGGCGTTTGTCGCGATTATCGGCGGCAACTACCTCGAAGGCGGCCACCTGGGCGCTCTGGCCAACGGCCCGGCGGCGTTGATCGTGATCGGCGGCACCGTGGGCGCGGCGTTGTTGCAGTCGCCCATGAGTTCGTTCAAGCGCGCGATGCAGATCCTCATCTGGATTATCTTCCCGCCGCGTGTCGACTTGCCGGGCGGCATCGACCGCGTGGTCAACTGGAGCCTCACGGCGCGCAAGGAAGGCCTGCTCGGGCTGGAAGGCGTGGCCGATGCCGAGCCCGACAGCTACGCACGCAAAGGCCTGCAACTGCTGGTGGACGGCGCCGAGCCGGAAGCGATTCGCAGCATCCTCGAAGTGGACTTCTACACCCAGGAAAGCCGCGACATCAACGCTGCCAAAGTCTTTGAAAGCATGGGCGGCTACGCGCCGACCATCGGCATCATCGGTGCGGTGATGGGCTTGATCCACGTGATGGGCAACCTGGCCGATCCGTCGCAACTGGGCAGCGGGATTGCCGTGGCGTTCGTCGCCACCATCTACGGCGTGGCCAGTGCCAACCTGGTGTTGTTGCCGGTGGCCAGCAAGCTCAAGTCGATCGCCCTGCGCCAGTCGCGTTATCGCGAGATGTTGCTCGAAGGCATCCTCTCGATTGCCGAGGGTGAAAACCCGCGCTCCATCGAATTGAAGCTCCAGGGCTTCATGGATTGATGGGAGGTATTTGTTGTGAGCCGTCGCCGCCGCGAGCCTGAAGAACACGTCAACCATGAACGCTGGCTGGTGTCCTACGCCGACTTCATTACGTTGCTGTTCGCGTTTTTTGTGGTGATGTACTCCATTTCCTCGATCAACGAAGGCAAGTACAAAGTCATTTCCCAGGCGCTGATTGGCGTGTTCAACGACGCTGACCGCGCCCTCAAGCCGATACCCATTGGCGAAGAACGCCCCAAGACCGTGACCCCGGCCAAGCCGCTGGTCAACGACAGCGATGAAACCGCCGCCGGCATCGGTGGCACCAGCGACCCGCTGAAAAGCATCGCCGATAACATCAGCGCGGCCTTTGGCGACCTGATCAGCTCCAACCAGATGACCGTGCGCGGCAATGAGTTGTGGGTCGAGATCGAGCTCAATTCCAGCCTGCTGTTCGCCAGTGCCGATGCAATGCCCAGCGACCAGGCGTTTACCATCATCGACAAGGTGGCGGCGATCCTGAAGCCGTTTGAAAACCCGGTCCACGTTGAAGGCTTTACCGATAACCTGCCGATCAGTACCGCGCAGTACCCGACCAACTGGGAGCTGTCTTCGGCCCGGGCGGCGAGTATTGTACGAATGCTCGCGATGCAGGGTGTGAACCCCGGGCGCCTGGCGTCGGTGGGTTACGGCGAGTTCCAGCCGGTGGC
The DNA here is from genome assembly GCF_013385435.1 of Pseudomonas sp. F9001. Lineage (NCBI taxonomy): Bacteria > Pseudomonadati > Pseudomonadota > Gammaproteobacteria > Pseudomonadales > Pseudomonadaceae > Pseudomonas > Pseudomonas sp. F9001. The sequence goes on from NZ_JACAPX010000006.1 coordinate 205,695, forward strand.
CAATAACGCCACGGCGGAAGGCCGTGCGCGCAACCGTCGGGTGGTGCTGGTGGTGTCGCGCAACCTGGACGTGCGCCGCAGCCTGACCGGTACCGGCACTGCCAATGCAACACCGGATGCCGCCTTGAAGCGGGCTGGCACACAAACTGCACCAGCGCCCGTAAAGGCGCCGGTTCGCGGGAGTGCCGTCAATTCTCCGTCACCGGCTCTATAACCCCATGCAATTTCTCGGTCGAGCCTGTGCCTGCCGGGAGGAACAATCCGAATGAGAGTCTGGGCAGTTGCCAATCAAAAGGGTGGTGTCGGTAAAACCACCACGTCCATCGCCTTGGCCGGCTTGCTGGCCGAGGCCGGCAAGCGTGTGGTCGTGGTCGACCTGGACCCCCACGGCTCCATGACCAGCTATTTCGGCTATGACCCGGATGCCCTGGAACACAGTTGCTACGACCTGTTCCTGCACAAGGGCAGCGTGCCGGCCGACTTGCCGGGGCAACTGTTGCTGCCTACCAGCAATGAAAAGATCTCGCTGTTGCCGTCCAGCACCGCCCTGGCCACCCTTGAGCGCCAGTCGCCGGGGCAGAGCGGCCTGGGCCTGGTGATCGCCAAGACCCTGGCGCAGCTGTGGCAGGACTTCGACTACGCGATCATCGACAGCCCGCCGTTGCTCGGCGTGCTGATGGTCAACGCCCTGGCCGCCAGCCAACAGCTGGTGATCCCGGTGCAGACCGAGCACCTGGCCGTCAAGGGCCTGGAGCGCATGGTCAGCACCCTGGCGATGATCAACCGCTCGCGCAAGCAGGCGCTGCCGTTCAGCATCGTGCCGACCCTGTTTGACCGCCGTACCCAGGCGTCCCTCGGCACCTTGCGGGTATTGCGCGATGCTTATCCGGACACTATCTGGCAAGGCTACATCCCGGTGGACACGCGCCTGCGGGATGCGAGCCGGGCAGGGCTGACGCCGTCGCAGTTCGACGGCAAGAGCCGTGGGGTGCTGGCGTATCGGGCGTTGCTCAAGCACCTGTTGTCCCAGCAACTTGTGGCGCAGGTGGCGTGATGGTCATTGTAGGAGCCTGGCTTGCCAGCGATGCAGACGCCGCAGTTTTCGCGACAAAACCGGCTCTCGATTCAAGTCCGGACACCCACAGGCCGATAACCTCTGAATACAGGGTTGATGGGGCTTGCGCGTGGGCATACAGATGAACCGTCCCGTTGATTTCAAGACCCGGCCGCAACTGGCGCTGGAGTCCTACCTGGACGCTTTGCTCCAGGACGCCACCGAGGACATGCCGGAGCCGATTCTGATCCTCGATGAAGTCATCGAGCCTGAACCTGCTGCCCTGGACGAGTTTCAGCTGGCGGTCCTGGAAGAGCAGGCCCGTGATGCGTTGGTGGTTCCCTTAGCCGTTCCTGTACCGGTTGCTGTGCCCGTCGAGCCTGTGGTGATTGCGCCTGTAGTGGTGGAGCCGGTGGTTGAGGTTCACCTCCCGCCGAGCATCACGCCGCCGCCGGTACAAGGCGACGGTCGCCCGGTGTGGGCTGCGGAGCCGTTCGAATGTTTGCTGTTCGATGTGGCCGGGTTGACCCTGGCCGTGCCGCTGGTGTGCCTGGGTTCGATCTACTCCCTGGAAGGCCAGGAGTTGACGCCGTTGTTCGGCCAGCCGGATTGGTTCCTCGGGATCCTGCCGAGCCAGCAGGGCAACTTGAAGGTATTGGACACCGCGCGTTGGGTGATGCCCGACCGCTACCGCGATGACTTCCGCCAGGGCCTGCAATACGTTATTTCGGTCCAGGGCTACGAGTGGGGGCTGGCGGTGCATCAGGTCAGCCGCTCATTGCGCCTGGACCCGAACGAAATCAAATGGCGCAGCCACCGGGGCCAGCGGCCATGGCTGGCGGGCACTGTGATCGAGCACATGTGCGCGTTGCTGGATGTCGCCGAACTGGCGGAGTTGATTGCCAGCGGCGCGGTAAAAGCCATGCCGCTGAACAAACGCACTTGATAACAAGCAGCAGCGCTACGGCGCTGCCCAAGAACACACACCGTAACCAACGGTATTTGAAGGGGTCTGGAGTATGAACAAGTCAGTGTCCGCACAAGGTCTGGTGGATGATCCAATCCTGCAATGGGTCACCTTCAAGCTGGACAACGAGTCCTACGGCATCAACGTGATGCGTGTGCAGGAAGTGCTGCGCTACACCGAAATCGCTCCGGTTCCGGGTGCCCCAAGCTATGTGCTGGGCATCATCAACCTGCGCGGCAACGTGGTGACTGTGATCGACACCCGCCAGCGTTTTGGCCTGGTGCCGACCGAAGTCAACGACAACACCCGCATCGTGATCATCGAAGCCGACAAGCAAGTGGTCGGGATCATGGTCGACAGCGTAGCGGAAGTGGTTTACCTGCGCCAATCCGAAGTCGAGACTGCGCCGAACGTCGGCAACGAAGAATCGGCCAAGTTCATCCAGGGTGTCTGCAACAAGAACGGCGAACTGCTGATTCTGGTTGAGCTGGACAAGATGATGAGCGAAGAAGAGTGGCAGGACCTGGAGAATATCTGATTGTTTCTTGAGGTAGCGGTGATCGTCCTGGCCATCCTTTGGGCCGGGACCCTGGGCTTCCTGCTGCGTTATGTTCGCCAGCAACGGGAATTGGCCACTCGACAAGTCGAGCGCGACGCTGTGCGCGACCGGCGGATCCTGGAGCTGGCCAAGCGGGTCGACCACTTCCAGCAAAGTGCGGTGCGTGTGGGTGATGAAGTGCACGAGCTGCGTTCGGTGCTGGCGCCGTTGCCGGACAAGCTGTCGGCACTCGAGCAGCGTGACCCGTCGAGCCTCTCATTCGCCCAGGCGGCGAAGCTGGTGGGCATGGGCGCCACGGTGGATGAGCTGACCCAGTCCTGCGGGTTGACCCAGGCTGAAGCGCAGTTGATGAGCCGGTTGCACAAGGACAACTGAAGGTTACGAGCTGCAAGCGGTATTGCTTGCAGCTTATAGCCGGTGCCGGTTGCTCAGCCATTCGGCCATGGTCGAGTCCTCCAAAGCATATTCACCACGGTTGGCTTTCCAGACCAACTCCTTCTCCCGCAGCACTTCCAGTGCTTTCTGCACGTTTGGTGTGCTGGCGTTCGGCTCGACCTGGGCCTGTTCCAGCTTGCGGTTCACATCCTGGAAGGTTTTCTCCGCAAAAGGCGAGAACGCCTGCTTGCCCAGGGTTCGTTCGCCCATCACTTCAAGTACCGCCTGTTGCAGCGGCGAGAGGTCGTTGTAGGCGCTCTCGTAATCGCTCCAGATGCCGGCCTGGTGATTGAGTGCCCCGGTCCTCAGCAACTCGCCAAGGTTGCTGGCCTCGCCAAGACCCACGCTCACTTCGGTCAGTAGTGTGTTGAGCATTTCCGGGCGCCGGCCAACGAGCTGGAAGGCATAGTCCATGTCCTCCAGGTTGAACTGGTTGGTCGCGGCCAGGCGCTGGTTCCAGAGGTCCGTCACGAACTCGACGAAATCCCGGCTCAGCAGCGGGAACGGCGTGATATGGGCGCCGAAGAACGGTTGTTTGCTCTTGAGTACCAGGTTGGCCAGTTTGTCCCGGCTGGAGCCGGTGAAGACCAGGCGCAGGCCATCGGCCGTGCTGCTGCCGTTGAGATGATCCCGTGCCGCCTTGAGGGCGAACATGGCGTTCACCCCACCTTCGCTGTTGAGGGCGTGCTGGGCTTCGTCGACGATCAGCACGATCATTTGCCCCGAGACCTGGTGCAGCACGTCCAGCGCGTGGCTGAGCGTGGTGCCGGCGGGCAATTGCGGTTTGGTGAAGTCCCAACTCAAGGTGCGCAACAGGCTGATCTTCTCGATACCGGCTTTCTTGGCCGCCTTGCTCACTGCGCTTTCGAACTCGCCCAGGGCTTTGCCGATAGCGCCGGAGATCAGTTCGGCGGGGTCGATTTCGCGGTTCATCCACAGGTCCACGTACACCGGCAGCCAGCCCCGGGCCTTGCACTCGGGGATAAGGTCGTTGCGCAGGAACGTACTCTTGCCGGTACGGCGCGGAGCCGCGAGGAACATGCCGGAGCTGTAGTCGGCAAATGACTCGCCTGCCAGATCACGGGCGAGCGCTTCGGCGAGTAGCTTTCGACTGAGAATCGGGCGGGTAGGGCTCATGGGTTTATCCTGAACTATCGGGTTCGGGATAATCTATACCTCGAAAGATATAATTGCTATACACCACCCACCGCAACTGATCATTCCCACGCTCTGCGTGGGAATGCATCCCGTGACGCTCCGCGTCACCCCTGCGCAAGACTTGAAGTTGCAGCGCCGGTTGGACGCGGAGCGTCCGAGGCGGCGTTCCCACGCAGAGCGTGGGAACGATCAGCCGGCTCCCACCTTAATAATCGTCGCCTCTTTCCGTCACATCCCGCTCCACCGGCCCCGCGTCCGGGTCGTAGCCCACCGGGAACTTGCCCTTCAGCGTCCAGGCAAACGCGATGATCTCGGCGACGGTGCGGTACAGCTCTTCCGGGATGCTGTCGCCCAACTCCATGCGTGCCAGTAATTTGACCAGCTCGGCATTTTCGTAAATCGGGACTTCGTTCTCCCGGGCCAGCTTGAGGATGGCTTCGGCCAGGGCATCGTCGCCCTTGGCGGTCAGGGTCGGCGCTTGTTGCCCGTCGTATTTGAGGGCGATGGCCTGGCGGGGCGGGTTGGGGTTTTTCATGCGGTTTCATCCACCCAGCGTTGTTCAAGCCCGGTTTTCGGGCCCCGTGGCGGGGTACCGAGGTGGCAGTCGAGGTCGCCGACGTTGAGTCCCGACGACACCAGGCGCTCGCGCAGGCTGCCCAGGTGGCTTTCGATCAGGCTGGCGGTGAAGGGCCGGGTCGCCCACAACTGGCTCGACAGTTTGCCCTGGCTCAGTTGCGCCTGGACCTGCAACGGGCCGAGCGGCTCCATGTCGAGCGCCATTTCCACGCGCCAGAGCATTTGCTTGGGATCCTTGCTGTCCTTGCGTTCCGGCTGTTCCTTGTCGGGCGCCGGTTCTTCCCGCTGGAACTTGACCTGCAACGGCACGATGTCCTGCAAGGTGCGCATGGGGATTTCCAGCTGCCAGGTGGTCAAGAGCTTGCCTTCGGCGGTGGTACCGGTCTGCTCCAGGCTCGACAGCTGATGGCTTTGCAGGCGGGAGACGGCCCCGGCGGCCAGGCGCAGCAGGTTTTCCAGGTCACTTTCACCTTCCAGGCGTTGCATCAGCCGATCGGGCAGCGGAAAGCCTGCGGGCGCCTGCCTGGCGCCGACCTGGCCGAGGGTGCCCAGCGGGCTGCGTACGAAGCTGGGCAGCAACTGCGCCAGGGTGTTGGCAGCGAGGATCGCATTCAGATTGGTGCTGGCGGGCAGGGATGGCAGCAGGTCGGCGACGAAGCGCAGCAGCGCGCCTTTCATGTCCAGCGGCGGTATCTGCGGGTTTTGCCCGGCCAGCAACTTGGCTTCGAGGAAGGTCCCGCTGTTCTGGATCAGTTGCGCCAGCACCTTGGGGTTGCTGGCCTGGGCCAGGTCGGGCAGGCCGGCGAGCAAACGCTCGGCGGCGGCGCGCAGGTCGGCCCCGGTGCTGTCGCTGCTGGTCGCCGGCAGGCTTTGCAGCGCGGTGAACACCACGTCCAGCGAGCCCTGGCGGCTTTGCTGGGTGGAGAGTTGCTGGGCCACGGCCAATTGGTCCTGGCGCCCGCTCAGCGGTACAAAGCTCAAGGTCTGCGCACTTTGCACCACGGCGCTGAGCAGGCTGCCGACGCGCAAGGGCTGCGGGCTTTCGACGGTCAGGGTCGCGCCGCTGAGGACGTTATTGAGCACCGACACCAGTGAGCGATACACCACCGGCTGGTTGGCGCCCTGTGGCAGCGCCTGGGTGGTCAGCACCTTGCCTTGCAGCAGGGTGCCCACCGGTAACTGGCTGGTGTCGATACGCGTCAGCGCAGCGACGCTGGAACTCAGGGCCTGCTGCAGGCTGATGGACAAATTGCCCGACGGCGTCTGGCTGACTTCCACCTGGGTACCCAGCGGCAGCGGCTGGCTGCTGCTGGCCTGCACCAGGGTTTGCCGGCCGCCTTCCAGGGTCAGCTTGAGCAGCAACTGAAACGCATCACCGCCTTGTTTCAGTGCCAGCACCTCGGCATTTACGGTTTTTCCGGGGTCGATCAGGCCGGTCTGCGGCTCCAGCAGTTTCAGCAGCTCGCCCGCTGCAGGCGCGGGCGCAGGCCCGGCCGGAAGCGTCGGGGGGAGCGTGGGAAGATTGATCTCACCGGTCATCGTGCGCGCCGTCTCAGGGGAAATTGCCCTCTTTAGAGTAGGGCATCACATGTATAATGCCGCCCGTCTTCAAAGAGAGCGTTAAAAACAACACAACTGATTGATCCAGCTCTCTAAAAACGGTCGCCAAAGCAGTTAATGTGCATCTCTTTAACGGCCGTTCCACCGCCGACTTGAACCGTAAAGGCCCGCGATCTCTTGACCAGCCCTCTTCTAGAAGCCGTAGCGCTCGCCTGTGAACGTGACCTGCGGATGCTGTTCGAACACCTCGAACTGCGTCTGGCGGGCGGCGACATGGTGCAGGTCAGCGGCCCCAACGGCAGCGGCAAGACCAGCCTGTTGCGCCTGCTGGCCGGTCTGATGCAGCCGACGGCGGGCGAAGTGCGGCTCAACGGCAAACCGTTGCACGAGCAGCGCACCGAGCTGGCGCGCAACCTGATCTGGATCGGCCACGCCGCCGGAATCAAGGATGTGCTTACCGCTGAAGAAAACCTCAGTTGGCTCAGCGCCCTGCATCATCCCGCCAGCCGCGAGGCGATCTGGCAGGCGCTGGCCGCGGTTGGCCTCAAGGGTTTCGAGGACGTTCCCTGCCACACCCTGTCCGCCGGCCAGCAGCGCCGCGTGGCCCTGGCCCGTTTGTATCTCGACGGCCCGCCGCTATGGATTCTCGACGAACCCTTCACCGCCCTCGACAAACAAGGCGTTGCCCAATTGGAAGAACACCTTGCCGCGCACTGCGAGCAGGGCGGCATGGTTGTCCTGACCACTCACCACACCTTGACGCGCATGCCCGCCGGTTACCGCGACCTCGACCTGGGCCGGTGGGCGGTATGAGCGTATTTGCCCTGTTGGTCGCCCGCGAAGCGCGGTTACTCTGTCGCCGTCCGGCCGAATTGGCCAACCCGCTGGTGTTCTTCGCGATTGTGATCGCGCTGTTCCCGTTGGCGGTGGGCCCCGAGACTAAACTGTTGCAAACCTTGTCTCCGGGACTGGTCTGGGTGGCGGCGCTTTTGTCAGTCCTGCTCTCGCTGGACGGGCTGTTTCGCAGTGATTTTGAAGACGGTTCCCTCGAACAGTGGGTCCTTTCGTCGCACCCCCTGCCACTTCTGGTATTGGCCAAGGTACTGGCACACTGGGCGTTTTCCGGCCTGGCGCTGGTATTGCTCGCGCCGCTGCTGGCGATGATGCTGGGGTTGCCCACCGAATGCCTGCCGGTGTTGCTCCTTTCCTTGTTGCTTGGCACGCCGGTTCTCAGTCTACTGGGCGCCGTAGGTGCGGCACTGACCGTCGGTTTGAAACGCGGTGGCCTGTTGTTGGCCCTGCTGATCTTGCCTTTGTATATCCCGGTGTTGATCCTGGGCAGCGGCGCGTTGCAAGCCGCGCTCCAGGGCATGCCGGCGACCGGTTACCTCCTGTGGCTTGGCAGCCTGGCCGCCCTGGCGGTAACCCTGACACCCTTTGCTATAGCGGCTGGCCTGAAGATCAGCGTCGGCGAATAATGAGGTCTGGTTAAGCGATAGAACCTTAACCAGTAAAGACCCTAAGCTTCTCGCAACGACGAGAAGCAACCGTGATGGAAACAGCATGAACTGGACCTGGTTTCACAAGCTCGGCTCGCCCAAATGGTTTTACGGCATCAGTGGCAAACTGCTGCCGTGGTTGAGCATCGCCGCGGTATTGCTGATCGGCATCGGCCTGGTCTGGGGCCTGGCCTTTGCGCCGCCGGACTATCAGCAAGGCAACAGTTTTCGCATCATCTACATCCACGTGCCCGCCGCGATGCTGGCCCAGTCCTGCTACGTGATGCTGGCGGTGTGCGGCATCGTCGGCCTGGTGTGGAAGATGAAACTGGCGGATGTGGCCCTGCAATGCGCCGCGCCCATCGGTGCCTGGATGACCGCCGTGGCGCTGGTCACCGGTGCGATCTGGGGCAAGCCGACCTGGGGTTCGTGGTGGGTATGGGATGCGCGACTCACCTCGATGCTGATCCTGCTGTTCCTGTATTTCGGCCTGATCGCCCTGGGCAACGCCATCAGCAACCGTGACAGCGCCGCCAAGGCCTGCGCGGTGCTGGCGATCGTCGGCGTGATCAACATCCCGATCATCAAATACTCGGTGGAGTGGTGGAACACCCTGCACCAGGGCGCCACCTTCACCCTCACCGAAAAGCCGGCAATGCCCGTGGAAATGTGGGCGCCGCTGCTGCTGATGGTGCTGGGGTTCTACTGCTTCTTCGGCGCCGTGCTGCTGCTGCGCATGCGCCTCGAAGTGCTCAAGCGTGAAGCCCGCACCAGTTGGGTCAAGGCCGAAGTGCAAAACAGCCTGGGAGCCCGTGGATGAGCTTCAACTCTTTCAGTGATTTTCTCGCCATGGGCCATCACGCCCTGTACGTCTGGACGGCCTATGGCATTTGCCTGGCGGTGCTGGCCCTCAACGTCGCCGCGCCGATCCTGGCCCGCAAGCGTTACCTGCAACAAGAGGCGCGTCGTTTGCGCCGGGAGACCGAAAAGTGAATCCGCTGCGTAGAAAGCGTCTGTTGATCATCCTGGCCATCATGGCCGGTGTCGGCATTGCCGTGACCCTGGCCCTGAGCGCCCTGCGGGAGAACATCAACCTGTTCTACACCCCGACCCAGATCGCCAACGGCGAAGCGCCGCTGGATACCCGAATCCGTGCCGGTGGCATGGTCGAGAAAGGCTCGTTGCAACGCTCCGGCGACTCCCTGGACGTCAAGTTCATCGTCACCGACTTCAACAAGTCCGTGACCATCACCTACCGCGGCATCCTCCCGGACCTGTTCCGCGAAGGGCAGGGCATCGTCGCCCTCGGCAAGCTCAACGCCGACGGCGTGGTGGTGGCCGATGAAGTGCTGGCCAAGCACGATGAAAAATACATGCCGCCGGAAGTCACCAAGGCCCTCAAAGACAGCGGCCAATCCGCCCCGACCCCTGCCAAGGAGGGCTAAGTCATGACGTCCGCACTGTTTATTCCGGAGCTGGGCCAGCTGGCGATGATCCTCGCCCTGTGCTTTGCCATCGTCCAGGCCGTGGTCCCGTTGCTGGGCGCCTGGCGCGGTGACCGCCTGTGGATGAGCCTGGCCCAGCCGGCTGCCTGGGGCCAGTTCGCCTTTCTGGTATTCGCCTTCGGTTGCCTGACCTACGCCTTCATGACCGACGACTTTTCTGTCGCGTATGTGGCCAATAACTCCAACAGCGCCTTGCCCTGGTACTACAAGTTCAGCGCCGTGTGGGGCGCCCATGAAGGTTCGTTGCTGCTGTGGGCATTGATCCTCGGCGGCTGGACCTTTGCCGTGTCGATCTTCTCCCGCCAACTGCCGCAAGTGATGCTGGCCCGGGTGCTGGCGGTGATGGGCATGATCAGCATCGGCTTCCTGCTGTTCCTGATCATGACCTCCAACCCGTTCACCCGCATCCTGCCGCAGATCCCGGTCGACGGGCACGACCTCAACCCGCTGCTGCAAGACATCGGCCTTATCGTGCACCCGCCGATGCTCTACATGGGCTACGTCGGTTTCTCGGTCGCCTTCGCCTTCGCCATCGCCGCCTTGCTCGGCGGGCGTCTCGATGCGGCCTGGGCGCGCTGGTCGCGGCCGTGGACCATCGTCGCCTGGGCATTCCTCGGCATCGGCATCACCCTGGGCTCGTGGTGGGCCTACTACGAACTCGGCTGGGGCGGCTGGTGGTTCTGGGACCCGGTGGAAAACGCCTCCTTCATGCCCTGGCTGGTGGGCACCGCGCTGATTCACTCGCTGGCAGTCACGGAAAAACGCGGCGTGTTCAAAAGCTGGACCGTGTTGCTGGCCATCGCCGCGTTTTCCCTGAGCCTGCTGGGTACGTTCCTGGTGCGTTCCGGCGTGCTGACCTCGGTGCACGCGTTTGCCTCCGACCCGGAGCGCGGCGTGTTCATCCTGATCTTCCTGCTGTTCGTGGTCGGCGGCTCCCTGACGCTGTTCGCCCTGCGTGCGCCAGTGGTCAAGAGCCACGTGGGCTTCAACCTCTGGTCCCGGGAAACCCTGCTGCTGGGTAATAACCTGGTGCTGGTGGTGGCGGCCTCGATGATTCTGCTCGGTACCCTGTACCCACTGGTGCTGGATGCCCTGAGCGGCGCCAAGCTGTCCGTCGGCCCGCCGTACTTCAACGCGCTGTTCATCCCCTTGATGGCGCTGCTGATGGTGGTGATGGCGGTCGGCGTACTGGTGCGCTGGAAAGACACCCCGGTGAAATGGCTGGTGGGCATGCTCACCCCGGTACTGCTGGGCAGCGCCGCATTGGCGGTGATCGCTGGGATTGCCTACGGCGACTTCAACTGGGCCGTGCTTGCCACCTTCATGCTCGCGGCCTGGGTATTGCTGGCCGGTGTACGCGACCTGATCGACAAGACCCGCCACAAAGGTTTGATCAAAGGCTTGCCGACCATGACCCGCAGTTACTGGGGCATGCAGGTCGCCCACATCGGCATCGCCGTGTGCGCCCTGGGTGTGGTGTTGTCTAGCCAGAACAGCGCCGAGCGCGACCTGCGCCTGGCCCCCGGCGAGTCCATGGACCTGGCCGGCTATCACTTCATTTTCGAAGGCGCCAAGCACTTCGAAGGGCCGAACTTCACCTCCGACAAAGGCACCGTACGCGTTGTGCGCAACGGTAAGGAAATCGCCGTGCTGCACCCGGAAAAACGCCTGTACACCGTGCAAAGCTCGATGATGACCGAAGCCGGGATCGACGCCGGTTTCACCCGCGACCTCTACGTCGCCCTGGGTGAACCGTTGGGCGATGGCGCCTGGGCCGTGCGGGTCCACGTCAAACCGTTTGTGCGCTGGATCTGGTTCGGCGGCCTGCTCACTGGCTTCGGTGGTTTGCTGGCAGCGATGGACCGGCGCTACCGGGTCAAGGTCAAGAGCCGGGTGCGTGAAGCCCTCGGTCTGCAAGGAGCGGCGGTATGAAGCGTTGGTTGATGGTGTTACCGCTGGCGGCGTTTCTGGTGGTGGCGGTGTTCCTGTATCGCGGGCTGTACCTGGACCCGGCCGAGCTGCCGTCGGCCATGATCGGCAAGCCATTCCCGGCGTTCTCGCTGCCGACGGTGCAGGGCGACAAGACCCTGACCCAGGCTGACTTGCTGGGCAAACCGGCACTGGTCAACGTGTGGGGCACCTGGTGCATTTCCTGCCGCGTGGAGCATCCGGTGCTGAACAAGCTGGCGGAGAAGGGCGTGGTGATCTACGGCATCAACTACAAGGACGACAATGCTGCCGCCCTGAAGTGGCTGGCTGAATTCCACAACCCGTACCAGCTGGATATCCGCGACGAAGACGGCAACCTCGGGCTGAACCTTGGTGTGTACGGCGCTCCGGAAACCTTCTTCATCGACGCCAAGGGCGTGATCCGCGACAAGTACGTGGGCGTGATCGACGAAGTGGTGTGGCGCGAGCAACTGGCCGCCAAGTACCAGGCGCTGGTGGACGAGGCCAAGCCATGAAGCGTTGGTTAGCCGCCGCGGTATTGGGCTTGAGCATGGTCGGCGTGGCCCACGCCGCCATCGACACTTACGAATTTTCCAAGGACGGAGACCGCGAGCGTTTTCGCGAACTGACCAAGGAGCTGCGCTGCCCCAAGTGCCAGAACCAGGACATCGCCGACTCCAACGCACCGATCGCCGCCGACCTGCGCAAAGAGATTTTCCGCATGCTCGGCGAGGGCAAGGACAATCAGCAGATCATCGACTTCATGGTCGACCGCTACGGTGACTTCGTGCGCTACAAGCCGGCGCTCACCGGCAAGACAGCGCTGCTGTGGTTCGGCCCCGCCGGGTTGTTGCTCACAGGCTTAGTCGTTATGGCGGTGATTGTGCGCCGCCGTCGTGTCGCCCCGGCCGATGGCTCGGACTCGCTTTCCGTCGATGAGCGTCAACGCCTCGACCAACTGCTGGACAAAAAAACTGATGATTGATTTCTGGCTCGCAGCAGGTCTGCTGCTTCTGATTGCCTTGAGTTTCCTGCTGATCCCGGTGTTACGCGGCCGCCGTGCCCAGCGTGAAGAGGATCGCACTGCATTGAACGTGGCGCTGTACCAGGAACGCGTGGCGGAACTGCAAACCCAGCAGACCGAAGGCGTGCTGGATGCGGCCCAGCTGGACAGCGGCCGCGCTGAAGCAGCTCGCGAGTTGCTGGCGGATACCGAGGGCGTGGAAAAGCCTCGGGAGTCGCGCCTCGGCAAACCGTTGCCGTTGCTCGCGGCCTTTCTGGTGCCGGTGCTGGGCGTGGCGCTGTACCTGCATTACGGTGCCAGCGACAAGGTCGAACTGACCCGTGAATTCTCCCAGCCGCCGGTGTCCATGGAAGACATGACCCGCCGCCTGGAGCGCGCCGCAGCGGCCCAGCCGGATTCGCCGGAAGGCCTGTACTTCCTCGGTCGCGCCTACATGGCCCAGGACCGTTCCGCCGATGCGGCGAAAATCTTCGAGCGCACCGTGGCCCTGGCCGGTCGCCAGCCCGAGTTGCTCGGCCAGTGGGCCCAGGCCCAGTACTTTGCCGACAACAAACAGTGGTCGCCCAAGGTCCAGGCCCTGACCGACGAAGCACTGAAACTCGATCCGAAAGAAGTCACCAGCCTCGGCCTGCTGGGCATCGCCGCCTTTGAAGGCCAGCGTTACCAGGAAGCGATCGACTACTGGAACCGCCTGCTGGCGCAACTGCCACCGGACGACAATTCCCGTGCCGCGCTGCAAGGCGGGATCGACCGGGCCGCCGAGAAGCTCAAGGAGAGCGGCGGCAGCGTGGCGCCCGTGAAGGCAGAAAAACAGATACAAGTGCGGGTGGACCTGGCCGCCGATGTGAAGGCCAAGGCCTTGCCGACCGACAGCGTGTTCATCTTCGCCCGTGCCGTCAAAGGCCCGCCGGCGCCATTGGCGGCCAAGCGCGTGACCGTGGCCGACCTGCCGATCACCGTCGAGCTGAGCGACAGCGACGCGATGATGCCGCAGTTGAAACTGTCCAACTTTCCTGAAGTCCAACTGGTTGCGCGCATATCCCGCGCAGGTGTTCCCACAGCTGGCGAGTGGATCGGCCGCAGCCAACCCCTGGCCAGCAGCACCACTGCGCTGCAGCAGCTGACCATCGACAGTCCGGACCAATAATTCGAGGAAATGCCCATGACCGCTATCGCACGTATCACCCTGCTCAGCCTGGTACTGGGGTTGAGTGCTTGTGCGGTCCATCGGCCTCCGTCGCCTACCGGGCCGACTATTCCACCGACAGGGCCGTCGACCCAGCCGAGCACCCAGCCCTCGAGCCCGGTGATCAAACCGTCGAAGCCGGTGCCGAGCTCCTCGCCGACCTTCGCACCGCCACCGGGTGCGGCCAGTCACTGGGACGGGAAGATGCAGGTGTACGTGCTGGACGAACAGCCGGATACGTTCTACCGCCAGCGCACCTACTACCGCTGGAGCAACGGCTGGAGCCGGTCCATCAGCCCGAACGGGCCTTGGGAAGAGACCGATGTCCATGGCGTACCGCCGGGGTTGAGCAAGCAGTACGCGCAATGAAAAAAGGCGACCTTCGGGTCGCCTTTTTCATGGCTGGTTTGGAATACAGTCCACCCAACAACAAAGCTCAAATGTGGGAGCGGGCTTGCTCGCGAATACGGCGTGTCAGCCAACAAATCGGGCACTGATATACCGTATTCGCGAGCAAGCCCGCTCCCACATTTTGAATCTCGTTTGATTTGAAATTACGCCAGCTCCTCAGTCTGCCTGGGCGCGCTTGTCCAGTGGACCACCCCGGCAATCACCCCCAGCATCACCCCAAACTCCACAATCCCCATCCAGCCCAACCGCGACATCAACCAGCCGCTGACTGTCGCCCCCACCGCACCGCCAAAAAACGTCGCCGTCATGTACAAACTATTGATGCGGCCCTGGGCTTTCGGGTCCACCGCAAACGCCCGGGTTTGGTTGGAAACCAAGCCCGACTGCACGCCGATATCCAGCACGATCACCCCCAGCACCAGCAAGATAATCGAAGTCTCGGCACCCGCCAGCAGCAGGAACGCCAAGGTCACAATCCCGATACTCGCCCCAATCACCTTGCGCGAACCCAGCCTGTCGGAAGCCCGCCCACCGAGCGACGCCGCCAACGCACCCGCCGCACCGATAATCCCGAAGCCACCGGCCCAGGCACTGCCCAATTGCCATGGCCCATGAGCCAACAGTGCTGCCAGATTCACCCAAAACGCATTGAAGCAAGCCCACAACAACGCCTGCACCATCATTGATTGGCGAATCGGGCTGTTGTCGCGCATCAGCGGCCACAGCGAAGCCAGCAGGCGAGGGTAGGACAGGTTGGTGCTCGGCACGCCTTGTGGCAGCAGCCTGGCGGCACCGATCCACACCGGGATCATGAAGGCCGCCTCCATCGCGTACACCGCCCGCCAGCCATAAGCCTCACCGACTACGCCGGCGATCGTGCGCCCGAGCAGGATGCCGACCATGATCCCGCTGACCACCGTGCCCACATTGCGCCCGCGTTCGTGGGGCTGCGACATCACCGCCGCGAATGGCACCAGTTGCTGCGGTACACAGCTCACAATCCCCAAGCCGAAAGACGCCCCGATCAGCGCCCAGATGCCCGGTGAAAACGCCGCCGCCAGGGCGAAACAGAACGCCAGGGCGATCTGCCCCAGCACCAGCTTGCGGCGGTCAAAACGGTCGCCCATCGGCAGCAACAACGCCAGCCCGGTAGCAAAACCCAGCAGGGCGGAACCGGCCACCAGATCCACGGTGGTCACGTCTACGCCCATGTCCGAAGCGATCAGCGGCAGGATCGGCTGGGTGCAGTAAATATTGGTAATCACCGCGCCGGCGATCACCGCCATCATGATGATCTTGCCGCGCGGCGCGACCGCAGGCGCTGTGGAAGGTTGGGATGTCATCGGCAGGCCACTCACGGCGCTCTCCTTCAATGCAGATCTCCGGGAAGGAGATGAGTGGCCAACGTTACGCACTCGCGCTTGGCAGGATAATCCCCTAGGATTTGGAATCATCCTTCCAGAATTTGATAGGTTGCCATGAACCGTCTTGAATCCATGTCCATCTTCGTTGCCGTGGTTGATGCAGGCAGCCTGACCGCTGCGGCGCGGCGCCTCGACATGCCGCTGGCCAGCGTCAGCCGCAAGGTGGCTGAACTTGAGACGCACCTGAAAACCCGCCTGCTGCACCGCACCACGCGCCAGCTGTCGTTGACCGATGCCGGCGCCTCCTACCTCGACGCGTGCCGGCGCATTCTTGAAGACATCAGCGAGGCCGAGCGCGCGGCCACTGGCGAATATTCCCAGCCCCGGGGCGAACTGGTGGTCACCGCGCCCGTGGTCTTCGGGCGGCTGCACATCGTGCCGGTGGTGGCGGAATTCCTCGCGCAGTACCCGGAGATCGACATCAACCTGATCCTCACCGACCGCGTCGTGCACCTGATGGAAGAACACTGCGACGTCGCGGTGCGCATTGGCGAGTTGCCCGACAGCTCGCTCAAGGCCATGCAGGTGGGCGCGGTGCGGCGGGTGGTGTGCGCCAGCCCGGCATACCTGGCCGCTCGCGGCATACCCGCTGAGCCCCAGGACTTGGCGGGGCATGACTGCATCACCTTCGAAGTGCTGGCGTCCCAAGGGGCGTGGGGATTTGGCGCGGGTAAAACCGGGCTCTCGGTACCGGTGCATTCGCGGTTGTCGGTGAACACCGCAGAAGCAGCGATTGCGGCGGCGACGTTGGGGGTTGGGGTGATTCGGGTACTCTCGTATCAAGTGGCGGATGCGCTGCGGGAGGAGGCGTTGGCGGTGATGCTTGAGGCGTTCGAGTCGGCGCCGCTGCCCATTAGCCTGGTGCACAAAGGGCAGTCGCCGTTGCCGCTGAAGCTGCGGGCGTTTCTGGATTTTGTGATGCCGCGATTGCGCGCCCGCATCGCTCAATAACACCGGGCAGTTTGAACCTGATGAAAATCAAAATGTGGGAGCGGGCTTGCTCGCGAAAGCGGTGGATCAGTCACCCGATGTATTGACTGACCCTCTGCATTCGCGAGCAAGCCCGCTCCCACATTGGATTTATGTTGCCAGTTGGATTTCGGTTTTGATCAGGCCACCGGGCACTCTCGATCCAGCGCTCTATCCACCAACAACAATCCCAACTCCAGCAGTTGTTGCATCGCCAATACCAGGCTGCGGTCTTTGCCATCAATGTTTTCGGAAAGGTCCAACGCCATTGCATTGGCAGACTGGAGTGTTTCGTAGGCGTTGCTCAGCAGTGCTTCCGTTTCAACGTTGGCTGATACGGTGAACAGACTGAAGTGGTTTTTTTCATTGGTGGACGCTTTGGTTTCGGCGGGTTTCAGGTAGTGATCGATGGCCCGCTGGGCAGCGTCCTGAAGCTTGTTTTTTTCAGACTTGGAGCCAGACGTTTCTGGCGGATTGGGCGTGACCTTGTACATGCAATGACTCTCCATTCAGTGGGAGCTCACCACATCTGCGACCAAGCAGGTGGGTGGCGAGCTGTACGCAGGTTGGTCGACCAGGGAATGGAAACCCGGCAGGGCCAGGGCCCTCCCACGCACAGCTCGCCATAATGCGAACACGATAATGCCGCTTGCGCGGCACTGTGCGCCATTCTAACCCGGGCGACCAAACCCGATCGCTGATGAGCAGCGACTTGGAGAGGCTAGCGGCGAGTTAAGGCTGCTGCAAGCCATAGAGATCGTAGGAAAAATCACCGATCTACCGGGATCTTGATTATTCCTGAAGCGATACTTCGGCAAGGCGCGGCTTTAGAAACTCCAGGGCATCTTTAAACACCGGATGCCACTCTTCTGACGGTTCGCTCGCCAGCGGGTGCCAGAAGAACTGGAACTCGTGGCCGCCATCATCCTCTGCAAAATGGGTCCAGGTATCTGGCAGGTCTTCAGGGATCAGGCATTGATGAAAGGCCCATGTATGCCCCGTGGACGCTGAGTGCCAAGTGCCCAGGTCACGTATCACCTTGCCGGTTATCCCGGCCTCTTCAAACAACTCTCTAACTGCCGCAACCTCGGTACTTTCGCCAGGCTCCACGCTGCCCTTGACCAGTTGAAGACCTGCCAGTGGGTGTTTGAAGGCGAGGATTTCCAGGGATTGGCGGGTTCGCAGGATGACCGGACATGCCTTCTCTTTTCCCATCACGTTGTCCTTTTGCACATATTGGCGGCCAGCTATTGCACCACAGTCCGGTACATTTCCAATGCCGGGCGAAGACCTTGTGGCGAGGGAGCTTGCTCCCGCTGGACTGCGAAGCAGGCCCAAGTCAGCCACTTCAGTACATCTGACAGACCGTGTCACCCAGGCTTGGGGCCGCTGCGCAGCCCAGCGGGAGCAAGCTCCCTCGCCACAGGTTAGGTATGGATCGTTCCCACGCTCTGCGTGGGAATGCATCCCGTGACGCTCCGCGTCACCACTGCGCAAAACTTCAATGGACGCAGAGCGTCCGAGGCGGCATTCCCACGCAGAGCGTTGGGAACGATCAACGTCCTACAGCTACTTCCAACCTTTCATCAAACCTTCATCAAACGGTTTTACTCCAGTCATGTGCAAGTCATAGGGCTGACACAGCCCGCGCCTACTGTCGTTTGAACTCAAACGCAGCCACGGATGGCTGTTCAACCAGACAGAGAAGCCCATGACTCCAGCTATCCATGTCGATCATCTGAACAAGACCTTTGCGAAGAAATCCGCGCTGGTCGACCTCGAGCTCACCGTTGCCACCGGTGAGATGGTCGCGCTGATTGGCGCTTCCGGCTCCGGCAAGTCCACCTTGCTGCGCCACCTCGCGGGCCTGGCCTGTTGCGACAAGAGCAACGGCGGCAGCGTCAAGGTGCTGGGCCGGGAAGTGCAGGCCAGCGGGCGGTTGAATGGCAAGGTGCGGCGCCTGCGCGCCGACATCGGTTACATCTTCCAGCAGTTCAACCTGGTCAACCGCCTGAGCGTGCTCGACAACGTACTGCTAGGTTGCCTGGGCCGCATGCCGCGCTGGCGCGGCAACCTCGGTTTGTTCAATGCCGAGGAAAAACAGTTCGCCATGGAATCCCTGGCCCGCGTCGGCCTGGCAGACCTGGCCAGCCAGCGCGCCTCCACCTTGTCCGGCGGCCAGCAGCAACGCGTGGCAATCGCCCGCGCTTTGACGCAACGCGCCGAAGTGATCCTGGCGGATGAACCCATCGCCTCCCTGGACCCGGAGTCGGCGCGCAAGGTCATGGAGATCCTCGCCGACATCAACGGCCGCGACGGCAAGACCGTGGTGGTCACCCTGCACCAGGTCGATTACGCCATGCGTTATTGCCCGCGAGCCGTGGCGCTCAAGGGCGGGCGGATTCACTTCGATGGCCAGGCCAGCGAGCTGAGCAGCCAGTTCCTCAACGATTTGTACGGTGCCGATGTCGACACCAGCCTGATGTTTTCCGACCAGACCCGCACACCCGTCGTCCCCGCACGGTTGGCCCTGGCCCGCGCTTGAAACCTTACTAACGACCCACAGGAATCCTCTCCATGTTGAACCGTATCGGTCATGTGTTTCTGTCTGCCGTGCTGCTTGCCAGCGTGGCCATGGGCACTGCCCAGGCCGCCGACAAGGCGATCAATTTCGGCATCATGTCCACCGAGTCTTCGCAGAACCTCAAGAGCATCTGGCAGCCCTTCCTGGATGACATGCACAAGAAGACCGGCCTCACCATCAACGCCACCTTCGCTTCCGACTACGCCGGCCTGATCCAGGGCATGCGCTTCAACAAGGTCGACGTGGCCTGGCTGGGCAACAAGGCCGCGATGGAAGCGGTGGACCGTTCCAACGGCGAAATCTTCGCCCAGACCGCCGCCGCCAACGGGGCTGCCGGTTACTGGAGCGTGCTGATCGTGCGCAAGGACAGCCCGATCAACAACGTCGATGACATGCTCAAGAACGCCAAGAACCTGACCTTCGGCAATGGTGACCCGAACTCCACTTCGGGCTA
Source organism: Pseudomonas sp. F9001 (assembly GCF_013385435.1). Taxonomy (NCBI): domain Bacteria; kingdom Pseudomonadati; phylum Pseudomonadota; class Gammaproteobacteria; order Pseudomonadales; family Pseudomonadaceae; genus Pseudomonas; species Pseudomonas sp. F9001. The sequence goes on from NZ_JACAPX010000006.1 coordinate 225,010, forward strand.
CCTGGTGCCTGGCTACTACGTGTTCGCCAAGAACCACGTCGACGCCGCCACCGCCTTCAAGCGCACCCTCAACTCCAGCCATGAAGTCAACGCATTGAGCGTGGCCAAGGGGCAGTTGGACGTCGCCACCTTCAACACCGAAAGCTGGGACCGCCTGGAAGTCACCCAGCCGGACAAGGCCGCCATGCTCAAGGTGATCTGGAAGTCGCCGCTGATCCCGGCCGACCCGATGGTGTGGAGCAAGGCCCTGAGCGACAGCGAGAAGACCAAGATCCGCGACTTCTTCGCCAACTACGGTGACACCGACGAAGAGAAGGCCGTGCTGAAGAACATGCAACTGGGCAAGTTCCTCAAGTCCAGCGACGACCAGTTGTTGCCGATCCGCCAACTGGAACTGTTCAAGCAGCGCACCACCATCAGCGCCGACGACAAGTTGGAAGCGGCTGACAAGGCCAGGAAGCTTGCCGACATCGACGCCGACCTGGCCAAGCTGCAAGAGCGCATCACCGAACTGGACAAGAAGACCGCAGCCAACGGCTAACCCCCTGTAGGAATCGGGTTCATGTGGGAGCGGGCTTGCTCGCGAATACGGTGTGTCATTCAACGCATCCGGCGACTGAGTCACCGCATTCGCGAGCAAGCCCGCTCCCACATTAAGCCCAGTTCCAACCCTACACCGAGAGTGACCCATGACTACCTTGCATGCTGAAGCAGTGGGCAAAAGGACTTGGCCGCAATACCTGGGCTGGGGCCTGTTCCTGATCCTGCTGGCCTGGGCCTGGCACGGCGCCGAGATGAACCCGCTGGCGCTGTACCGCGACTCCGGAAACATGGCGACCTTCGCCGCCGACTTCTTCCCGCCGGACTTCCACGAATGGCGCTCCTACCTCAAGGAGATGATCGTCACCGTGCAAATCGCCCTCTGGGGCACGGTGCTGGCGATCGTCTGCTCGGTGCCCCTGGGCATCCTGTGCGCCGACAACATCACCCCATGGTGGATTCACCAGCCGCTGCGCCGGGTGATGGATGCCTTCCGTTCGATCAACGAAATGGTGTTCGCGATGTTGTTCGTGGTCGCCGTCGGCCTCGGTCCTTTTGCCGGTGTCCTGGCCTTGTGGATCAGCACCACCGGGGTCCTCGCCAAGCTGTTTGCCGAAGCCGTCGAAGCCATCGACCCGGGCCCCGTTGAAGGTGTGCGAGCCACCGGTGCCAGTGCCCTGCAAGAGGTGATCTACGGCGTGATCCCGCAAGTGATGCCGCTGTGGGTGTCCTACGCGCTCTACCGCTTCGAGGCCAACGTACGCTCGGCGACGGTGGTGGGGATGGTCGGTGCCGGCGGGATCGGCGTGATCCTCTGGGAGAACATCCGCGCGTTCCAGTTCGTGCAGACGTGCGCGGTGCTGCTGGTGATCATCGTGGTGGTGAGCTGTATCGACGTGCTGTCCCAACGCCTGCGCAAGCAGTTCATCTGACGTCGGAGGGGTGCCCCAGGGCGCTTTTTTTAAGCATGCAGTTGTCTAGACAAGATGAGCCGGTGTACCGCGAACTCGCTGACATCCTGCGCCGCGAACTGAGCAGCTACCAGGCCGGTGAATTCCTGCCGGGCGAGGTGCAACTGGCTGAACGCTTCGGCGTCAACCGCCACACCCTGCGCCGCGCCATCGACGAGCTGGTGTTCGAAGGCAGCCTGTTGCGCCGCCAGGGCAAGGGCACCCAGGTGCTGGACCGCCCGCTGATTTACCCGATGGGCGCCGAGACCTCCTACAGCCAGTCCTTGTCGGCCCAAGGCGTGGGCGTGGAAGCGATGCTGCTCAAGCGCCGCTACTGCTTTGCCAGCCGCGAAGAGGCCCAGCAACTGGGCATCGCCGAGATGGCGCCGATGATCGAGTTGCAAACCCTGCGCAAGCTCGACCACCAGCCGGTCAGCCTGATCCGCCACCGTTACTGCGCCAGCCATGCGCCGCTGCTGGCGGACTACAACGGCGGCTCGCTGCGCCACTACCTGCGTGAGCGCGACATGCCGTTGACCCGTACCCAAAGCCTGATCGGCGCGCGTTTGCCCAACCGCGACGAAGCCGCACTGCTGATGATGCCCCGGCACTTGCCGGCGCTCACCGTATTCACCCTTTCCCGCGATCGCGACGGCCGCCCGGTGGAGCTGGCGCAGTCCACCAGCCGTTCGGATCGCTTCCAGTACCAAGTGGTGACCTGATGGAGACCCCGATGAACCTGTCCCCGCGTCAACACTGGATCGGCGTGCTCGCCCGCGCCTTTCGCAGTGAATTGCTGCCCCATGAAGACGCCCTGCGCGACGTGGATTACCAACTGATCCGCGCCCCGGAAATCGGCATGACCCTGGTGCGTGGCCGCATGGGCGGCAATGGCGCGCCGTTCAACCTCGGCGAAATGAGCGTGACCCGCTGCGTGGTGCGCCTGGCAGACGGGCGCACCGGCTACAGCTACCTGGCCGGGCGCGACAAGGTCCATGCCGAACTGGCGGCCCTGGCGGATGCGCATTTGCAAGGGGCACACCCGAGCCCCTGGCTTAGCGACCTGATCGGCGCACTGGCCAACGCCCAGGCCGAGCGCCGGGCGCAAAAAGAGGCCGACACCGCCGCCACCAAGGTCGAGTTCTTCACCCTGGTTCGAGGAGAAAACTGATGAATGCCCAACGCTTGCAACCGGCCTTTGTAGACCCGGTGCTGGACGCCCAGCGCGGTTTTCGCGGGGCCCTCAAGGCCCTCGCCGAGCCCGGCCTGATCCAGTCCTTGCCCGCGGCCCCCAGCCTTGAAGGCCTGGCGCCGGCTACCTATGCGCTGTGCCTGGCGCTGCTGGATATGGACACCCCGCTCTGGCTGGCGCCGTGCTTCGACACGCCGCTGATCCGCGCCAACCTGGCCTTTCACTGCGGCTGCCCGCTGACCGCCAACCGGGAAGAGGCCGCGTTCGCCTTGCTCGGTGAACAGGACTTGCTCGACCTCAGCGGCTTCGACCACGGCAATGACCGCTACCCGGATCAGTCCTGCACCTTGCTGGTCCAGTTGACCGACCTGGAAGCCGGTCGCGCCTTGAACTGGCGCGGTCCGGGGATCAAGACCCAGCGTCAGGTCAACCTGCCGGTGCCTCAAGCATTCTGGCTGGAACGTCAACGCCGCGAGACGTTTCCCCGTGGCCTGGACGTGTTGTTCGCCGCCGGCCATCACCTGATCGGCCTGCCACGCAGCACCCGAATTGCACAGGAGCATGCCTGATGTACGTAGCCGTCAAGGGTGGCGAACAGGCCATCGACAATGCCCACCGCCTGCTGGCGAAAAAACGCCGGGGCGATACTTCCATTGCGGAACTGAGCGTGGAGCAGATCCGCGAGCAACTGCCGCTGGCGGTCGCGCGAGTAATGAGCGAAGGCTCGCTGTACGACACGGAGTTGGCTGCACTGGCGATCAAGCAAGCGGCGGGGGATCTGGTGGAAGCGATCTTCCTGCTGCGGGCCTACCGCACCACGTTGCCGCGCTTCAGCCCGAGCCTGCCGATCGACACCGCGCAGATGTCCCTGAGCCGGCGTTTGTCGGCCACCTTCAAGGACGTGCCGGGCGGGCAACTGCTGGGCCCGACCTTCGACTACACCCACCGCCTGCTGGACTTCGCACTGCTGGCCGAAGGTGAATACCCGGGCCCGCAAACCACGCCGGATGCTGCCCTTGAACCATGCCCTCGGGTTCTCGGCTTGCTGGCCAAGGAAGGGCTGATCAAGAACGAATCCGACGACACCGGCAGCGTCGCCGACATCACCCGCGACCCGCTGGAATACCCGGCCAACCGCGCCCAGCGCCTGCAAGCCCTGGCCCGTGGCGACGAAGGTTTCCTGCTGGCACTGGGTTACTCGACCCAACGTGGTTACGGCCGCAACCACCCGTTCGCCGGCGAGATTCGCATCGGCGATGTGGAGGTGTGGATCGACCCGGAAGAGCTGGGTTTCCCGATTTGCCTGGGCAGCATCGAAGTCACCGAGTGCGAGATGGTCAACCAGTTCGTCGGCTCGGCCACCGAGCTGGCGCAGTTCACCCGGGGCTACGGCCTGGCATTCGGGCATGCCGAGCGCAAGGCGATGGGCATGGCCCTGGTGGACCGCTCGCTGCGGGCCAATGAGTTCAACGAAGAGATCGTCTCGCCGGCCCAGCAGGAAGAATTCGTGCTGTCCCACTGCGACAACGTCGAGGCGGCGGGCTTCGTTTCCCACCTCAAATTGCCTCACTACGTGGACTTCCAGTCCGAGCTGGAACTGATCCGCAAACTGCGCCAACCGGCCGAGGGCACCCGCCATGAATGACCTGACTCAAGCGCCTGCGCGTGACCCGGCGTACAACTTCGCCTACCTCGACGAGCAGACCAAACGCATGATCCGCCGCGCCTTGCTCAAGGCCGTGGCGATCCCCGGTTACCAGGTGCCGTTCGGTGGCCGCGAGATGCCGCTGCCTTACGGTTGGGGCACCGGCGGCATGCAACTGACCGCCGCGATCCTGGGGGCTGACGACGTGCTCAAGGTGATCGACCAGGGCGCCGACGACACCACTAACGCCGTGTCGATCCGGCGTTTTTTTGCGCGCACCGCGGGCGTCGCCACCACCGAAAGCACCCCGGACGCCACGGTGATCCAGACCCGCCACCGCATCCCGGAAACCCCGTTGCAGGCCGATCAGATCATGGTCTACCAGGTGCCGATCCCGGAGCCGCTGCGTTTTATCGAACCGTCGGAAACCGAGACCCGCACCATGCACGCCCTGAATGACTACGGGGTAATGCACGTAAAGCTCTACGAGGACATCGCCACCTTCGGCCATATCGCCACCAGCTACGCCTACCCGGTGATGGTGGATGAGCGCTACGTGATGGACCCCTCGCCGATCCCGAAATTCGACAACCCGAAACTCGACATGAGCCCGGCGCTGATGCTGTTCGGTGCCGGTCGCGAAAAGCGCCTGTACGCGGTGCCGCCGTACACCCAGGTCACCAGCCTCGACTTTGAAGACCATCCGTTCGAAGTGCAGAAGTGGGAACACACCTGCGCGATCTGCGGCAGCCATGAATCGTTCCTCGATGAGCTGATTCTCGACGACGCCGGTACCCAGAGTTTTGTGTGTTCCGACACCTGGTACTGCGCCCAACGGGTCAAGGAGAACAACCAGTGAGCCAGCCTCTTTTGCAAGTGCGTGACCTGTCGTTGTTGTACGGGGAAGAGAAGGGCTGCCAGGACGTCAGCTTCGATTTGTACCCCGGTGAAGTGTTGGGGATTGTTGGTGAGTCGGGCTCGGGCAAGTCCACCTTGCTCTCGCTGCTCAGCGGGCGTCTGCCACCGCAGGCCGGCCACATCGGCTATCGCGGCAAGGACGGTGAATGGCTGGATCTGTACAGCGCCAGCGAAGCCGAACGTCGCACCTTGCTGCGCACCGAATGGGGCTTTGTCGAGCAAAACCCTCGGGACGGTTTGCGCATGGGGGTCTCTGCCGGCGCCAATATCGGCGAGCGCCTGATGGCCCAGGGCGTGCGCAACTATGAGCAACTGCGTGGCGCCGGCCTCGACTGGCTGGGCCAGGTGGAAATCGACCCGCAGCGCATCGACGACTTGCCCCGGACCTTCTCCGGCGGCATGCAACAACGCCTGCAAATCGCCCGCAACCTGGTCTCCAGCCCGCGCCTTGTGTTTATGGACGAACCCACCGGCGGCCTGGACGTGTCGGTGCAGGCGCGCTTGCTCGACCTGTTGCGCGGCCTCGTTCGCGAGCTGGATCTGGCGGTGGTGATCGTGACCCACGACCTCGCCGTGGCGCGCCTGCTGGCCGACCGCCTGATGGTGATGCGCCGCTCGCGCGTGGTGGAAACCGGGCTGACGGACCAGATCCTCGACGATCCACAGCACCCTTACTCTCAACTGCTGGTGTCTTCGGTATTGCAACCATGATGAACGCCTTGATCGAGGTCCGTGACCTCTCGAAAACCTTCACCTTGCACCAGCAGAACGGCGTGGTGCTGAACGTGCTGCGCGGGGTGGGGTTCAGTGTGAAAGGCGGTGAGTGCCTGGTGCTGCATGGCCAGTCCGGCGCCGGTAAAAGCACGTTGCTGCGCACCCTGTACGGTAACTATCTGCCGGCGGGCGGCAGCATCCGAGTACAGCACCTCGGCGAATGGCTGGAGCTGGTTGGTGCCGAGCCGCGGGAGGTGTTGCAGGTGCGCCAGCAGACCCTGGGCTACGTCAGCCAGTTTCTGCGGGTGATCCCGCGGGTGGCCTGCCTGGATGTGGTGATGGAGCCCGCCCTGGCCCGTGGCTGGTCGAAGGCCAATGCACAGTCGCGCGCCGAGCATCTGCTGACCCGCCTGAATATCCCGCAACGCCTGTGGCAGCTGGCACCCGGTACGTTCTCCGGCGGCGAGCAACAGCGGGTCAACATCGCCCGCGGCTTCATGGTGGATTGGCCGGTGATGCTGCTGGACGAACCCACTGCGTCCCTCGATGACAGCAACCGCCAGGTGGTGCTGGAACTGATGAACGAAGCCAAGGCTGCCGGCGCGGCCTTGATCGGCATCTTCCACGACCGCGCCGCCCGTGAAGCGGTCGCAGACCGCCATTTCGACATGACCCCCGCGCCTGTTGCCCAAGAGGAATACGCCCATGCCCGCTGAACAGATCCTCAGTAATGCCCGGCTGGTGACGGCTGACCGTATGTTCCTTGGCAGCGTCGTGCTGCGTGACGGGCTGATCGTCGACATCGCCGAAGGCCGCAGCCAACTGCCCCAGGCCCAGGACCTTGACGGGGATTTCCTGTTGCCGGGCCTGGTGGAACTGCACACCGACAACCTGGAAAAACACATGACCCCGCGCCCCGGCGTGGACTGGCCGTCGACCTCGGCGGTGCTCAGCCATGATGCGCAGATCATCGCGGCCGGCATCACCACGGTGTTCGACGCGGTGTCCATCGGCGACGTGAACCCCAAGGGCAACCGCATGCAGAAACTGCCGGCGATGCTCAATGCCATCGCGGCAGCAGAAAGCGCCGGCCTGACCCGCGCCGAACACCACCTGCACCTGCGCTGCGAGCTGTGCCACCCCGACACCCTGAGCGTGTTCCGCGACCTGGTGGAAAACCCGTTGGTGCAGTTGGTGTCAGTGATGGACCACTCGCCGGGCCAGCGCCAGTTCGTGCTTGAATCCAAGTACCGTGAGTACTACATGGGCAAGTACCACCTGAACGACGAGACCATGGACGCGTTCATCAAGCTGCAAATGGCCAACTCCAGGGAGTACAGCGACCGCTACCGCGCCGCGATCGTCGAGCATTGCCTGGAACGCGGCCTGTCGGTGGCCAGCCATGACGATGCGACCCTGGCTCACGTCGAGGAGTCGGCACGCTACGGCATGACCATCGCCGAATTCCCCACCACCCTGGAAGCCGCCCGTGGCTGCCGTCAACTGAACATGAAAGTTCTGATGGGCGCGCCGAACGTGGTGCGTGGCGGGTCCCACTCGGGTAATGTGGCCGCCGCCGGCCTGGCCGCCGAAGGATTGCTGGATATACTTTCCAGTGACTACTACCCGGCCAGCCTGTTGCAGGCGGCGTTCGTGCTGGCCAATCAACAGGACGGCGGCGACCTTTCTCGGGCGGTCAGGATGATCAGCCTGGCGCCCGCACACGCGGCGGGCCTGAGTGATCGCGGCGAAATCGCTATCGGTCTGCGGGCCGACCTGGTGCAAGCCAAAAAAAGCCAAGACGGACTGCCCGTAGTCCAACAAGTGTGGCGACAAGCGAAGAGGGTGTTTTGATGGCAGGCAGGTTGATCTATCTCATCGGACCATCGGGTTCGGGCAAGGACAGCCTGCTGGATGCCGCACGACCGCGTCTGGCCGAGCGTGGCTGCCGCATTGTGCGGCGGGTCATCACCCGCTCGGCGGAAGCGGTGGGCGAAGCGGCGCAGGGTGTGAGCCCGGCGCAGTTTGCCGCAATGGAGGCCGAGGGCGCATTTGCCCTCAGCTGGCACGCCAACGGGTTGTCCTATGGCATCCCACGGGAAATCGATGAGTGGCTGGCGGCGGGGCACGATGTGCTGGTCAACGGCTCCCGCGGCCACCTGGCGCAAACCCGGCTGCGTTACCCGAACCTGCTGGTGGTGCTGCTGACGGTAGACCAAGGGGTTTTGCGCCAGCGCTTGCTGGCGCGGGGGCGCGAATCCCTGGCGGATATTGATCTGCGCCTGGCGCGCAATGCGCGATTCGCCGAGGGTTTGAGCGCTGCTGCAGATGTGTTCCTGCTCGACAATTCCGGCCAACTGGAACACACGGTCGAGCGCTTGCTGGGCTGCCTCGACGGGCAACCTGCATGCGCCTGACACTGCTGGGCACCGGCGATGCGCGGCAAGTCCCGGTGTATGGCTGTGAGTGCGCCGCCTGTGGCTTGGCCCGCCATGACCAGAGCCTGCGCCGCCGCCCATGCAGCGCATTGATCGAGTGTGGCGACCAGCGCTGGTTGATCGACAGCGGGTTGCCCGACCTCACCGAGCGCTTCCCGCCGCGCAGCTTCAACGGGATTCTCCAGACCCATTACCATGCCGATCATGCCCAGGGTCTGCTGCATCTGCGCTGGGGCCAGGGGCTGGTGATTCCGGTGCATGGTCCGGTGGATCCGGAAGGGTTGTCCGACCTGTACAAGCACCCCGGCATCCTCGATTTCAGCCAGCCGTTTGCCGAGTTTGAAACCCGCCGGTTGGGTGAACTGAGCGTCACCGCGTTACCGCTGCTGCATTCCAAGCCCACCTTGGGGTATCTGCTGGAAGGTGAAGGGCGGCGCATTGCCTACCTTACCGACACGGTCGGCCTGCCACCCGCCACCCGCGATTGGCTGCAACGGGAGCCGCTGGATGTGCTGGTACTCGATTGCTCCATGCCGCCGCAACCGCAGGCACCGCGCAATCACAATGACCTGACGCTGGCGTTGCAATGTATTGAAGAGGTGGGTGCGCAGTTGGGGGTGCTGACCCATGTGGGGCACACGCTGGATGCGTGGTTGTTGCAGCATCGGCGGGAGCTGCCGCGGCATGTGACGGTGGGCTGGGATGGGCGGGTGATTTAACGTGGGAAGTTACGTCAAGCGGTGAAGTCCTGATCGCTGGTGGATTTGGATGAAAAGTTTGAGTGGATGTATCTTTGTTGATGCCGGTTTGGAGTATTCATATTGGCGGCATTGTGTAGGGTTTTGTTTTTTTTCTGATAAACCAAGGCGCTGCCGCAACGGCTGGTGTGTGTTCAGTTGTTTAAATTACAAGTAATTTATTGAGTTTCTTAGCGGGTGTTTCATCGCTTTTAAATGTTTCGGTGAGAACTAAATAAGCGCTGTCCCGTGCTTTCCATGCATGGGAGCTTAATGGCTGATGCCGATTGTTCCGGCTCGTCTATTAATTAAAAGAGAGTGCTCTTTCTCATGAACGTTTTTGACGCGATCTCCATCAGGCCCATGCTTCAAAACTTGCCGGAGTCTGACCCCGGTCCGACTGGCTTCGGCGCGAAAGCCAAGCCGACCTACACCACGGATCAGGCCGGCAAGCAGATCTCGCGGGACAACCTGCGGTTTCACGATCGTAACGGCGACAAGAAAGTTGATCTGTCCTACACCGTCGACCCCAGTTTCACCGCGCAGCAGCAACAACGCGTTCGTCAAGCGGTGCAGTCCTGGCAGGATGTTGCCAACATTAACCTCAAGGAGCAGGCAGATGGGGCAGACGGCACGGTAAACATTAAAAACAACCCTCGCGGTGACCGTGGTGTTGCCACATCACCTACACGCTCCAACACCAGCACGACCGCGACGATAGGCACGCTGAAAGCAGGGAGCAGACCTGGCCTGGGCAGCCACTTTTCGGTGACCGCGGTACATGAAATCGGGCACGCCATCGGCCTGCAGCATCCAGGCAACTACAATGGTGGCGGCTCTGCCTACAACAGTGGCGCGGTCTATGCCGGGGATACCAAGGCGCGCAGCGTCATGAGCTACTGGTCGGAGAAAAACCAGGCCGGCCACGACTTTCAGTCTTCGAATCCATCCGCGCCAATGATGGACGACATCGCGGCAGCGCAGCGGTTGTATGGGGCCAATCACCAAACCCGCAATACCGACACCACGTATGGTTTCAACTCCAACACCGAGCGGGAGGCGATGACGCTCAAGAGCGCCACGGACAAACCCGTTTTTTGCGTATGGGACGGCGGCGGTGACGATACGTTGGACTTTTCAGGGTTCTCACAGAACCAGAAGATCAACCTCAATGCCGAGTCGTTCTCTGACGTGGGCGGCTTGAAGGGCAATGTCTCGATTGCCAAGGGGTGCACAATTGAAAACGCAACAGGTGGGGCCGGTCGCGACACCCTGATCGGTAACGAGGCGGGCAATCGACTCAAAGGTGGAGCAGGGGCTGATAAGTTGCGCGGTGGCGGCGGAGCGGACATGTTTATCTACGACAAGGCCAGTGATTCCACGCCTCAGGATCCTGACTTGATCGAGGACTTTACCAGCGGTACCGACAAGATCGACCTGTCGGGCGCATTGAAAGAAGCCGGGGTGGGCACCCTGGTGTTCACGGACCGATTCACGGGGCGCGCTGGCGAGGCCTTGCTCAAGTACGACGCCGCCATGGGCCGGTCAAGCCTTGAAGTTGACCTGAACGGCAGTGGCAAAGCCGAGTTGTTGATCAACAGTGTTGGCCGGATCAAGTCGACGGATGTGCAGTGGGCGGGGGCGACGCCTGGGTTCAAGCCGGTGCCATTACCCATGCCAAATGTAGTGCCGTCCCCGGCGCCGCCCCCTGAGCCTGATTCGAAAACGACCACGCTTGCAGTGTTGAACGAGATGATCGCCAAGACATTGTCGACGTTGCTGCAGCTATTGAAAGGTCTGCTTCAACAGCCGGGCGCCCCTGGGTAACCGCCAGAGTGAAGGCAGAGTCTGGCCCTGTTTCCAGTGCCTGACTCTCAGCCATCAGCACCACGTGGTGCAGCAGCCGGATGTGTAGCAGATTGTTTTCATGCCCGGGTTAGGGCGATGGTTAATTGTAGGTTTATATGTCTCCGGTTTTCTTCGTATCGCATATTGAATGCAGAGCTGGCCTGATCTGAAACTTCTGAATATAAATATAGTGCGCTTGAAAAATTGGCGATGTGTTTCTGGCTGTTTGGATATTTAAATTGAAACGTTCATAGGGGTGACATTCGGTTTTTTCATGTGAGATTTTAAGGCGGCTGTTAAGTGAAACAGTCGCGTTGAAAGTCTGTTTCCTGATGAATGAAAGTCTCAACTAAAAGGATGTTGTTTTTATGAGAGTCACTGCTTCTTTTGTTAATCCGCCTGTATCAAGTCATGAGCTATCTACGTTGAATGCGGCCACTACCAGTGATGGCGCAACCTCAAAAAAAACCTTCACCACGGATGATGCTGCAAAGCAGATCCTGCGAGAGGGTTCGAGGCATTACGATCGTAATGGCGATAACAAAATTGAGCTTTCCTTCACCCTTGACGATCAATTCTCTGTGCAACAGAAAGCGTCCTTGCGCAAAGCCCTGACGTCTTGGCAGGACGTGACAAATATTGTCTTCAAGGAGGGGGCGCCAGGTCCGGATGGTTCAATAACCATCAAGGCCAATCCCGATGACAATGGCGGGGTGTCGGGACTGCCTAATCGCTGGTACGGTGATATGAGCACTACGGTTGGAACGAAAGGCGCTTCTGATGCCCCACGGCATGGCGATGTTTTTTTATCAACGGCCATACATGAGTTGGGACATGCCCTGGGGCTTGGCCACCCTGGGGACTATGGTGAAAGTGTGCACTCTTATGCAGATGCCCTATACACGCAGGACACCAGAGCCCACAGCGTGATGAGTTACTGGCGAGAAACCAATCATACGGGCCATGACTTCAAATCGCGCGAACCTTCAACGCCAATGAAAGATGATATTGCTGCCGTACAGAAACTCTACGGGGCCAATCTCAATATTCGGAATACCGATACTACTTATGGCTTTGAATCCAATACTGACCGTGACCACTTCAGCCTTGAATCCTCGAAGGACGCCCCGATATTTTCGGTATGGGACGGGGGCGGGAATGACACGCTGAACTTTTCGCTATTTTCCCAGAACCAGAAGATCAACCTGAATGCGGAGTCGTTTTCCAATGTGGGTGGCTTGAAGGGTAATGTGTCTATCGCCAAGGGCGTTGTCATTGAAAATGCCACAGGTGGCTCAGGTGACGATGAGCTCATAGGGAATGAGGCCGGCAACCGGCTCAAGGGTGGAGCGGGTTCAGACAGGTTGACAGGCGGCGCAGGCGCGGACGTGTTTGCTTACGATAGAGCGAGTGACTCGACACTCACCAGGCCTGACGAAATCCTGGATTTCACCAGCGGCACAGACAAGATCGACCTTTCGGGCTTATTGAAAAATACCTCAATCAAGCATTTCAACATTGTTGAGCGGTTTACGGGGCGTGCTGGCGAGATTGTCCTGAGCCATGACCCGCGCAGCGGAAACGGTAGTCTGGGTCTCGACACCACTGGCAGGGGCAAAGCGGATTTTCTGATTAAGAGCGTGGGTCGCATTCAGGCCAGTGACATAGTCACTGGCGGGGCATACGAACCTGGAGTTTCCAAGCCGGAGCCCCAACCAGAGCCCAAGCCAGAACCTCAACCGGACCCGAATCCGGAACCTTTTCCTGCTCCGCACGATACTGTCTATGGCTTCAACTCCAACACCGGTGATCCCTTCCTTAGCCTGCATTCCCAGAGTGGCGCCCCCAGGTTCCTGGTGAGGGACAAAGGTGGCGATGACACCCTGGACTTTTCGGGCTTCCGGCAGAACCAGACCATCGACTTGCGCGAGGGCGCAGCCTCCAGCATAGGCGGCTTGCGCAATAACGTTGGTATAGCCAAAGGTGTCACCGTGGAGAATGCGATTGGCGGCTCAGGCCGTGACACGCTCATAGGCAATACGGTGGATAACGTTCTCACCGGCGGGGCAGGTGGAGATACGCTCTGGGGTGTGGGCGGTAGAAACACGTTCAGGTATGAGAAGGCCAGCGACTCGGCCTATGACGACGCTGACCTGATCATGGATTTCACCAGTGGCCAAGACACAATTGATCTGACGGGTTTAATGACAGAAGTCGGAACGCCCTTGCGGCTGGTGGATAGCTACACGGGCCGTATTGGAGATACCGTCGTCAAATACAACCAGCAGAGCGGGCGTTACTTTGTGGGCATCGACTTACTGGGACGGCGTCAGACAAACTTCCTGCTTAAAAGCACACGCTTGATCCGGCCAGAGGACGTGATCGGTCTGTCTACTCACCTGCGCTGAAAAGCAACGCGCCAGGGCGCTCGCCATCCTCCTGGAGGGGATACCGCCCATAAATCCCTGGGCGGTAATTCCCAATCAGTCAGCAAGCCCTTGACCTCGTCACTCGTCATTTCTGGCGGATGCGGCGTTGGAGCCGTTGATGCGGTTGTAAGGTGGGTCAGGCAGTCGCCACCGCCCCTTGCCGCGAGGCGCTCAAGAAGCGCAGCAACGCCACCAGCGGGAATGCGCTGCCCACCAGCATCACCCCCAGCCAGCCGCCGTGTTCGTACACGCTGCTGGCAATCGCCGAGCCGAAGGCGCCGCCGATGAAGATGCTGGTCATGTACAGCGCGTTCAGTCGGCTACGGCTGCTGGCGTCGAGGGCGTAGATGGCGCGCTGGCCAAGGACCATGTTCATCTGCACGCAGAAGTCCAGGACCACGCCGGTCACCGCCAGGCCGATCACGCTGTACAGCGGGTGCACGAAGGCCGGCAGGAAGCTCAGTGCGGCAAACAGCATCGCCAGCAGCGAAGCGCGGTGGGTGTGGCCGGCGTCCGCCAGGCGCCCGGCGATGGGTGCGGCGATGGCGCCCAGGGCACCGACCAGGGCAAACAGGGCGATCTGGCTTTGGCTCAGGCCGTGGTTGCGGGACAGTTCCAGCGGGGCGGCGGTCCAGAACAGACTGAAGGTGGCGAACATGCAGCCCTGGTAAAACGCGCGCTGGCGCAGCACCGGCTGGCGGCGCAGCAAGGTGCCCAGCGAGGCGAGCAACTGGCCATAGCTGGCCGCGTGATCCGGTTGGCGCTTGGGGATGGTCAGCATCAGCACCACGCTGATAAACGCCATCAGTGCCGCGGCGGCCATGAACATGGCGCGCCAGCCGAAGTGGTCGGCCACCACGCTGGACACCGGTCGCGCCAGCAGGATACCCAGCAGCAGGCCACCCATGATGCTGCCGACCACCCGGCCACGGGATTCAGCCGGCGCCAGGTGCGCCGCCAGCGGAATCAGGATCTGTACCGACACCGAGCTGAAGCCGATCAGCAGCGACACCAGCAGGAACAGGTTCGGCTGTTCGGTGAACGCCGCACCCAGCAGGCTGGCGATGGCCACCACGGTGGTGATGATCATCAGCCGGCGGTTTTCCAGCAGGTCGCCCAACGGCACCAGGAAGAACAGGCCCAGGGCATAGCCGATCTGGGTCAGGGACACGATCAGGCTGGCCATGGCCGGCGTGAGGCCGATGTCCGGGGCGATCAGCTCGATGATCGGTTGCGCGTAGTAGATGTTGGCGACGATGGCGCCGCAACAGAACGCAAACAGCATCACCATGCCTCGGGTCATCGTGCTTGTAGCGGGGGGCGTGGCGTTCATGGCGTTCTCATAAAAGCGAAGGATTGTGGCGAGCGAGGATAAAGACTGGCCCCGGGCGCGAGTAGCCTGTCTGTGGTGATAACACTCATGCCGGGAATTAATGACTGAAACGTTAACTTTCGCGCTGAAGGTCGATGATACATTCAGTCACAACTGCATAAACAGGAAATCGACTGCCATGAAGACGACATTCAACAAGATGCTCCTGGCCTCCAGCTTGGCCGCGCTGATGACCGTGGGCGTTGCCCAGGCCGCAGATGCCCCGCGTGTCGGCGTGCGGGGTGCGATTACCGCGATGGACGGCGACGCGATGCACGTCAAGGTCAACAGCGGTGAAGACGTCACCGTGCACCTGACCAAGGACACGCAGGTGCGTGCGGTCACCCTGGCAAAAATCGAAGACATCAAGCCCGGCAGTTACATCGGTTCGGCGGCCATGCCCAACGCGGATGGCACCCTGACGGCGCTGGAAGTGCATGTATTCCCACCGGCGATGGCCGGTACAGGCGATGGGCACCGTGCGTTCGACCTGAAGGAAGGCAGCAGCATGACCAACGGCACCGTGGGTGACCTGGTGGTGAGCGATGGCCGCACGTTGACCGTCAAGTACAAGGGCGGCGAGCAGAAGATCGTGGTGCCGGATGATGTGCCGATCGTCAACCTGGAGCCGGGTAATCGCAGCTTGCTGAAGCCTGGGGTGAAGGTGGTGATGTTTGCGGCGAAGGGCGCGGACGGGAGCGTGACGGCCCAGGCGATTTCCGCGGGTAAGGATGGCGTGACACCGCCGATGTAACGGCTGTAGATAGATCGTTCCCACGCTCCGCGTGGGAATACATCCAGTGACGCTCTGCGTCACCATTGCGCACGGTCCAGGTCTTGCGGCGCGGCCTGGACGCGGAGCGTCCTGTGATGCATTCCCACGCGGAGCGTGGGAACGATCAGCGATCAGGGTGCGGATTACTGCCCGGAGTAGATCTGGTCAAAAACCCCGCCATCATTGAAGTGGGTCTTCTGCACGGTGCGCCAGTCGCCAAAGGTCTTCTCTACCGACAGGAAGTCGACTTTCGGGAAACGGTCGGTGTACTTGGCCAGCACTTTCGGGTCACGTGGACGCAGGTAGTTGTTGGCGGCAATTTCCTGGCCTTCCGGCGACCACAGGTACTTCAGGTATTCTTCGGCAGCCACTTTGGTGCCTTTCTTCTCGACCACTTTGTCGACGATCGACACTGGCGGCTCAGCTTCTGCGGAAACGCTCGGGTAGATCACTTCGAACTGATCACGGCCGAATTCACGGGCGATCATTTCTGCTTCGTTCTCAAAGGTCACCAGCACGTCGCCGATCTGGTTGGTCATGAACGTGGTGGTAGCGGCACGGCCACCGGTGTCCAGCACGGGTGCGTGCTTGAACAGGTCACCCACGAACTTCTTGGCCTTCTCTTCGTCGCCACCGTTTTTCAGCACATAACCCCAGGCCGAGAGGTAGGTGTAGCGGCCGTTACCGGAGGTCTTCGGGTTCGGCACGATGACTTGCACGCCATCCTTGAGCAGGTCCGGCCAGTCTTTCAGGGCTTTCGGGTTGCCTTTGCGCACGATGAACACCGTGGCCGAAGTGAACGGCGCACTGTTGTTCGGCAGGCGGGTAACCCAGTTGTCCGGCACCAGTTTGCCGTTGTCCGCCAGGGCGTTGATGTCGGTGGCCATGTTCATGGTGATCACGTCAGCCGGCAGGCCGTCGATCACCGAGCGCGCTTGTTTGCTCGAACCACCGAAGGACATCTGCAGGGTCAGCTTGTCGTTTGGATGCTCGGCGGCCCAGTGCTTCTGGAAGGCGGCGTTGTAGTCCTTGTAGAAGTCACGCATCACGTCATAGGAGACGTTGAGCAGGGTGACCGGGGCGGCCTGGACGACGCCAGCCAGTGCGAGGCCGGCGGCCAGGAGAGAGGCACTAACGAGTTTTTTCACTGCTCATTCCTTGTTGTTCGAGAAGGTTTTTGAAACGCATGGGGGCAATATGCCAGCGACTATAACGGGGGGGCGCATAGTCGCTTAAAGATTAAAAAGAACTTTGCTTATTCCAGTTTCTTGAAAAGCGCGCTGCCACACCGTGAGCAAAACGCTGCATTGGGCTCATGGCTGTTTTTCTTGCACACCGGGCAATCCGTTTGCAATTGCTCACCGCGCATGGCGTTGGCCAGTTCGGCGGTGAAGATCCCGGTGGGCACCGCGATGATCGAATAACCGGTGATCATCACCAGCGACGAAATCACCTGGCCCAGCGGGGTCTTCGGCACGATATCGCCAAAACCCACGGTGGTCAGCGTCACGATTGCCCAATAGATGCCCTTGGGAATACTGGTAAAGCCGTGCTCCGGGCCTTCGATCACGTACATCAAGGTGCCGAACACCGTGACCAGGGTGCAGACGCTGACCAGGAACACCACGATCTTCTGCTTGCTGCCCCGCAGCGCCGACATCAGGTAGTTGGCCTGCTTGAGGTACGGGCCGAGCTTGAGCACGCGGAAAATCCGCAGCATCCGGATGATTCGGATAATCAGCAGGTACTGCGCGTCGCTGTAATACAGCGCGAGGATCCCGGGCACGATCGCCAGCAAATCCACCAGCCCATAAAAGCTGAAGGCATAGCGCAACGGCTTGGGCGAGCAATACAGCCGCAGGCCGTATTCGATGGCGAAGATGATGGTGAAGCCCCACTCGATATAGGCCAGCACGTTGGCGTAGTTGTCGTGGACCTCCTGGATGCTGTCGAGGATCACGATCACCAGGCTGGCCAGGATGATCAGCAACAGGGTGCTGTCGAAGCGTCGGCCGGCCGGGGTGTCACTTTGGAAAACCATGACGTAGAGACGCTCACGCCAGTGCTTGTTGCTGTCCATGGAAGTCGCCTGAATCGAAGATCAGCGAAGCCTAGGGGGATTCGAAGGGGCTGTCCATGCGGGTTTTCTGCATCACCCGCTGACTGGCGCGCACCAGCCAGGTGGCGAGGATAAACGGCGCGGTCAGCGCGGGCAGGTTCAGGCCGGTGAAGCCGGGCGTGAGGATGATCGCCAGGAGAATGCCGATCAGCGGCAGCCAGGGTTGGCGACGATGCTGGCTGAGGGCCAGGGCGGCCAGCGCCGGGTTATAGCTGTGCAGGCCGAGCAGGGCGCTGGCGGGCTCGTCCATCAACAGGGCGATCAACACGCCGAGGCTCGCGCCGGTCAGCGCCCACAAGGCCGCGCGGCGGCTGGCTATTACAAGACCGAGGGCGATCAGCAGGCCGGCGAGGGGTTGGTCCATCAGGATGACTTGGGCCAGACCTGTGAACGGCGCGCAGAGTAGCGCCCAGGTGCCGGGTTCGCTGGCGGCAAATGCGGCGGGCGCGGTGGTGCCCAGCAGCAGCCAGCCGAGTACCACAAACGGTGCGGTGTAGGCGGGCAGGTCATCGGGGTTGGCGGCGCGTTTGAGCCACTGGCGAGTGAGGATTGCGCTGAGGCCACCGCAGGCGAGAATCAACGGCGGCAGCAGTGCCGACCAGCTGAAGTGCTGGCTGATCAGCAAGCCGAGCAGCACGCCGTTGTAGCTATAGAGACCGGCCTGGCGTTCGGCCTTGGGATAGCCGCGGCGTTGGGCGGTCAGCAAGCCGGCGACACCGCCCAGCAGCGCGCCGCCGAGCAGGGCCGGGGCGCCGACCAGGATCGCCAGCAGGCAGAGCAGGCCACACAGCGGGTGGCGCTGCAGGAATATCTGGCTGAAGCCGTTGAGCAGGGCTTCGGCCCAGTCGGGGCAGGGTTGGTTGGGCATGATCAATAATCTGCAGGAAAGCGCCGAATCTTGTGGCGAGGGAGCTTGCTCCCGCTGGGGCGCGCAGCGGCCCCAAAAGATGGGCCTGCTGCGCAGTCCAGCGGGAGCAAGCTCCCTCGCCACAGGGGATTAGATCAATGTCTCGATCCGCAACGAATTGGTCGACCCTGGCTGCCCGAATGGCACCCCAGCAGTAATCACCAACGTATCCCCACGCTCCGCCATACCCTGTGCCTGGGCAATCTCCAACGCCGTGGAACACACCTCATCCACCTGCCGCAGCCGATCGTTCACCACCGAATGCACGCCCCACGCCACGCTCAAGCGTCGCGCCGTCGACAGGTTCGGTGTCAGGTTCAGAATCGGCACCGCCGGCCGTTCCCGCGCCGCCCGCAAGGTGGAGCTGCCCGACTCGCTGTAGTTCACCAGCACTGCCACCGGCAGGATGCTGCTGATACGGCGGATCGCACAGCTGATGGCGTCCGACACCGTGGCATCCGCCTTGGGCCGGCTGACGTCCAGCTGGGTCTGGTAATCCGGGCCATTTTCCACCTGGCGAATGATCTTGCTCATCATCAGCACGGCCTCCAACGGGTATTCACCGGAAGCGGTTTCCGCCGACAGCATCACCGCGTCCGCCCCTTCCGCCACTGCGTTGGCCACGTCGGTGACCTCGGCACGGGTCGGCGCCGGGGAGAAGCGCATGGATTCAAGCATCTGCGTGGCCA
This sequence comes from Pseudomonas sp. F9001, assembly GCF_013385435.1. Lineage (NCBI taxonomy): Bacteria > Pseudomonadati > Pseudomonadota > Gammaproteobacteria > Pseudomonadales > Pseudomonadaceae > Pseudomonas > Pseudomonas sp. F9001. Next base: position 244,283 of record NZ_JACAPX010000006.1, read on the forward strand.
CCACCACCGGTTTACCCAACTGGCGGCATACACCAATGATGTCCTTCTGGATTTGCGGCACACTTTCCGCCGGCACTTCCACCCCCAGGTCGCCTCTGGCGACCATGATCGCGTCGCTCAACTCGGCGATTTCCTGCAGGCGCTGCACCGCCGAGGGCTTCTCGATCTTGGCCATCAGGAACGCCTTGTCGCCGATCAACTCGCGGGCTTCACGGATGTCTTCCGGGCGTTGCACAAACGACAGCGCCACCCAGTCCACTCCCAGCTCCAGGCCGAAGCTCAGGTCGCGGCGGTCCTTGGCGGTCAGCGGGCTGAGCTCCAGCAATGCCTGGGGTACGTTCACGCCTTTGCGGTCCGACAGTTCACCGCCATTGAGCACGGTGGTGTCGATGGCATCGGCGTGCTTGGTGATCACCCGCAGGCGCAGCTTGCCGTCGTCCAGCAGCAGGTCCATGCCGGGCTGCAGGGCCGCGATGATTTCCGGGTGGGGCAGGTTGACCCGCCGCTGGTCACCGGGTGTCGGGTCCAGGTCCAGGCGCAGGGCCTGGCCGCGAATCAGTTGCACTTTTCCTTCGGCAAAACGCCCCACCCGCAGCTTCGGCCCTTGCAGGTCCATCAGGATGCCGAGGGGATAATTGAGCTGGCGTTCCACCTGGCGAATCCACTGGTAGCGTTGGGCGTGGTCGGCATGATCACCATGGCTGAAGTTCAGGCGAAAGATATTCACCCCGGCTTCCACCAGCTCGCGAATGTCGTCGATGCTGTCGGTGGCCGGGCCCAGCGTGGCGAGGATCTTGACCTTCTTGTCAGGCGTCATGTTCAGGGGACTCTCTTTCAGGGCTTTCAAGAATCAGAATGGCGCGGAAATCGTTGACGTTGGTGCGGGTCGGCTCGGTGATGATCAAGCCGTCGAGGGCCGCGAAGTAACCGTAGCCATTGTTGTTGTCCAGCTCGTCACTGGCGCTCAAGCCCAGGGCTTCGGCGCGGGCGTAGCTGGTGGGCGTCATGATCGCGCCGGCGTTGTCTTCCGAGCCGTCGATGCCGTCGGTGTCACCCGCCAGGGCGTAGACGCCGGGCAGGCCCTTGAGGCTGTCGGTGAGGCTCAGCAGGAATTCGGCGTTGCGTCCGCCACGGCCATTGCCGCGTACGGTGACGGTGGTTTCGCCGCCGGAGAGGATCACGCAAGGCGCCGCCAGCGGTTGGCCGTGCTGGATGATTTGCCGGGCGATACCGGCGTGCACCTTGGCCACGTCCCGCGCTTCGCCTTCCAGGTCGCCGAGGATCAGCGGGCTGAAACCGGCCTGGCGGACTTTCACCGCCACCGCTTCGAGGGATTGCTGCGGACGGGCGATCAGTTGGAAATGGCTACGGGCGAGCACCGGGTCCCCGGGCTTGACGGTTTCCGACTCCGGGCTTTGCAGCCAGGTGCGCACCGACGCCGGGATTTCAATCTGGTAGCGCTTGAGAATCGCCAGCGCCTGTTGCGAGGTACTGGGGTCGCCAACAGTGGGGCCGGAAGCGATGACCGTGGCCTGGTCGCCCGGTACATCGGAAATCGCGTAGGTGTAGACGGTGGCAGGCCAGCTTGCCTTGGCCAGGCGCCCGCCCTTGATCGCCGAGAGGTGCTTGCGCACGCAGTTCATCTCGCCAATGGTGGCGCCGGATTTGAGCAGGGCCTTGTTGATCGCTTGCTTGTCCGCCAGGGTGATGCCGGCGGCCGGAAGGGCAAGCAGTGCAGAGCCGCCGCCGGAGAGCAGGAAGATCACGCGGTCGTCTTCGCCCAGGTTGCTGATCAGCTCCAGCACACGCTTGGCCACGGCCTGACCTGCGGCATCCGGCACCGGGTGCGCGGCTTCGACCACCTCGATTTTCTTGCAGGGTGCGCCGTGGCCGTAGCGGGTGACCACCAGGCCCGAGACTTCGCCTTGCCAGCAGTTTTCCACCACCAGCGCCATGGCGGCGGCGGCTTTGCCGGCGCCGATCACGATGACACGGCCGCTGCGGTCGGCGGGCAGATAGGGTTCGAGGACTTGCCGGGGGTGGGCGGCGTCGATGGCTGTGGCAAACAGCTCGCGAAGCAGGTGTTGCGGATCGACCGACATAAGCGGGCTCCCGGGGATTCTTGTTATTAGGGGTGCATCAAATCGTTCCCACGCTCCGCGTGGGAATGAATCACTGGACGCTCTGCGTCCGCTGTTGTGACGCGGAGCGTCACGGCTGCATTCCCACGCAGAGCGTGGGAACGATCAGGGGGTTATTTATCGCGAATCGAAAAATTCGCCATATGTTCCAGGCCCTTGATCAGCGCCGAGTGGTCCCAGTTGCCGCCACCGATGGCGGTGCAGGTGCTGAACACCTGCTGCGTGCCGGCGGTGTTCGGCAGGTTGATCCCCAGCTCCTTGGCACCGGCCAGGGCCAGGTTCAGATCCTTCTGGTGCAGGTTGATGCGGAAGCCCGGGTCGAAGGTGCCCTTGATCATGCGCTCGCCATGCACTTCGAGGATTTTCGACGAAGCAAACCCCCCCATCAGTGCTTCACGCACCTTGGCCGGGTCGGCGCCGTTCTTCGAGGCGAACAGCAGCGCTTCCGCCACCGCCTGGATGTTCAACGCAACGATGATCTGGTTGGCCACCTTGGCGGTCTGGCCATCGCCATTGCCGCCCACCAGGGTGATGTTCTTGCCCATGGCCTGGAACAGCGGCAGGGCGCGTTCGAAGGTGTGCGGGTCGCCGCCGATCATGATGCTCAGGGTGCCGGCCTTGGCACCGACTTCACCACCGGACACCGGGGCGTCGAGGTAACGTGCGCCGGTCTCGTTGATCTTTGCGGCGAAGGCCTTGGTGGCGGTGGGCGAGATCGAACTCATGTCGATCACCACTTTGTTCGGCCCAAGACCTGCGGCAACGCCGTCGGCGCGGAACAGCACATCATCGACCTGCGGAGTGTCGGGCACCATGACGATGATGAACTCGGCTTCCTGGGCTACTTGCTGCGGGTTGGCCAGGGCCACCGCACCAGCGCTGATCAGTTCAGCCGGCGCCTTGCCGTGATGCTCGGAAAGAAACAGTTGGTGACCGGCCTTTTGCAGGTTGGCAGCCATGGGTTGGCCCATGATGCCGGTGCCGATAAATCCGATTTTAGCCATGACGAAAATCCTCTCTTTATTCGATGTGAGCGCTGCTTTTTGTGGGAGCTGGCTTGCCTGCGATGGCATCACCTCGGTTTAACTGAGAGACCGAGTTGCCTGCATCGCAGGCAAGCCAGCTCCCACACAAGCCCTGCTTTCACATTGGGTTCTGTGTTGTGGGTTAGATCGCGTTGTGGCTTTTGAGCCAACCCAAACCCGCTTCGGTGGTGGTCAACGGCTTGTACTCACAGCCGACCCAACCCTGATAACCAATGCGGTCCAAATGTTCGAACAGGAAGCGGTAGTTGATCTCACCGGTGCCCGGCTCGTTGCGCCCCGGGTTGTCCGCCAGCTGGATGTGGTTGATCTCACCCAGGTGCGCAGCCATGGTGCGGGCCAGGTCGCCTTCCATGATTTGCATGTGATAGATGTCGTATTGCAGGAACAGGTTGGCACTGCCTACCTGCTCGCGAATCGACAGGGCCTGCGCCGTGTTGTTCAGGTAGAAGCCCGGGATGTCGCGGGTATTGATCATCTCCATCACAAGCTTGATGCCCACCGCCTGCAGCTTGTCGGCGGCGTACTTGAGGTTGGCGACGAAGGTTTTTTCAAGCGTCGCGTCATCCACGCCGGCAGGACGAATCCCCGCCAGGCAGTTGACCTGGGTATTGCCCAGTACCTGGGCGTAGGCGATGGCCAGGTTGACCCCGGCACGGAACTCCTCGACCCGGTCCGGGTGGCAGGCCAGGCCGCGTTCGCCCTTGGCCCAGTCACCGGCCGGCAGGTTGAACAGCACTTGGGTCAGGCCGTGGGCATCGAGTTGCGCCTTGATTTCAGCTGAGCTGAATTCATAGGGAAACAGGTATTCCACACCACTGAACCCCGCGTCGGCGGCGGCTTTGAAACGGGCAAGAAAGTCCTGTTCGGTAAACAGCATGGACAGGTTGGCGGCAAAACGCGGCATGGGGTTCTCCTTAATCGAGCAGTGAAATGGCAGTCGGCGCGTCGTTGCCCACCAGTGCCAGATCTTCGAATTCGTTGACGGCGTTGATCTCGGTGCCCATGGAAATATTGGTCACCCGCTCCAGAATAATCTCAACGATCACCGGAACCTTGAATTCTTCGATCATTTCCTGGGCCTTGCGCAGTGCCGGCTGGATCTGGCCCGGCTCGAACACCCGCAGGGCCTTGCAACCCAGGCCTTCGGCGACGGCCACGTGGTCGACGCCGTAACCGTTGAGTTCCGGTGCGTTGAGGTTGTCGAAGGACAGCTGCACGCAGTAGTCCATTTCAAACCCGCGCTGGGCCTGGCGGATCAGCCCCAGGTAGGAGTTGTTCACCACCACGTGGATGTACGGCAGCTTGAACTGTGCGCCCACGGCCAGCTCTTCGATCATGAACTGGAAGTCATAGTCGCCGGACAGTGCCACGACGTTGCGGGTCGGGTCCGCCTTGACCACACCCAGTGCCGCCGGAATGGTCCAGCCGAGCGGGCCGGCCTGGCCGCAGTTGATCCAGTGGCGTGGTTTGTAGACGTGCAGGAACTGCGCGCCGGCAATCTGCGACAGGCCGATGGTGCTGACGTAGCAGGTGTCTTTGCCGAACACCTGGTTCATCTCTTCGTACACCCGTTGCGGTTTGACCGGCACGTTGTCGAAGTGGGTCTTGCGGTGCAGGGTGGCCTTGCGCTGCTGGCAATCGTGGAGCCAGGCGCTGCGGTCCTTGAGCTTGCCGGCGGCTTTCCACTCGCGGGCCACTTCAATGAACATGGTCAATGCAGAGCCGGCGTCGGAAACGATGCCCAGGTCCGGGGTGAATACGCGGCCGATTTGCGTCGGCTCGATGTCCACGTGAATGAATTTGCGGCCCTCGGTGTACACCTCCACCGAACCGGTGTGACGGTTGGCCCAGCGGTTACCGATGCCCAGCACCACGTCCGATTTCAACATCGTGGCGTTGCCATAACGGTGGGACGTTTGCAGGCCGACCATGCCCACCATCTGCGGGTGATCGTCCGGGATCGTGCCCCAGCCCATCAGGGTCGGGATCACCGGGATGCCGGTCAACTCGGCGAATTCCACCAGCAGTTCGCTGGCGTCGGCGTTGATCACGCCACCACCGCTCACCAGCAATGGGCGCTCGGCCTGGTCCAGCAGGGCCAGGGCTTTTTCCACCTGGATGCGGGTCGCCAAAGGCTTGGCCAGGGGCAGTGGTTGGTAGGCGTCGATGTCAAATTCGATCTCGGCCATTTGTACGTCGAATGGCAGGTCGATCAGCACCGGGCCCGGGCGGCCGGAGCGCATTTCATAGAAGGCTTTCTGGAAGGCATACGGCACCTGGCCGGGTTCCAGGACGGTGGTCGCCCACTTGGTCACCGGCTTGACGATGCTGGTGATGTCGACAGCCTGGAAGTCTTCCTTGTGCATGCGTGCCCGTGGCGCCTGGCCGGTGATGCACAGGATCGGGATCGAGTCCGCCGAGGCGCTGTACAGGCCGGTAACCATGTCGGTGCCCGCCGGGCCCGAGGTGCCGATGCACACGCCGATATTGCCGGCCTTGGTGCGGGTGTAGCCCTCGGCCATGTGCGAGGCGCCTTCAACGTGGCGAGCAAGGACGTGATCGATGCCACCGACCTTCTGCAAGGCCGAATACAGCGGGTTGATCGCGGCGCCCGGGATACCGAAGGCGGTGTCGACCCCTTCACGGCGCATCACCAGGACAGCGGCTTCGATTGCTCTCATTTTGCTCATGGTTTTGGTGCCTCTTGCGTTTTGTAATTGTATACAAGTGGTGTTGGTCCGAAGTGTATTCACGGCGAGCGGGGCAGGTCAATCCATTTTCTTGGGTGGCCTTTACGTTCGTCGGAAGGCTTATGGACGGGAATATTTCGACGTGTGGTGCGTATGATTCGAAATATTGTATACAAAAAATAAATCTATTGTGTTCTATTTGTTTGATCGAGCTTCTGATCAGACAGAGCCCCACGGCTTTCCCATAACAAGATAAGGACGGCACCCATGAGCGCTTTAACCTTGAAAGTCGCAGTCAACCTGGCCAGCCACGCCATCGCGGCAGGCCGCACCATTTCGGCGGCACCGCTGACCGTTGCGGTACTCGACAGCGGCGGGCATTTGATAACGTTGCAGCGCGAGGATGGCGCGAGCCTGCTGCGCCCGCAGATCGCGATTGGCAAGGCCTGGGGTGCGATAGCCCTGGGCAAGGGCTCGCGGCTGCTGGCGCTGGATGCGCAGCAGCGGCCGGCGTTTATTGCGGCGTTGAATAGTTTGGGGCAGGGCAGCGTGGTGCCGGCGCCGGGCGGGGTGTTGATTCGGGATCAGGCGGGCGTGGTGCTGGGCGCAATCGGGATCAGCGGGGATACGTCGGATATTGATGAGCAGTGTGCGATCAGTGCGATCGAGGGGTTGGGGTTGTTGGCGGATGCGGGGGTTACTGCTTGATGTGAGGTGACTGGTCGGGCCTCTTCGCGAGCAAGCCCGCTCCCACATTTGACTGCATTCCAAGGCTGGAACTCGGTCAAATGTGGGAGCGGGCTTGCTCGCGAAAGGGGCGACTCGGTCCCGGACCTAAACCCAAACCGCATCCCACAGCGGATAGTCGCCAATCCGCTCCACCAACCCTGCTCTTAATGGGTTGGCCACGACATACCGAGCCATCTTCACCAGGTCATCGTCCTTGCGCAGTGCACGATCATGAAAGCTGGTTTGCCATAGCCGCCCTTTGCGGCCCGTAGCGCCATTAACGGTTCGAGTGCTTTTGGATTTCACCTGGCACATCAGGTCTCCCAATGAGCCTTTTTGCAGCTCAATCAACCAGTGAAAGTGGTCGGGCATGACCACCCAGGCCAGGGAGTTCGCCAACCCTTGGTATTGGGCGAGCCGGAATTGCCAGACCACCAGCCGACCCAGGTAAAAGTCACTGAAGATTGGCACACGTTCGTGGGTATTGGTGGTGATCAGGTAAATACGGTTGGATTCGCTGAATCGCCCGATGCGCAGGCGATGTGAAGCAGCTGGATCAGGCATTCCTTTGCCTCTCTTCAGGGGGGGTTCTGAGAGGCTAGATCGGGGAATCTGGAGATGATGGTTTGGCTTTGTGCAGGATGTGTCTGGGAGGGCGCTTTCGCGAGCAAGCCCGCTCCCACATTGGATCTGCGGCGTTTAAACAATTTATGTCTGGAACAAATTCAAATGTGGGAGCGGGCTTGCTCGCGAATCTTGAAGACGCTGCGGTCTATCAGTCCCGCTCACACCCCTTCAACACCAACCGAATAATCGTCTGCGCCGCCGCCTCATAATCCGCTTCATCCAACTTCGCCTTCCCGGTCACCGCCGAAATCTGCCAGTCAAAATCCGCATACGTCTGCGTCGCCGCCCAAATGCTGAACATCAGGTGATGCGGATCAATCGGCGCAATCAGCCCACGGTCCACCCAGCTCTGGATGCAGTCGATGTTGTGCTTGGCCTGGGCATTGAGCTGTTCCACCTGCTCGGGGCTCAAATGCGGGGCGCCGTGCATGATCTCACTGGCAAACACTTTCGAGGCAAACGGCAAATCCCGGGAGATGCAGATCTTCGAGCGGATGTACCCGCTCAGCACGGCCGAAGGGTCGCCATCAGGATTGAACGGTGTGGAGGCCGCCAGGATCGGCTCGATAATGCTTTCGAGCACCTCGCGATAGAGGTTGTCCTTGGACTTGAAGTAGTAGTAGACGTTGGGCTTGGGCAGCCCGGCCTTGGCGGCGATGTCGCTGGTTTTGGTCGCGGCGAAGCCCTTGTCGGCAAACTCCTCACTGGCAGCCCGCAGGATCAGTTCTTTGTTGCGCTCGCGAATGGTGCTCATAGACCAGGAGGTTCCTTGCCAAGACAGGCGGTCTGGCATGGTAGCACCGGCTTTGCGCAGGGCTCAAGAATCCCGCCGCAGCCCTTGCATGGCGGGGCGCCCAGCTGACTTTGTCTGTCTTGATGCTGAACGCATTCACGGTCGTACAGGCACAGCTCCAGCGCGCTGCTAGAGTTCAGGCAGCGAGCGGCCATTTAGCCTGGCCGCCCCTTCCTGTTTTCGGCGTTCGAGAGAGAAACCCGTGGAGAAAAGCAGACGACGTACGTTCGCCTGGGCCGTTGGCACGTTGTTACTGGTAGCGTTGTTGATTGCCCTGGGTTTGCACTTCTTTGCAGGCGGGCACAAAGGCCGGCCGGCCGTCACCGGCGAACCGGTGGCCGTGGTGCCGGTGGTGTTGCAGGACGTGCCGGTGTATATCGATGCCCTCGGCACCGTCACCCCCACCCGCAGTGTGACCGTGGTCACCCAGGTCGATGGCATCCTCAGCAGCGTGGAATTCAAGGAAGGCCAGCACGTCAGCAAGGGCCAGGTGATTGCGCGGATCGATGACCGTGCTCTCAAGGCCCAACTGGCCGTGGCCAAGGGTACCCTGGCCCACGACCAGGCTGTGTTGAGCAATGCCCAGCGCGATCTGGTGCGCTACCGCGAACTGGTCAAGGCCGGTTCTACCAGCCAGCAAACCGTCGACACCCAGGCGTCCTTGGTCCAGCAACAACTGGGCACCGTGGCCGCCGACCAGGGCAATGTGCAGAACCTTGAAGTGCAGGTCGGCTACTGCACCATCACTTCGCCGGTCGACGGTGTGGTGGGCCTGCGCCTGGTCGACCCCGGCAATTACGTCACCACCACCAGCACCACCGGCATCGTGGTGATTACCCAGATGAACCCGGCCACCGTGGTGTTCGCGGTCCCCGAGGACGACTTGGGCGCTATCAACCAGGCCCTGGGCCGTGGCGCCGTGACGGTGCTGGCCTACGACCGCAACAAGAAAGCCCTGCTGGCCACCGGCAGCCTGTTGGCCCTGGACAACCAGGTAGACACCTCCACCGGCACCATCAAGGTCAAGGCGCAGTTCGATGATTCGGGCAGTGCGCTGTTCCCCAATCAGTTCGTCAATGCGCGCCTGAAGGCCGACACCCTGGCCCAGGTTGCCGTGGTGCCCACCCGGGCGATCCAGCATGGCAGCAAGGGCGATTTTGTGTTCGTGGTGAATGGCGACAAGGCCAGCCTGCGCAACATCAAGACCGGCCCATCGATGGGCGATGTGTCGGCGGTGCTCGAGAACGGCGTCAAGCCAGGCGAGCAGGTGATCACCGAAGGCGCCGACAAACTGGATGACGGTTCGGCCGTGAAGGTCGTCGCCCAGTGAGGAGCTGCCGAGCATGAACATTTCGCGGCCCTTTATCGAACGTCCCGTCGCCACCACCTTGATGATGGTCGCGGTGCTGTTGCTGGGCATGTTGGGGTATCACCTGTTGTCGGTGTCGGCGTTGCCTGAAGTCGACTACCCGACCATCCAGGTCTTCACCCAATACCCCGGCGCCAGCCCGGACGTGGTCAGCTCCTCGATCACCGCGCCGCTGGAGCGCCAGCTCGGCGAGATGCCGGGCCTCAAGTCGATGAACTCCACCAGCTCCGACGGCGCTTCGGTGGTGACCCTGCAATTCGACCTGTCGCTGTCCCTGGATGTGGCAGAGCAGGAAGTGCAGGCCGCGATCAATGCCGCCGGCACCTTCCTGCCGGCCAACCTGCCGTACCCACCGGTGTACAGCAAGGTCAATCCGGCGGATGCGCCGGTGCTGACCCTGTCCCTGACCTCCGATGTGTTGCCGCTGACCAAGGTCGAGGACCTGGCGGATACACGGCTGGCGCAGAAGATCTCGCAGATCACTGGCGTCGGCCTGGTGACCATCAGCGGCGGCCAACGCCCGGCGGTGCGGGTCGAGGCGAATACCTCGGCGCTCAATAGCCTCGGCCTGTCCATTGATGACCTGCGCACCTCCCTCGGCACGGCCAACGTCAACCAGGCCAAGGGCAATATCGACGGCAAGTTCCAGGCGTATTCGATTGGTGCCAACGACCAGCTGCAATCGGCCGAGGAATACCGCGACCTGGTGATCGCCTATAAAAATGGCGCACCGATTCGCCTGTCGCAGATCGCCAGTTCCACCCAGGGCCCGGAGAACCCGCGCCAGGCAGCGTGGACCAACAGCACGCCGTCGATTGTGCTGAACATCCAGCGCCAGCCAGGCGCCAACGTGATCCAGGTGGTCGACCGCGTGCAGCAATTGCTGCCCAAGCTGCGGGCCAGTTTGCCGGGTACCTTGAAGGTCGATGTGCTGACCGACCGCACGCAAACCATCCGCGCCTCGGTCACCGATGTGCAGTACGAACTGGCGGTGGCGGTGCTGCTGGTGGTGATCGTGATTTTCATTTTCCTGCGCGACGTTGCGGCGACGGTTATTCCGGCAGTCACCGTGCCGCTGACGCTGGTGGGCACCCTGGCGGTGGCTTATGCGCTGGGCTTCTCCCTGAACAACCTGACACTGATGGCGCTGACTATCGCCATCGGATTCGTGGTGGACGACGCCATCGTGATGATCGAAAACATCACACGCTATATCGAGGCGGGCGACTCGCCGCTGGAGGCGGCGCTCAAGGGGTCGGAGCAAATCGGCTTCACGATTATTTCGCTGTCGATTGCGCTGATTGCAGTGATGATCCCGCTGCTGTTCATGGGCGATGTGGTCGGCCGGCTGTTCCGCGAATTCGCCATGACCGTGGCCGTGACCATCGTTATCTCGGCGTTCATCTCCCTGACCCTCACGCCGATGATGTGCGCGCGGATGCTCAAGAATAAGCACCAGGAACGCCGCGCGGATTTCTTCGACCGCATCAACACCCACTACGTGCGTGGCCTTGACTGGGTGTTGGCGCACCGCACCTTGACCCTGATCTCGATAGCGCTCACCGCCGCGCTGACCCTGATGATTCTGGTGATCATGCCCAAGGGCTTTTTCCCCGACCAGGACACCGGGCTGATCCAGGGTATTTCCCAGGCGGCGCCGACGGTTTCGTTCCAGCAGATGCAGACCGAACAACAGCGCCTGGCCGCGCGAATCCTCAAGGACCCGGCGGTGCAAAGCCTGTCGTCCTTTGTGGGTATCGACCAGACCAACCCGACCATCAACCAGGGCAACCTGCTGATCAACCTCAAGCCGCGCGGCGAGCGTGACAGTGCCACCGAGGTGATCCGCCGGCTCTCCGATGCCAACGCCGACGACGCCGGGATCCGCCTGTACCTGCACTCGGTACAGGACCTGACCCTCGACGCCACGGTGTCCACCACCAGCTACCGCCTGGGCCTGCAAGCCACCGATCCGGACGAGCTGGAAACGTGGACCACCAAGCTGCTGGCGGCGATCAAGCAAGACCCGATGTTCACCGACGTGCAAAGCCAGGCGATGCAATTCGGCAATCAGATCCAGCTGACCTTTGACCGCGCCACTGCCTCGCGCCTCGGTATCACGCCCCAGGCGATCGACGACGTGCTGTACGACGCCTTCGGCCAGCGCCAGGTTTCGACGATCTACACCCAGCTCAACCAGTACCACGTGGTGATCGCCACCGACCATCCGCCGCGCAACTTGCCGGACCTGCTCACCGGGTTGTACGTGGACATTCCCGGTGGCGGTGTGGCGCCGCTGTCGAGCATGGCGACCCTGCAGGTGGTGCGTACGCCCGTGACCATCAACCGCCTGGGTCAGTTTCCGTATGCCGACGTGTCGTTCAACCTTGCTCCGGGCCAGACCCTTGGCACGGCAGTGACGCGGCTCAAGGACATCGAGGCCAAGGTCGGCTTGCCGCTGTCGGTGCAGGCCAACCTCGAAGGCGCGGCGGCGACGTTCGAACAGTCGCTGTCCAACCAGGTATTCCTGGTGGTGGCGGCGATTGTGGTGGTGTACCTGATGCTGGGGATTCTGTACGAGAGCTTCGTGCACCCGGTGACGATCCTTTCGACGCTGCTCTCGGCAGCACTCGGGGCCTTGCTGGCGCTGCTGGTGACGGGCACGCAGTTCGACATCATCGGCCTGATCGGCATTGTGTTGCTGATCGGTATCGTGATGAAAAACGGCATCATGATGGTCGACTTTGCCCTGGAGTTGTTACGCGAGGGCGGCCTGAGCCCCACGGCCGCGATCCGCCAGGCGGCAGAGTTGCGGTTCCGGCCGATCCTGATGACCAGCATGGCGTCGCTGTTCGGCGCGGTGCCGCTGGCGCTCGGTACGGGGATTGGTTCGGAGCTGCGTCACCCGCTGGGCATCGCGATTATCGGCGGGTTGTTGCTCAGTCAGTTGCTGACGCTGTTTTCCACGCCGGTGATCTTCCTCGCCATGCACGGCCTGGGGCAGCGCTTCAGCCGCCGCCCGGCTGAAGCGGTCTGATGGCAATGAACCTCAGCGCGCCGTTTGTTCGCCGCCCGATTGCAACCACCTTGATGGCGGCCGGCCTCGCGCTGTTTGGCGCGCTGGCCTTCATGCTGTTGCCGGTGGCGCCGTTGCCGGAGGTGGATTTCCCGACCATCAGCGTCAGCGCCTCGTTGCCCGGCGCCGATCCGACCACCGTCGCCAGTTCAGTGGCCACGCCTCTGGAGCGCCAGTTCGGGCAGATCGCCGGGGTCACGCAGATGACCTCGTCCAGCAGCTTGGGCTCGGCGCGGATCATTTTGCAGTTCGACCTGAATCGCGACATCGACGGCGCCGCGCGGGATGTGCAGGCGGCGATCAATGCCGCCCGCAGCAACCTGCCCAGCGACCTGTCCGGCAACCCGACGTACCGCAAGGTCAACCCGGCGGATTCGCCGATTCTGATCATCAGCCTGACCTCCGACAGCGCCACGCCGGGGCAGATGTATGACGTGGCCTCGACCCTGTTGGAGCAAAAGTTGTTGCAGACCACCGGGGTCGGTGACGTGACGGTGGGCGGCGGCGCGCTGCCGGCGGTGCGGGTGGAATTGAACCCCGATCGGCTCAACCAGTACGGCGTCAGCCTGGAGCAGGTGCGCCAGGTGATCAACGCCTCCAACGTCAACTTGCCCAAGGGCAACGTGGCCATCGGCGACCGTAACTACGGCATTGCGGCGAATGACCAGTTGCTCGATGAAAAGGACTACGGGCCGCTGGTGGTCAAGGCCCACAACGGCGACCTGATCCATATCGCCGACCTGGGCTACGTGCGTGAAGACGTGCAGGACCTGCGCAACTTCGGCCTGTCCAACGGCAAGCCGGCGGTATTGCTGGTGGTGTTCAAGCAGCCGGGCGCCAACGTGATCGAAACGGTGGACGCGGTGAAAGCCTCGCTGCCGTTCCTGCAAAGCTCGATTCCGGCGACGATCAAGCTCAACCTGCTGATGGACCGCACCACCACCATTCGCGCCTCGTTGCATGACGTCGAGATCACGTTGCTGGTGTCGATCCTGCTGGTGACCCTGGTGACCTTCGGCTTCTTCCGCGACTGGCGCAGCACCCTGGTGCCGGCGATTGTGGTGCCGCTGTCGCTGCTCGGCACCTTCGGCGCGATGTACTTCCTCGGCTACAGCCTGAACAACCTGTCACTCATGGCGCTGACGATTTCCACCGGCTTTGTGGTGGACGATGCGATTGTGGTGGTGGAAAACATCATGCGCCACCTGGAGCGCGGCAAGACCCGGGTGGAAGCGGCGCTGGCCGGTGCCCAGGAAGTCGGCTTCACGGTACTGACCATCAGCGTGTCGCTGGTGGCGGTGTTTATTCCGCTGCTGCTGATGGGCGGGATTGTCGGGCGGCTGTTCCGCGAGTTTTCGGTGTCGTTGTCGGTGGCCATTGTGATCTCGATGCTGATCTCGCTGACGGTTACACCGATGCTCGCCAGCGTGCTGCTGCGCGCGCCGAAAGCGATTCATGAAGGCAGTGAACACCCGGACTCGAGCTTTCACCGCTTCTACGATCGCACCCTCGGTTGGGTGATCGACCATACGGTGCTGATGGGTTTTGTGACGGTGTTGGTGATCGTGCTCGCCGGCGTGTTGTACGTGCTGGTGCCCAAGGGTTTTTTCCCCCAGGAAGACACCGGGCGCTTGCAGGGCAGCATCCTGGCGAACCAGAGCATTTCCTATGGGGCGATGCAGAAGGACTTCACCGAGATCAACCGCAAGGTGATGAAAAACCCGAACATCGAAACCGTCGCCGGGTTTGTCGGCGGTGGCGGAGGGGGCGGCGGGGCGGTCAACAGCGCGCAGATGTTTGTATTGCTCAAGCCCCTGGGCGAGCGCAAGGACAACGCCACCGAAATCATCGGCCAGATCCGCCGCAGCCTCGGCGACTTGCCGGGCACCAAGCTGTATTTGCAGTCGGCCCAGGACATCACCGTGGGTGGCCGGCAAAGTGGCGCGCAATACCAATACACCCTGACCGCCGATGACCAGGAGTCGCTGGACGAATGGGTGCCCAAGGTGGTGGCGGTGCTGCGCAAATTGCCGCAACTCACCGACCTCAATACCGACCAGCAAGACAACAGCTTGCTGGCCAATGTGCAAATCAACCGGGATACGGCGGCGCGCCTCGGGGTGAGTGTCTCGGCGGTCGACCAGACGCTGTACGACGCCTTTGGCCAGCGCCAGGTCGCGACTCTGTATCGCGCGGCCAACCAGTACCACGTGGTGATGGAAATCGCGCCGGAATACTGGACCGACCCTTCCGCGCTCAAGGGCATTTATGTGCCGACGGGCACCCAGGCCACGACCACCAAGGGCACCACGGCGGCGCCCAACCTGACCACCGGGCAGACCCTGGTGCCACTCTCGGCACTGGCGGATAACACGGTGGCGCGCACTGCAATTTCCATCAGTCACCAGGGCACGTTCCCGGCGGTGACAGTCTCGTTCAACTTGGCGCCCGGCACGTCCATCGGCCAGGCCACGGCGATGGTGGACGATGCGGTGAAGCAACTGCGCATGCCCGCCAGTGTGGTCGGCCAGTTTGCCGGTACGGCCCAGGTGTTCCAGTCGTCGGTGGCCAGTGAGCCGCTGCTGATCGTCGCTGCGTTGCTGTGCGTGTATATCGTGCTGGGCATCCTCTACGAAAACCTGACGCACCCGCTGACCATTCTTTCGACCTTGCCCTCGGCCGGCGTCGGTGCGTTGATCGCCTTGCTGCTGACCGGCACCGAGCTGTCGATCATTGCGCTGGTGGGGGTGATTCTGTTGATTGGTATCGTGAAGAAAAACGCGATCATGATGATCGACTTCGCGATCACCGAGCGGCGGGAGTTCGGCCTCACGGCCAAGGAAGCGATTCGCCGGGCGTGCCTGATCCGTTTCCGGCCGATCATGATGACCACCCTGGCGGCGATCCTTGGCGCGCTGCCGCTGGTGCTCGGCACCGGCTACGGTTCGGAGCTGCGCCGGCCGTTGGGGATTTCGATTATTGGTGGCCTGCTGTTCAGCCAGGTGCTGACGCTGTACACCACCCCGGTGATCTACCTGTGGCTCGACCGGGCGTCACAGCGCCTGGGTCGGCGTAAGGAAGCAAGGTTATGAACGTGAAATACAGCGTGCTTTGCATCAGCCTGCTGCTCGGCGGCTGCATGGTCGGGCCCGATTACCAGAAGCCCGCCATGGAGCTGCCGCAGTCGTTCAAGGAAGGCGCGCAGTGGCAACGCGCGGCGGCCAATCCCCAGGGGGCAATGGACAGCCAGTGGTGGCTGGCCTATCAGGACCCGGTACTGAACGATTTGGTGGCGCGCTCGGCCAAGGCCAACCAGTCGATCATCGCGGCGGAGGCCGCGTACCGTTTGGCCCAGGCGCAGGTGGCGTCCAGCCGGGCCGGTTTGTGGCCAACGGTGGGCGTAGGGTTGTCGGGTTCGCGGGGAACGGCAGGCAGTGGTAGCGGCACGTCCACCACCGGTACCACGGCGGGCGGCGTGCAGAACAGTGTCAGCGCAACCTTGACCGCCAGTTGGGAGCCGGACCTGTGGGGCCTGGTGCGGCGCGGGATAGAGTCCAGCCAGGCGACGGCCCAGCAATCGGATGCGTTGCTGGCCGGGGTGCGGCTGTCCATCAGTTCCAGCGTGGCGAGTAACTACCTCGCCCTGCGGCAGATGGACATCGACGTGCGCCTGTTGCAGCAACAACAGAAGATCAACCAGCAACTGCTGGACATGATCCAGGTGCAGTTCACCCAGGGCGTCGCCACCAACGACCAGTTGCTGGTGGCGCAGGACCAGTTGACAACCTCGATTGCCGACTTGCAGACCTCCCTGCGCGACCGCGAGCAATACGAACACGCGCTGGCGGTGCTGGTGGGTGTGGCGCCGAGTGAATTCAGCGTGGCGGTGCGCAATGACTACAGCTTCGTGGTCCCGCGGCCACCGTTGACCTTGCCGTCGACCCTGCTGCAACGGCGTCCCGATGTGGTGGCGGCGGAGCGCTCGGCAGCGGCGGCCAACGCGAAAATCGGCGTGGCTGAAGCCGCATTCTTCCCGACCCTGGATCTTACTGCCGAGGCCGGTTACCGCGGCAGTGCGTTGGGCGGGTTGTTCTCCCTGCCCAATCGCATCTGGACGTTGGGCCCGGCGCTGGCGGAAACCCTGTTCGATGGCGGCGCCCGCGAAGCGGCGGTCAAGCAGGCCGAGGCCAGCTATGACCAGATCGCCGCGACCTACAAGGGTACCGTGCTCAGCGCCTTGCAGAACGTTGAAGATAACCTGTCGGCAATCAACCACCTGCAAACCCAGGCCGATGCGTTCCAGCAGGTGTACCAGCGTAATCAGCAACTGTTCGGCAGCCAGGAAGCACAGTTGCGCGCCGGCACTGTGAGCCAGGAGGCCGTGCTGACCCAGCAACTGGTGTTGCTGCAAGCCGAGCAGAATCTTCGCGACACCCAGGGCCAGCTCAGCCAGGGCAGTGTGGCGCTGATCCAGAGCCTTGGCGGGGGCTGGCAAACGCCTGCGCGCTGAACGGCTCGCTAACCCGGTGTGCGCCGCGTTATTCTCGGCGCACTTTGAATCACGGGAAGCCTGAGCCATGGCAGGAAGCAGTTTGCTGGTATTGATCGACGACATCGCTGCGGTGCTCGACGATGTAGCGTTGATGACCAAGATGGCCGCGAAGAAAACCGCCGGCGTGCTGGGGGACGACCTGGCGCTGAATGCCCAGCAAGTCTCCGGGGTGCGCGCCGAGCGGGAAATTCCGGTGGTGTGGGCGGTGGCCAAGGGCTCGTTCGTCAACAAGCTGATTTTGGTGCCGGCTGCGTTGCTGATCAGCGCATTTGCGCCGTGGGCGGTGACACCGCTGTTGATGCTGGGCGGCGCTTATTTGTGTTTTGAGGGCTTCGAAAAGCTCGCCCATAGCTTCTTCCACAAGCGCACCGAAGAGCAGGCGCACCTGGTGGAAGCCGTGGCGGATCCGGCCACGGACCTGGTGGCCTTCGAGAAGGACAAGATCAAGGGCGCGATCCGTACCGACTTCATCCTCTCCGCCGAAATCATCGCCATCACCCTCGGTACCGTGGCCGATGCACCGCTGATGCAGCAAGTGATCGTGCTGTCGGGTATCGCCATCGTCATGACCATCGGCGTCTACGGCCTGGTGGCGGGTATCGTCAAGCTCGACGACCTGGGCCTGTGGCTCACCCAGAAGCCCGGCCAGGCGGCGCGCAGCATTGGCGGGGCGATCCTGCGGGCGGCGCCGTACATGATGAAAAGCCTGTCGGTGATCGGTACGGCGGCGATGTTCATGGTCGGCGGTGGCATCCTGACCCATGGTGTGCCGGTGGTGCATCACTGGATCGAGACCGTGAGCCAGAGCACTGGCGGCCTGGCGTGGTTGATGCCGACGTTGCTCAATGCAGTGGCGGGGATCATTGCCGGGGCCGTGGTGTTGGCGGTGGTCAGCGTGCTGGGTAACCTCTGGAAGCGGGTGAGGGCATAGGCATTTGATCGAGCGACGGCAATTCAGCGGGGGCATGAAAGGCAAGAACCTCCGCTACCTGAATGAAAATCCCGGCGACGCCCGCCAGACGGTGCGTGCGGGATTTGTGTTGCTCGAACATTTCTCGCTGCCGGCGTTTACCCAGGCGCTGGATACGCTGATCACCGCCAACCTGCTGCGGCCCGCTTCTTTTTCTACGTCGACCTTCGGCTTGCGGGAAGGCGAGGTGATCAGTGACCTGGGGCTGGTGATCCGGCCCGATGCGCGGCTTGAGTCTTCGGTGCTTAAAGAGTTGGACCTGTTGGTGATATGCGGTGGCTATCGCACTGAACTGAAGGCTGCGGAGGAGTTTATCCACCTGCTGAAAAGCGCCTCGGAGCAGGGTGTGAGCCTGGCCGGTTTGTGGAATGGTGCGTGGTTCCTGGGGCGTGCGGGATTGCTGGGCGGCTACCGCTGCGCCGTGCACCCGGAACATCGCCCGGCCCTGGCCGAGTTCTGCAAGGCGACGCAGGTCAGCAGCGAACCCTATGTGATTGATCGCGACCGGCTGACGGCATCGAGCCCTTCCGGTGCGTTTCATATGGCGCTGGACTGGATCAAGGGGCTGTACGGCAAAGCGTTGGTGGAGGGAATCGAGGACATCCTGGCGTTTGAGGAGTCGCGCTACCGGCGGGTGAAACCCACGGAAAACGTGTGCTTGAGCGCACCCCTGCGCGAGGTGGTCAACCTGATGGACGCCAACCTCGAAGAGCCTCTGGAGCTTGAGCAACTGGCCGTTTATGCGGGCCGTTCCCGACGCCAGTTGGAGCGTTTGTTCAAGGAGCAGCTTGGCACCACGCCCCAGCGTTATTACCTGGAACTGCGCATCACCGAGGCCCGTCGGCTGCTGCAACACACCGAGCTGTCCCAGGTGGACGTGCTGGTGGCCTGCGGGTTTGTCTCGCCGAGCCATTTCAGCAAGTGCTACAGCGCCTACTTTGGCTACAGGCCATCCAAGGAAAAGCGCCTGGTCAAATAGCCTGAGATTGGCATTCGCCACAAATATAGATACGATGCTAATCATTAGCTTGCTATCTATATGTAGGTTTAATGAAATCCTCCACCTTCCAGCTCCCTGATTTCTGGCAGGCGACGTTGACCCCGTCCCGTAGCGATCTGCTGTTTGCCTTGCGCAACATGATCGCCGGCGGGGTCGCGTTGTACCTGGCCTTCTGTTTTGACTTGCAGCAACCGCAATGGGCCCTGACCACCGTATTTATCGTGGGCCAGTCCACCAGCGGCATGGTCCTGGCCAAAGGCGCCTATCGGCTGGTGGGTACGTTTGTCGGGGCCATGGTTTCCATTGCGATGATCGGCGTGTTTGGCCAGGCGCCGCTGCTGTTCCTGCTGTGCATGGCGCTGTGGCTGGCGTTCTGCACCACGGGGGCATCCTTGCTGCGCAATCATGCGTCCTATGGGTTTGTGCTGGCGGGTTACACCACGGCGATTATTGCGCTGCCCGCTACGGCGGCACCGCTGGGAGTGTTCGATGAGGCGGTGGCACGCTGCCAGGAGATCAGCCTGGGGATTCTTTGTGCCTCCATCGCCAGTACGATTCTGTGGCCGCGCCGGGTCGAGCAGGTGCTGGCGGTTCAGGCGCGCGCCGCCTGGCAGGCCGGGGTGCGGGCTGCCGCTTCGGAGCTGTTGGGTACCGACCAGCGTAAAGGCTTGCTCGAAGCATTGAGCCGCCTGGTGGCGGTGGACAGCCAGCGCGACCATGCCTGGTTTGAAGGGCCCAAGGGCCGGCGCCGCTCCCAGGCCTTGCGGGTGCTCAGCCGTGATCTGCTTAGCCTGCTGCGGGCGGCGCGGGGCGTGGCGCGACAGCGGATGATGCTCGATGAAACGGCGGCGGTCGGGCCACTGATTGAAGCGGTGGCTTCGGCGTTGCAGCAGGAGCGTCTTGATGAACTGCCCGAGTTGTCACAACGGCTTGGCCTGGCGTTGCAGGATCCGCAGCTTGGCCAGGAGGCGCACTTTTGCCTGGTGCAACTGGCGCAGGTGTTGCGCTTGATTGAGCGGGGTGCATTGACGCTGTCGGCGGTCGAGCAGGGCAGGGTGCCGCCCGGCGCACCGGGGGCGATGTCCTGGCACCGGGATATCGAGCAGGGGGTGCTTGGCGGGCTGCGCAGTGCGTTGGCGTTTCTGGCGGTCGCGGCGTTCTGGATCTTTACGGCATGGCCTTCGGGTTTGGGCGCGGTATCGATTTGTGGCGTGGTGTTGAGCCTGTTTGCAGCGCGGGAAAACCCGTCGGCCTCCAGCCTGAATTTCCTCAAGGGCATAGCGCTGTCGATCCCGGTGGCCGGTTTTGTGTGCTTCGTGCTGTTGCCCGGCTTCGATGGCTTTCCCCTGTTATGCCTGGCGTTGGGAGTGCCGCTGTTTTTCGCCTCGTTGTGCATGAGCCGCCTCAAGCTAGCGGCCACGGCCTCGGCGTTCTGCATCTTTTTCGTCAACAACGTCGGGCCCAGCAATGTGATGACCTATGACTTCGCCGCGTTCCTCAACAAGGCCATCGCGACGTTGGTGGGTGTCGGGATTGCCGTGGTGGTGTTTCGGCTGATCCAGCTCAATCCCGGCGAGCATCACTATCGGCGGATGTTCAAGGCTTCATTGTTCGACCTGGCGCAATTGACTTCCCGTCCCCTGGAGCAGGCTGAAAGCTGGTTTGGCGGGCGCATGGCGGACCGGCTGATTCGCTTGTCGCGCTACAGCGAAACCTTGCCTGCCGATCGCCGTGTCCACTGGGATAACGGATTGCTGGGGCTGGACCTGGGGGATGAGTTGCTGGAGTTGCGCGCCTGCCTGGCGGACAGCCGGGGTGCGTTGGCGATTGAGCGCGATCGCTATTTGCGGGCATTGGAGTCGGTGTTGGAGGAGGGTGGACCGAGCGTGGCGAATGAGTCGCTGATGGATGCGGCCAGCGTTGCGATGCTTGAAGCGCTTGAACAGCCTTCGGGATTGGCGGAGCAGGATCGGGAAATGGCCAGGGCGGCGGTGCTGCAACTGCGGTTTACGTGGCGTAAGTGGTGTCGGCGGGGGATGTAGGCGCTGGCAAGCCAGCGCCTACACGGGGCATTACTCGGCGATCTGCAACTTGCGCGCCTCGGTGTACACGTAGCGCACCTTTTCATACTCGAACGGCGAGTTCATCTGGCCGTAGCGGAAGCTGGTCTGGTAGCGCTTGTCGACGGCGCGCAGGGCCCAGATTTCCGGGTGGTTTTCGCTGACCTTGGACACGTTCAGGAAGTTGATCTCGGTCTCGGCGCCGTAGTCCACCAGCAGGCCGGTGGTATCCCGCAGGTTCGACGGACCAAACAGCGGCAGCACCAGGTAGGCGCCGCCCGGTACACCGTAGAAGCCCAGGGTCTGGCCGAAGTCTTCGCTCTGGCGCGGCAGGCCCATGGCGGTGGCCGGGTCCCACAGACCGGCGATGCCGATGGTGGTGTTGAGCAGCAGGCGGCCGGTGGTTTCCAGGGAACGATGGCCCTTGAGCTGCAGCAGGCTGTTCAGCAGGTTGGGTACATCCCCGAGGTTGTTGAAGAAGTTGCTGACGCCGGTACGCAGGAAGCTCGGGGTGACATAGCGGTAACCGTCCACCACGGGCAGGAACACCCACTGGTCGAAGCGGTAGTTGAAGTGGTAGACCCGGCGGTTCCACGACTCCAGCGGGTCGTAGACATTCAGCGCGTTGACCGACGAGCGCTCGAACTCACGCTGGTCCAGGCCAGGGTTGAACTTGAGGTGGCTCAGGGGCTCCTTGAAGCCGTCGGAGTCCACTACGGTCGGCGTGTGGGCCTTGCTGTTGTCGGCATTGGCCACGCCCGCGCACATCAGGGCGGCGAGCAGCAGAAGATATTTAGCCACGGAAGAACTCCAGCATGGCGTCGGCGTTGACGCGGTAGTTGAGGTTGCCGCAATGGCCGCCCAGGGGGTAGACGGTCAAGCGATCGCCGAAGGTTTTACGCAGGAAGCCAAGGTCGCCCGGGCCCAGGATCACGTCGTCGGCGTTGTGCATGACGGCAATTTTCGGGCTGTCGTGCAGGTAGTCCTTGAGGGCATACAGGCTGACCTGGTCAACCAGTTGCAGCAGGCTGCCGCCGTCGGAACGGGCGCGCCACATCGGGATCACCTGTTCGGTGAGGTAGCAGTCGAAGTCGCACTGCAGCGCACGCTTGAGGAACGGCGTGAGGCTGGTGCCTTCGCTGATCGGGTACTTGGGCGGGATGATCAGGCCGCGACGGTTGATCAGGTCCGAGGTGAAGGCAATGTCGGCCGCCGAGAAGCGGAACGAGGTGCCGATCAGCATCGCCATCTGTTCGTTGGTCAGGTGTTCCTTGGAGTTCTGGAAGTCGTAGAGCAGGGCATCGTTGAGGTCGATGTAGCCCTTTTGCTGGAAGTAGCGGGTCAGTTTGTTCAACACCAGCTCATAGAAGGTGGTGCTGTTGTTGATGCCCTTGACCTCGGTCTGCACCAGTTTGTCGAGGTTGGTGATCGAGGTATAGAGGTTGACCGGCGGGTTCAGCAGCAGGACTTTCTTGAAGTTGAAGCTGCGACGGGTTTCGTCCAGCTTGCTGACAAAGGCTGCGTCGAGGGCGCCGAGGCTGTAGCCGGTGAGGTAGAAGTCGGTCACGGGCAGCGTCGGGTTTTGCGCGCGTACGGCCTGCATCACGCGGTACATGTCTTCGGCGTCTTCCTGGCTGATGCCGGGAGTGGCGAAGCGCGAGGCGGCGGCGATGAAGTCGAAGCTGGTGGGGGACGACAGCTGGACGACGTGGTAACCGGCCTTGTAGTACAGCTTTTTCAGGTATTCGTTGATGGTGCTGTCAAAGCGTGCGCCGGTGCCGGCGATCAGGAAGATCAGCGGTGCGGCACGGTCCTGCTTGGCGATGCGGTAGGTGAGTTTCTTCACCGCCCAGAAGTTGTCAGGCAGGCTGAACTCGCGCTCGGGGCGCATCGTCAGGGTGTAGTCGGACTGATTGATTTGATCGTCCGATGGCAGTTCCGGCCGCAGGTTCGGCGGGGTGGTGGCGATGGTCGCTTCAAACGGGTTGGTCAAAGGGTAGCCATAGCTGGCCTGGTCGATATCGACCGCCAGTGCTGACGCACTCAGAAAAAGGCTGCCCAACAGGGCCGCACAGCGCAAGGAACGGAGCATGACTAAATCCCTAAGAGGAAAACGTGCTGAAGTGGAGTTCGCAGGCTATGACCACCGCGTTGCTGCCGAAGTGCCAGCCTTCGGCACTAAAAGTCGGAAAAAACGTCGGAATCGGGGTAATAGTAGCGAGACGATACACTTTGGCACGCCTTAATGAACACTTATCTGTTTGCAAAACTTGCCAACGGCCACCGGGGGATTAAGCTGGGCGCCGTTTTCGCCTATCGGAGTGCCCCATGTCCCGCCGTTTTCCGCTGATCCTGTTGCTTATTGCCCTGCCGCTTTGGCTGGCCGCCAGTTATGGCGCGCGTTACGGATTCATGGAGGATGGCCGTTGGGTGGGCATTTGCGCTGACGAAGCCAGCCGCTGGGAATGCCAGGTGCGTTCCAACCTGGGGTTGATGATTCACTTCAAGGTGCTGGGCTGGGCGGCGCTGGTCACGGCGGTGCTGGCGTTTTTCGTGCCGGGCCGGGCCGGGTGGGGTTTGGCGGTGTTGGCGCTGGTGTTCGGGTTTCCGGCGTTGGCGTTGTACAACACGACCTTTGCGGTGTTTGCGGTGGTGATTGCGGGGTTGCGGTTGGTCCGTAAGCCTCGCGTTGCCTGACAGGGCCTCTTCGCGAGCAAGCCCGCTCCCACATTTGACCGAGTACATTCCTTGGAATGCGGTCGAGTGTGGGAGCGGGCTTGCTCGCGAAAGCGGTCTTAAGCCTTGCGCACCCGCAAGCAACGCCACAATGCTAGGACCATGAGCAGGCTCACCACCGCCCAACCCCACGCCTGCTGGTTCATCACCCCTTCACGGAACAACTGCGGCGCAATACCGGCACCGATGATGAACGCCAGCAACGCAATCTCCCGCCGCAGCCCGCTCACCGGACGCACCAGGTACACCAGCGCCGGCAGCACCAGCGCGGCACTCGGGAAGCTGCGGTAACGCGGGTCAAATACCAGCGCCAGCATCATTACCGCACCGGCAAACCCGGCGATTGCCACCAGCCAGCCAGCGCGCTGCTCCAGCCAGTTGAAGGCGCGTTCGCGCCAACCTTCTCGCGTACTCAACGCCAGGGCGGCGTGAGCCAGTACCGCAAGGTTCAAGGCCACCAGCAATCCAGCCCACACCCACTCATCCGTGAAGCGCGCGGTGACCCGGTTCAACTCGGCCCAGGTGCCGATCGAGCAGGCCGCCACGGCGCCCAGCAATGGCAACAACAACGCAGCCCGGGCCGTGCGCACGCGGCCACCCAGCAGCAGCGTGCCCAGCAGGATAATCCCGCCAACCCCCAGCCACAGCGGCCAGTACGGCACATTGGTCACCGGGCCGGCGAGCACGCCCTTGTCCTGGCGGTCCGCATCAAACAGGCCCCAGTAACCACCCACCGCCCCTTCACTGGCACGTTTCCACGGCTGGTCAAAGGCTTCGATCAGGTTGTAGTGCCAGCCATTGGCCTCGGCCATGGCCACGAACCCGCGCATGAATTTCGCTTCGTTGACCCGGCTCGGCACCGCCGTTTCCCGCTGGCGGCCTTCGCTCGGCCAGCCGGTCTCGCCGATCATCACGTCCTTGGGGGCGAACTTGTTGCCGAAGGTCTGGCGCACATCGCCCACGTGCTTGAGCGCCTGGTCGATGCCCGAGGGGTCATCTTCCCAGTACGGCAGCAGGTGGATGGTCAGGAAGTCCACGGCCGGGGCGATTTCCGGGTGTTGCAGCCAGAACTCCCACACATCGGCGTAGGTGACCGGTTGCTTGATATGGTCCTTGACGTGATGGATCAACTTGACCAACTGCGCGGCAGTGACTTCCTTGCGCAGCAGGGTTTCGTTGCCGACGATCACCGAGGTGACGACGTCGGGGTTGGCATTGGCCGAAGCGATCAGTGCCTCGACTTCCTTGGCGGTGGCCACCGGATCACTGCTGACCCATGCGCCGCTCATCAGCTTCAGGCCGTGTTTGCGCGCCAGTGCCGGCAAGTCTTCAAGGCCGGTCTGGGAGTAGGTGCGAATGCATTCGAAGCGGGTGGCCAGCAACGCCAGGTCGGCGTCCATGCGCTCGGGGCGCAGTTTGAACGGCTGGTCGAACGGCGACTGGTCTTTGTCGAAGGGCGTGTAGGACGCACATTGCAGCTTGTGGCTGGCGCTGGCCACGTCCGGCAGCACCACCGGTTGGCCAAGGCCGTACCAATAGCCACCGAGGGCCAGCACACCGAGGATCAGGGCAAATAAATAGGGCAGGAGCGGGAAACGTGCAGTCGCGGGCATGATCAGGCCGTCTGGGGGCAAAGGCGCGCATCTTACCCGGATTTGAGCCGTCCCAGTGGGGCCGCATAATTTTGACATGCAAAGTTCGGGCGGGATCGTCGGTGAATGTCCTACAAATCATCCTGCTGGCGATGTGATGTCGTTTCTTGCTTACCTGAGGTCGCAGTCAGAGCAGGTCGCTTGTGGCAGCAGGTTGATGATCGAAGTGTCAGCCCTCCACTGATGAGGCAACCACGTGATCGATGCGCGTGAAGGGGGCGCGGTGCACCACATAACAACAGGTTGACGTCGCTCGGCATCCGCCGGGCGCAGCACTTTCGGGGAAGCACTATGAAGATGCGACGACTCTTGGGCGCAGCTGCCACTCTGGTAGTTGCGATGAGCTCCACACTGGCCAGCGCCGACAGCAAAACCCTGAGCATCGGCTATGTGGATGGCTGGTCGGACAGTGTCGCCACCACCCACGTGGCGGCAGAAGTGATCAAGCAAAAGCTCGGTTATGACGTGAAACTGCAAGCGGTCGCCACCGGGATCATGTGGCAAGGCGTGGCCACCGGCAAACTCGACGCCATGCTCTCCGCCTGGTTGCCGGTGACCCACGGTGAATACTGGGCCAAGAACAAGGACAAGGTGGTCGACTACGGCCCCAACTTCAAGGACGCCAAGATCGGCCTGATCGTGCCTGAGTACGTGAAAGCCAAATCCATCGAAGACCTCAAGACCGACACCACCTTCAAGAACAAGATCGTGGGTATCGACGCCGGTTCAGGTGTGATGCTCAAGACCGACGAAGCAATCAAGGCCTATGGCCTGGACTACAAGCTGCAAGCCAGCTCGGGCGCGGCGATGATCGCCGAGTTGACCCGTGCCGAAGACAAACAGGAATCCATTGCGGTCACCGGCTGGGTGCCACACTGGATGTTCGCCAAGTGGAAACTGCGTTTCCTGGACGACCCAAAAGGAATTTATGGTGCTGCTGAGACCGTCAACAGCATCGGCAGCAAAGGCCTGGAAAAGAAAGCCCCGGAAGTCGTGGCGTTCCTGAAGAAATTCCAGTGGGCCTCCAAGGATGAAATCGGCGAAGTCATGCTGGCGATCCAAGAGGGCGCCAAGCCTGAAGCGGCGGCCAAGGACTGGGTGGCCAAGCACCCTGAGCGCGTCGCCGAGTGGACTGCTAAGTAAGTCTCTTGTGGGAGCTGGCTTGCCTGCGATGCAGACGCCTCGGTGCACTTGATGTATCGAGGTGATCCCATCGCGGGCAAGCCCGGCTCCCACATTATTTCGCCCCCGCAATTATTCCTGCACCTTCAATATCCCTCGCTACACTCCTTCTACTACTAAGGTCGTCTGGAACCTGTTCCTCAGCCGCATACAGTGGATATGTTCCAATAATAAAAAGCTGTGCTGCGAGGATAAAAACAATGAACGACAGCATTTACCTCTCGATTCAAAACAGCCCGCGTTTCAAGGAGCTGGTTAGTAAAAGGGAAAGATTCGCCTGGATTCTCTCGGCAATCATGCTTGGGCTTTACTCCGCTTTCATTCTTCTGATTGCCTATGGGCCGCAAATACTGGGGGCCAAGATCAGCCCCGGTTCGTCCATCACGTGGGGGATCCCTATCGGGGTCGGGCTGATTGTGTCGGCCTTCGTCCTCACCGGCATCTATGTACGACGCGCCAACGGCGAATTCGACGACTTGAACAATGCGATTCTCAAGGAGGCTGCGCAATGATCCGTCGTCTATTGGCTGTACTCGGCGCTTCGGCCTTTGCACCTGCCGTTTGGGCGGCCGATGCACTGACCGGCGAAGTGCATAAACAACCGCTGAATATCGCAGCGATCCTGATGTTCGTGGCCTTCGTCGGCGCGACCTTGTGCATCACCTACTGGGCGTCCAAGCGCAACAAGTCGGCGGCCGACTACTATGCGGCCGGCGGCAAGATCACCGGGTTCCAGAACGGTCTGGCGATTGCCGGTGACTACATGTCGGCAGCCTCCTTCCTGGGGATTTCTGCGCTGGTGTTCACCTCCGGCTACGACGGCCTGATCTACTCGATCGGCTTCCTGGTGGGCTGGCCGATCATTCTGTTCCTGATCGCCGAGCGCCTGCGTAACCTGGGCAAATACACCTTTGCCGACGTGGCGTCCTATCGCCTGGGGCAAACCCAGATCCGCAGCCTGTCGGCCTGTGGCTCTTTGGTGGTGGTGGCGTTCTACCTGATCGCGCAGATGGTCGGCGCGGGCAAGCTGATCCAGCTGCTGTTCGGCCTGGATTATCACGTCGCGGTGATCCTGGTAGGCATCCTGATGTGCCTCTATGTGTTGTTCGGCGGCATGCTGGCGACCACCTGGGTGCAGATCATCAAGGCAGTGCTGTTGCTGTCCGGTGCCTCGTTCATGGCGCTGATGGTGATGAAACACGTCAACTTCGACTTCAACATGCTGTTTGCCGAGGCGATCAAGGTTCACCCTAAAGGTGAAGCGATCATGAGCCCGGGCGGCCTGGTGAAAGACCCGATTTCGGCGTTCTCCCTCGGCCTGGCACTGATGTTCGGTACCGCCGGCCTGCCGCACATCCTGATGCGCTTCTTCACTGTGAGTGACGCAAAGGAAGCGCGCAAGAGCGTGCTGTATGCCACTGGCTTCATCGGCTACTTCTATATCCTGACCTTCATCATCGGCTTCGGCGCGATCCTGCTGGTCAGCACCAACCCGGCGTTCAAGGATGCTGCAGGTGCCTTGCTCGGCGGTAACAACATGGCGGCGGTGCACCTGGCCAACGCGGTGGGCGGCAGTATCTTCCTGGGCTTCATCTCGGCCGTGGCGTTTGCCACCATCCTGGCAGTGGTTGCCGGTTTGACCCTGGCGGGTGCTTCGGCGGTGTCCCATGACCTGTACGCCAGCGTGATCAAGAAAGGCAAGGCCAACGAGAAGGATGAGATTCGCGTATCGAAGATCACCACCATCGCCCTGGCAGTACTGGCGATTGGCTTGGGCATCCTGTTTGAAAGCCAGAACATCGCGTTCATGGTGGGCCTGGCGTTCTCCATTGCGGCCAGCTGTAACTTCCCGGTGCTGCTGCTTTCCATGTACTGGAAAAACCTCACCACCCGCGGTGCGATGATTGGTGGCTGGCTGGGCTTGATCAGTGCCGTTGGCCTGATGATCCTCGGCCCAACCATCTGGGTCTCGATCCTGCACCATGAGAAGGCGATCTTCCCTTACGAGTACCCGGCGCTGTTCTCGATGATCATTGCGTTCATCGGCATCTGGTTCTTCTCCATCACCGACAAGTCGGCGGCGGCAGAGAAGGAACGTGCGCTGTACTTCCCGCAGTTTGTGCGTTCGCAGACTGGCCTGGGGGCGAGTGGGGCGGTTAGCCACTAAGCCCGTAACAGTTACAAAAAAATGCCCCGGTCGTGAGATCGGGGCTTTTTTTTGCCTTTATTGGTAACAGATACGACAAAACTGTTTCTCAAATCCGGCACAAATAAAAACGGCCTCCCTATCAAAGGAGGCCGTTTTCGGTGTAGCCAAGTAGCGGTTAGCTTACTTGCGGTCTTCCAGCTTGGTGATGTCACGCGACTCGTAGCCAGTGTACAGCTGGCGCGGACGGCCAATCTTGTACGGGCTGGAGAGCATTTCTTTCCAGTGGGAGATCCAGCCCACGGTCCGCGCCAAGGCGAAGATCACGGTGAACATGCTGGTTGGAATGCCGATCGCCTTGAGGATGATCCCCGAGTAGAAGTCGACGTTCGGGTACAGCGAGCGCTCGATGAAGTACGGGTCGGTCAGGGCGATCTCTTCCAGGCGCATGGCCAGTTCGAGTTGCGGATCGTTCTTGATGCCCAGTTCCTTCAACACTTCGTCGCAGGTCTTCTTCATTACGGTGGCGCGCGGGTCGCGGTTCTTGTAGACCCGGTGACCGAAGCCCATCAACTTGAACGGATCGTTCTTGTCCTTGGCCTTGGCGATGAACTTGTCGATGTTCGAGACATCGCCGATTTCATCGAGCATGGTCAATACGGCTTCGTTCGCACCGCCGTGGGCAGGGCCCCACAGTGCGGCGATACCGGCGGCGATACAGGCGAACGGGTTGGCACCCGAGGAGCCCGCCAGGCGCACGGTAGAGGTCGAGGCGTTCTGTTCGTGGTCGGCGTGGAGGATGAAGATCTTGTCCATCGCGGCGGCCAGCACCGGGCTGATCGGTTTGATCTCGCACGGGGTGTTGAACATCATGTGCAGGAAGTTTTCCGCGTACGTCAGGTCGTTGCGCGGGTACATCATGGGTTGGCCCATGGAGTACTTGTAAACCATTGCGGCCAGGGTCGGCATCTTGGCAACCAGGCGGATCGCGGAGATTTCGCGATGCTGCGGGTTATTGATGTCCAGGGAGTCGTGATAGAAGGCCGACAGGGCGCCGACTACGCCGCACATGACGGCCATCGGGTGGGCGTCGCGACGGAAGCCGTTGAAGAAGGTCTTCAACTGCTCGTGAACCATGGTGTGGTTCTTCACGGTGCTGACAAACTGGGCCTTTTGCTCAGCTGTTGGCAATTCGCCATTAAGCAGCAGGTAGCAGGTTTCCAGGTAGTCCGACTGTTCAGCAAGCTGTTCGATCGGGTAGCCGCGGTGCAGCAGGATACCGTTATCACCGTCGATATAGGTGATCTTCGACTCGCATGAGGCGGTCGACATGAAGCCTGGGTCGAATGTAAAACGGCCCGTGGCCGTCAGGCCCCGTACGTCGATAACATCGGGACCAACGGTGCCGGTTAAAATGGGCAGCTCGACGGGGGCTGCGCCCTCGATGATCAACTGCGCTTTTTTGTCAGCCATGTGGCCTCCTATTTATGCTTCAAATCATCAGACAGACCCCCCACGCAGGGCCCGCACCACTATAGTGAGATAAATTCAGATGTCAATTTGCCTAAAGTCTTGCTCCAGAAGGCTTTAACCGTACTTTTTCCTCGAAATTACCTGCCATTTACGCCTTTTATGCCGCCAGCGCAATGCGCTATTAGGGTGAGGAGTGCGCGTTGTCATTAGTTGCCTAACTGTCTATACTCGGCCTCCGACCGCCAGGGGCTTTTGGGCCCGTTTTGATGGGGGTCGCACTCCCTGGGTGGTGGTTACCTGACCAGTGCACTCCCCAACAACTTTGCCCTGATTGTTAGGGGCTCTTCAGTGTGAAAAAAAGCCGTGAATAGCCAACGACCTGTAAACCTAGACCTAAGGACCATCAAACTCCCCATCACCGGCGTAACGTCGTTCCTGCACCGTGTATCCGGCATCATCCTGTTTCTTGGCCTGGGCATCATGCTTTATGCATTGAGCAAATCCCTGGGTTCGGAAGAAGGGTACGCCGAGGTGAAGGCATGCTTGACCAGTCCGCTGGCCAAATTCGTCGCCTGGGGCCTCCTGTCCGCTCTGCTTTATCACCTTGTGGCCGGTATTCGCCACTTGATCATGGACATGGGTATCGGTGAGACGCTGGAAGGCGGCAAGCTGGGCTCGAAAATCGTCATCGCCATTTCCGTGGTGCTGATCGTTCTGGCGGGAGTTTGGATATGGTAACCAGCGTTACGAACCTGTCGCGTTCGGGCCTCTATGACTGGATGGCGCAACGTGTGTCTGCGGTTGTTCTCGCGGCTTATTTCATCTTCCTGATCGGGTACCTCGCGGCGAACCCTGGCATTGGCTACGCCCAATGGCACGGCCTGTTCGCTCACAACGGGATGCGCATCTTCAGTCTGCTGGCCCTTGTAGCCCTGGGCGCTCACGCCTGGGTTGGCATGTGGACCATCGCGACCGACTACCTGACGCCGATGGCGCTGGGCAAGTCCGCGACAGCAGTACGGTTTCTCTTCCAGGCAGTATGCGGCGTCGCGATGTTCGCTTACTTCGTCTGGGGTGTGCAGATTCTTTGGGGTATCTGATTCATGGCTAACACAGTTAATACGCTTTCATTCGACGCCATCATCATTGGCGGCGGCGGTGCCGGCATGCGCGCTGCGCTGCAACTGGCCCAGGGCGGTCACAAGACTGCCGTGATCACCAAGGTGTTCCCGACCCGTTCCCACACCGTTTCGGCCCAGGGTGGCATCACGTGCGCCATCGCCTCCGCCGATCCAAACGATGACTGGCGCTGGCACATGTACGATACCGTCAAGGGTTCCGACTATATCGGTGACCAGGACGCTATCGAATACATGTGCTCCGTAGGCCCGGAAGCGGTCTTCGAGCTGGAGCACATGGGGCTGCCGTTCTCCCGTACCGAACAGGGTCGCATCTACCAGCGTCCGTTCGGCGGCCAGTCGAAAGACTTCGGTAAGGGTGGCCAGGCCGCTCGTACCTGTGCCGCAGCCGACCGTACCGGTCACGCGCTGTTGCACACCCTGTACCAGGCCAACCTGAAGGCCGGCACCGTATTCCTCAACGAATACTACGGCGTCGACCTGGTGAAGAACGAAGACGGTGCCTTTGTAGGCATGATCGTTATCTGCATCGAAACCGGCGAAACCTCCTACGTGCGGGCTAATGCCACCGTATTGGCGACCGGCGGTGCAGGCCGTATCTACTCTTCGACTACCAACGCCCTGATCAACACCGGTGACGGTATCGGCATGGCCCTGCGTGCAGGCGTTCCGGTACAAGACATCGAAATGTGGCAGTTCCACCCGACCGGCATCGCCGGCGCCGGTGTACTGGTTACAGAAGGTTGCCGTGGTGAAGGTGGTTACCTGATCAACAAGAACGGCGAGCGCTTCATGGAGCGTTATGCTCCGAACGCCAAAGACCTTGCCGGTCGTGACGTTGTAGCCCGTTCCATGGTTAAAGAGATCATCGCCGGTAACGGCTGTGGTCCCGATGGCGACCACGTAATGCTGAAGCTCGATCACCTCGGTGAAGAAGTGCTGCACAGCCGTCTGCCAGGCATCATGGAGCTGTCCAAGACCTTTGCCCACGTTGACCCGGCTGTTGCGCCGATCCCGGTTGTTCCAACTTGCCACTATATGATGGGCGGCGTTGCCACCAACATTCATGGCCAGGCGATCACCCAGGACGCCGACGGTGTCGACCAGATCATCCCTGGTCTGTTCGCGGTAGGTGAAGTGGCGTGCGTATCGGTTCACGGTGCCAACCGCCTGGGCGGCAACTCGCTGCTCGACCTGGTGGTATTCGGTCGTGCCGCCGGCCTGTTCCTGGAGCAGACCCTGAAGGAAGGCGTTGATTACGCTCGTCCACGCCAGTCCGACATCGACGCTGCCCTGGCACGTCTGGATGGCCTGAACTCGCGTACCGATGGCGAAGACGTCGCCTCCCTGCGCAAAGAGCTGCAAAGCTGCATGCAGAACTACTTCGGTGTGTTCCGTACCGGCGAATACATGCAGAAAGGTATCGCCCAGCTGGCTGACCTGCGTACGCGCATTGCCAACGTCAAGATCAACGACAAGAGCCAGGCGTTCAACACCGCTCGAATCGAAGCCCTTGAGCTGCAAAACCTGCTGGAAGTGGCTGAAGCGACTGCGATCGCCGCCGAGGTTCGTAAAGAATCCCGTGGTGCTCACGCTCGTGAAGACTATGAAGACCGCGACGACGAAAACTGGTTGTGCCACACCCTGTACTTCCCGGGTGACAAGCGCGTAACCAAGCGTGCCGTGAACTTCTCGCCGAAGACGGTTCCGACGTTTGAACCGAAGATTCGGACTTACTAAGGGTGGCTGCCATGTTGAAAGTCAGTGTTTATCGCTACAACCCTGATCAGGACGCTGCGCCGTTCATGCAGGAATTCCAGGTCGATACCGGTGGTAAGGACCTGATGGTGCTGGACGTGCTGGCCCTGGTTAAAGAGCAGGACGAAGGTTTCTCCTATCGTCGCTCTTGCCGTGAGGGTGTTTGCGGCTCCGACGGCATGAACATCAACGGCAAGAACGGCCTGGCGTGCATCACGCCGCTGTCTTCCGTGGTGAAAGGCAACAAGTTGGTTGTTCGTCCGCTGCCAGGTTTGCCGGTTATCCGTGACCTGGTCGTCGATATGAGCATCTTCTACAAGCAATACGAGAAGGTTAAGCCATTCCTGCAGAACGACACGCCGGCTCCGGCCATCGAGCGTCTGCAGACTCCGGAAGAGCGCGAGAAGCTGGACGGTCTGTACGAGTGCATCCTGTGCGCTTGCTGCTCGACTTCCTGCCCGTCCTTCTGGTGGAACCCCGACAAGTTCCTGGGCCCAGCTGCCCTGCTGCAAGCGTACCGCTTCCTGGCAGACAGCCGTGACACCAAGACTGCCGAGCGTCTGGCTTCGCTGGATGACCCGTTCAGCGTATTCCGCTGCCGCGGGATCATGAACTGCGTCAACGTATGTCCCAAAGGCCTGAACCCGACTAAGGCCATTGGTCACGTACGTAGCATGCTGCTGCAAAGCGGCGTGTAACCGACGTTGTAGTAAAAGCAGGACCGTTGTGCCCGTAGATGCTACGGCGCAGGCTTCAACCGGCGCCGTAGTTTTAACTTGAGCAGCGACTTACAAAGACGCGGCTCTTATTTTGAAGAAATGAGACAAGCAGGGGCATTCGGGTTGGTACCCGAACTATCAGCGTGATCCTAAGTGGCTTGTTTTGGTCGCTGCACTTGGCCTTTTGCAAGCAAACTCGGTGTTTTCGCCGGTGGTGTCCCCAAATCGAGGGTGACCAAGCATGCAAGAAAGCGTGATGCAGCGCATGTGGAACAGCGGCTATCTTTCAGGTGGTAACGCTGCCTATGTGGAAGAGCTTTATGAGCTCTACCTGCACGACCCTAACGCTGTGCCAGAAGAATGGCGCACCAAATTTCAGACGTTGTCTTCAGACGGCAACGCTGCCACCGATGTATCGCACGCAACAATTCGCGATCAGTTCGTGCTGCTGGCAAAGAACCAGCGCCGCGCCCAGCCGGTTTCTGCCGCAAGCGTGAGCAGTGAGCACGAGAAGAAGCAAGTTGAAGTACTGCGACTGATCCAGGCCTACCGTATGCGTGGCCACCAGGCAGCCCAGCTTGACCCGCTGGGGCTGTGGCAGCGTCCTGCACCTGCAGACCTGTCGATCAATCATTACGGCTTGACCAATGCCGATCTTGATACGACCTTCCGTGCCGGCGACCTGTTCATCGGCAAAGAGGAAGCGAGCCTACGCGAAATTCACGAAGCGTTGCAGCAGACATATTGCCGCACCATCGGTGCCGAATTTACGCACATCACTGATTCCGAGCAGCGCCACTGGTTCCAGCACCGCCTTGAAGGCGTGCGTGGTCGCCCGGTGCTGTCTGCGGACGTCAAGAGCCACTTGCTCGAGCGCGTCACTGCAGCGGAAGGCCTGGAAAAATACCTGGGCACCAAATACCCGGGCACCAAGCGTTTCGGCCTGGAAGGCGGCGAAAGCCTGATCCCGATGCTCGACGAGCTGATCCAGCGTTCCGGTTCCTACGGCACCAAGGAAATCGTGATCGGCATGGCCCACCGTGGCCGCTTGAACGTGCTGGTCAACACCTTCGGCAAGAACCCGCGCGAGCTGTTCGACGAGTTCGAAGGCAAGAAGAAGGTCGAGCTGGGTTCCGGTGACGTTAAATATCACCAGGGCTTCTCGTCCAACGTAATGACCACCGGCGGTGAAGTTCACCTGGCCATGGCGTTCAACCCATCCCACCTGGAGATCGTTTCTCCAGTGGTCGAGGGGTCGGTACGTGCGCGCCAGGATCGTCGTAACGATTCCACCGGTGAGAAGGTCCTGCCGATTTCCATCCACGGTGACGCGGCGTTCGCCGGTCAGGGCGTGGTCCTGGAAACGTTCCAGATGTCGCAGACTCGCGGCTTCAAGACCGGCGGTACCGTTCACATCGTCATCAACAACCAGGTGGGCTTCACCATCAGCAACCCGCTGGACGCACGCTCTACCGAGTACGCGACCGACGTTGCCAAGATGATTCAGGCGCCGATCCTCCATGTGAATGGTGATGATCCGGAAGCCGTGTTGTTCGTGACCCAGTTGGCCATCGATTACCGCATGCAGTTCAAGCGTGACGTGGTCATCGACCTGGTCTGCTACCGTCGTCGCGGTCACAACGAAGCGGATGAGCCTAGCGGCACCCAACCGTTGATGTACCAGCAAATCACCAAGCAGCGCACCACCCGTGAGCTGTATGCCGATAGCCTGATCAAGGCCGGCGTGGTGGACGATGCACGTGTTCAGGCGAAGATCGATGAATACCGCAACGCGCTGGACAACGGCCTGCATGTCGTGAAAAGCCTGGTCAAGGAGCCGAACAAAGAGCTGTTCGTTGACTGGCGTCCGTACCTGGGCCACGCCTGGACTGCGCGTCACGACACCTCGTTCGATCTGAAGACCCTGCAGGAACTGTCGGCCAAGCTGCTGGAAATCCCAGACGGTTTCGTCGTACAGCGCCAGGTTGCGAAGATCTACGAAGACCGTCAGAAGATGCAAGCCGGCGGCCTGCCGATCAACTGGGGTTACGCTGAAACCATGGCGTACGCGACCCTGGCGTTCGAAGGTCACCCGATCCGCATGACCGGCCAGGACATCGGCCGCGGTACGTTCTCGCACCGTCACGCTGTGTTGCACAACCAGAAAGACGCGGGCACCTACATCCCGTTGCAGAACCTGTACGAAGGCCAGCCACGTTTCGACCTGTACGATTCGTTCCTGTCCGAAGAAGCCGTACTGGCGTTCGAATACGGTTACTCGACCACCACGCCTCAGGCGCTGGTGATCTGGGAAGCCCAGTTCGGCGACTTCGCCAACGGTGCCCAGGTGGTTATCGACCAGTTCATCACCAGCGGCGAGCACAAGTGGGGCCGTCTGTGCGGTCTGACCATGCTGCTGCCACACGGTTATGAAGGTCAGGGTCCGGAGCACTCCTCGGCCCGTCTGGAGCGTTACCTGCAATTGTGCGCCGAGCACAACATCCAGGTGTGCGTGCCGACTACCCCGGCCCAGATCTACCACTTGCTGCGTCGCCAGGTGATCCGCCCGCTGCGCAAGCCGCTGGTAGTGCTGACGCCGAAATCGCTGCTGCGTCATAAATTGGCCATCTCGACCCTGGAAGATCTGGCGGATGGTTCGTTCCAGACCGTTATTTCAGAAATCGATACCCTCGACGCGGCCAAGGTTACTCGCCTGATCCTGTGCAGCGGCAAGGTTTACTACGATTTGCTGGAAAAACGCCGTGCCGAAGGCCGCGAAGACATCGCCATCGTGCGGATCGAGCAGCTTTACCCGTTCCCGGAAGACGACCTGATGGAGGCCATCGCGCCTTACACCAACCTCACCAATGTGGTGTGGTGTCAGGAAGAACCGATGAACCAGGGCGCGTGGTACAGCAGCCAGCATCATCTGCGTCGCAGCATCGGCAATCACAAACAGGCACTGGGCCTGGAGTACGCCGGTCGTGATGCTTCTGCTGCACCTGCGTGTGGTTATGCGTCGATGCACGCCGAACAGCAGGAAAAACTGCTGCAAGATGCTTTCACTGTTTAACGCCTTCGCGCTGACTGAAACCGAATTTTAAGGACCCACAGATAATGGCTATCGAAATCAAAGCCCCGTCATTCCCGGAATCGGTTGCCGATGGCACCGTTGCCACCTGGCACAAGAAACCAGGCGAGGCCGTCAAGCGTGACGACCTGATCGTCGACATCGAAACCGACAAGGTCGTGCTCGAAGTGTTGGCTGAAGCTGACGGCGTGCTGGGCGCAATCGTTGCCGAAGAAGGCGCTACCGTCCTGTCGAACCAGGTACTGGGCTCGATCGAAGAGGGCGGTGCTGCTGCCGCTGCTCCTGCTCCTGCCGCCGCTGCGGCACCGGCTGCTGCCGCAGCTCCAGCTGCTGCACCGGCTGCGGGTGGTGAAGATCCAATCGCTGCACCGGCTGCGCGTCAGCTGGCTGACGAAAACGGTATCAAACTGGCGTCCATCAAGGGCACCGGCAAAGATGGCCGTGTGACCAAGGAAGACGTGGTTGCCGCCGTTGAAGCCAAGAAAAACGCTCCAGCTGCTGCGCCTGCCAAGGCTGCCGCCCCGGCTGCCGCTGCTCCTGTGTTCGCCGCTGGCGACCGCACCGAGAAGCGCGTACCGATGACCCGCGTGCGTGCCACCGTGGCCAAGCGCCTGGTTGAAGCACAGTCGAACATGGCGATGCTGACCACGTTCAACGAAGTCGACATGACCGAAGTCATGGCCCTGCGTTCGAAGTACAAGGACCTGTTCGAGAAGTCCCACAACGGCGTACGCCTGGGCTTCATGTCGTTCTTCGTGAAAGCGGCCACCGAAGCGCTGAAACGCTTCCCGGCAGTCAACGCTTCCATCGACGGCGGCGACATCGTTTACCACGGTTATGCTGACGTCGGCGTTGCCGTCTCCAGCGACCGTGGCCTGGTGGTACCGGTTCTGCGTAACGCCGAGCTGATGAGCCTGGCTGAAATCGAAGGCGGCATCGCCAACTTCGGCAAGAAGGCCCGTGACGGCAAACTGACCATCGACGAGATGACCGGTGGTACCTTCACCATCACCAACGGTGGTACTTTCGGTTCGATGATGTCGACTCCGATCGTCAACCCGCCACAAGCTGCGATCCTGGGCATGCACAACATTCTGCAGCGTCCTATGGCGATCAACGGCCAAGTGGTTATCCGCCCGATGATGTACCTGGCGCTGTCGTACGATCACCGCCTGATCGATGGTAAAGAAGCCGTGACTTTCCTGGTGACCATCAAGAACCTGCTGGAAGACCCGGCTCGTCTGCTGCTGGATATCTGATAAAGCGGCGGTGCGCCGTACCACCCGGTCTGCCGCGAGGCAGGCCGGAGTGCGGCTCACGGCTTGAAGCTTTTAGCTAAAGAGGATTTTTTTTCATGTCGCAGAAATTTGACGTTGTAGTGATTGGCGCAGGCCCTGGCGGCTACGTTGCCGCCATCAAGGCCGCACAACTGGGCCTCTCGACTGCTTGCATCGAAAAATACACCGACAAGGAAGGCAAACTGGCGCTGGGCGGTACTTGCCTGAACGTTGGCTGCATTCCTTCCAAGGCGCTGCTGGACAGCTCCTGGAAATTCCACGAAGCGCAAGACGGTTTTGCCATCCACGGCATCAACCACGCTGGCGTGACCATGGACGTGCCAGCGATGGTCGGCCGCAAGGCCAACATCGTTAAAGGCCTGACTTCCGGCGTTGCTACCCTGTTCAAGGCCAACGGCGTTACTTCCCTGCAAGGCCACGGCAAACTGCTGGCCGGCAAGAAAGTTGAAATCACCAAGCCTGACGGTTCGACCGAAATCATCGAAGCCGAGAACGTGATCCTGGCTCCAGGTTCGCGTCCAATCGACATTCCACCGGCTCCGGTTGACCAGAACGTGATCGTTGATTCGACCGGCGCCCTGGAATTCCAAGCGGTTCCAAAACGTCTGGGCGTGATCGGCGCTGGCGTGATCGGCCTGGAACTGGGTTCGGTCTGGTCCCGCCTGGGTTCCGAAGTGACCGTGCTGGAAGCCCTGGACACGTTCCTGCTGGCTGCCGACACCGCAGTGTCCAAAGAAGCGCTGAAAACCCTGACCAAACAAGGTCTGGACATCAAGCTGGGCGCTCGTGTTACCGGTTCCAAGGTTAACGGCGAAGAAGTTGTCGTGACCTACACCGACAAGGATGGCGAACAGACCATCACTTTCGACAAGCTGATCGTGGCCGTTGGTCGCCGTCCGGTGACCACTGACCTGCTGGCTTCCGACAGCGGCGTGAACATCGACGAGCGTGGTTTCATCCACGTTGACGATCACTGCGCTACCACCGTGCCGGGCGTCTACGCCATTGGCGACGTGGTTCGCGGCATGATGCTGGCGCACAAGGCTTCCGAAGAAGGCATCATGGTTGTCGAGCGCATCAAGGGTCACAAGACCCAGATGAACTACGACCTGATCCCGTCTGTTATCTACACCCACCCGGAAATTGCATGGGTCGGCAAGAACGAACAGCAGTTGAAAGCTGAAGGCGTTGAAGTTAACGTCGGCACCTTCCCGTTTGCCGCTTCTGGCCGTGCCATGGCAGCCAACGACACCGGTGGTTTTGTCAAAGTCATCGCTGATGCCAAGACTGACCGCGTATTGGGCGTCCACGTGATTGGCCCAGGCGCAGCAGAACTGGTTCAGCAAGGCGCAATCGGTATGGAATTTGGCACCAGCGCCGAAGACATCGGCATGATGGTTTTCTCCCATCCGACCCTGTCCGAAGCGCTGCACGAAGCCGCGTTGGCAGTGAATGGCCATGCCATCCACATCGCCAACAAGAAGAAGCGCTAAGCGAGATAATAAGAAACCACGGCGGTTGCCCGTCGTGAGCCTTGTGCGCAAGACTCACCGCGGAATATCCGCTGGACGCAGTCTTGCGCAGTTTCACCACCCAGGGTTCAGGCCTTTGGTGGTTTGACTGTGCAAGCAGCAGTCACAGGTGGCGCGGCACTCAATAAAGAGCGCAGCGCCGAATGCGCAGTACCTAACGAAGACGGTAATAAGCATGAATCTTCACGAGTATCAGGGTAAGCAGCTGTTCGCTGAATACGGCCTGCCAGTATCCAAGGGTTACGCAGTAGACACCCCGGAAGCAGCAGCAGAAGCTTGCGACAAAATCGGCGGCACCGAGTGGGTTGTCAAAGCCCAGGTCCACGCTGGTGGTCGCGGTAAAGCGGGCGGCGTTAAGCTGGTTCGCAGCAAAGAAGACGCCAAAGCCTTCGCTCAGCAGTGGCTGGGCAAGCGTCTGGTGACTTACCAGACTGATGCCAATGGCCAGCCAGTCACCAAGATCCTGGTTGAATCGTGCACTGATATCGCTAAAGAGCTGTACCTGGGCGCTGTCGTTGACCGTTCGAGCCGTCGCATCGTGTTCATGGCCTCCACCGAAGGTGGCGTGGACATTGAGAAGATCGCTGAAGAAACCCCAGAAAAAATTCTGAAAGCCACTATCGATCCACTGGTTGGCGCTCAGCCATTCCAGGGTCGCGAGCTGGCATTCCAGTTGGGTCTGGAAGGCAAGCAAGTTGCCCAGTTCGCCAAGATCTTCGTAGGTCTGGCCAAACTGTTCCAGGATCACGATCTGGCCCTGCTGGAAGTGAACCCGCTGGTGATCAAGGCTGACGGCGATCTGCATTGCCTCGATGCCAAGATCAACATCGACGCCAACGCCATGTACCGTCAGCCTAAGCTGAAGACTTTCCACGATCCGTCGCAAGACGATCCGCGCGAAGCGCACGCTGCCAAGTTCGAACTGAACTACGTAGCCCTGGAAGGTAACATCGGTTGCATGGTCAACGGTGCTGGCCTGGCCATGGGTACCATGGACATCGTCAACCTGCATGGCGGCAAACCAGCCAACTTCCTCGACGTAGGCGGCGGTGCCACCAAAGAACGCGTTACCGAAGCGTTCAAGATCATCCTGTCCGACTCCAACGTCGCTGCAGTACTGGTCAACATCTTCGGCGGCATCGTTCGTTGCGACATGATTGCCGAAGGCATCATCGGTGCAGTGAAAGAAGTCGGCGTTAAAATCCCGGTTGTTGTGCGCCTTGAAGGTAACAACGCTGAACTGGGCGCTAAAGTACTGGCAGAAAGCGGTTTGAACATCATCGCTGCTACCAGCCTGACCGACGCTGCTCAACAAGTTGTCAAAGCTGCGGAGGGCAAATAATGAGCGTCCTGATCAATAAAGACACCAAGGTTATCTGCCAGGGTATTACCGGTTCCCAAGGTAGTTTCCACACCCAGCAAGCCATCGAATACGGCACCAAGATGGTGGGTGGCGTTACTCCTGGTAAAGGCGGCACCGAGCACCTGGGCCTGCCAGTGTTCAACACCGTGAAAGATGCTGTAGCTGCCACTGGCGCCACCGCCAGCGTGATCTACGTTCCAGCTCCTTTCTGCAAGGACTCCATCCTGGAAGCAGCATTCGGCGGCATCAAGCTGATCGTTTGCATCACCGAAGGCATTCCTACCCTGGACATGCTGGACGCTAAAGTTAAGTGCGACGAGCTGGGCGTAGTCCTGATCGGCCCTAACTGCCCAGGCGTGATCACTCCAGGCGAATGCAAGATCGGCATCATGCCAGGTCACATTCACTTGCCAGGTAAAGTCGGTATCGTTTCCCGTTCCGGCACCCTGACCTACGAAGCTGTCAAGCAGACTACTGACGCCGGTTTCGGTCAGTCGACTTGCGTCGGCATCGGCGGTGACCCGATCCCAGGCTCGAACTTCATCGACATCCTGAAGCTGTTCCAGGAAGACCCGAAGACCGAAGCGATCGTAATGATCGGTGAGATCGGCGGTTCGGCTGAAGAAGAAGCGGCTGCCTACATCAAGGCACACGTGACCAAGCCGGTTGTTTCCTACATCGCTGGTGTGACTGCCCCTGCTGGCAAGCGCATGGGCCATGCTGGCGCAATCATCTCTGGCGGCAAGGGTACTGCAGACGAGAAGTTTGCTGCCCTGGAAGACGCAGGCGTTAAAACCGTGCGTTCGCTGGCAGACATCGGCAAGGCTTTGTCCGAGCTGACCGGTTGGGCTGTCAAGTAAGCCTCGCGCTTAACTGACGCTTCACCCCACAAAGGCCACCTTCGGGTGGCCTTTGTGCATTCTGAAGGTTGGTGGAGATCAAAATGTGGGAGCGGGCTTGCTCGCGAAAGCGGTGTGTCAGTCAGCTCATGAGTGGCTGATACACCGCTTTCGCGAGCAAGCCCGCTCCCACATTCGATCGTATTTCAAAATTTAGATATAAAAACGCGACATAAAAATGTCGCTTATCGGACAGTTCGCCCCGCAACAGTGCGTTTGACCCGCAAATTCGTTAGGCTAGCCGCCTCTTTATGCGTGTGCCTCCCAAAAGGAAGCCTCGCGCCAGACCGGTCGGTCCCCATCCGGACCGGCAGTATTTCCCTCATCCATAGGGAAGCCCTCTCTAAATTCCGATTCAGTAGTGTGGTATTTCCTCAAATGAAAGTGTTGAAAAGCCAGGACATCCTGGCGTTGGGCTTTATGACTTTTGCCCTGTTCGTGGGCGCCGGCAACATCATCTTCCCGCCAATCGTCGGTTTGCAGTCCGGGCCTCATGTCTGGATGGCGGCGCTGGGCTTCCTGATCACCGCGGTCGGTTTGCCGGTGATCACCGTGGTCGCCCTGGCCAAGGTCGGTGGTGGCATGGACGCGTTGAGCAGTCCGATCGGCAAGATCGCCGGTGGCTTGCTGGCAGCGGCGGCCTACCTGGCTGTCGGCCCGTTGTTCGCCACCCCGCGAACCGCCACCGTTTCCTTTGAAGTGGGCCTGGCGCCGCTGACCGGTGAAAGCCCGCTGGCGCTGTTCCTCTACAGCTCGGTGTACTTCCTGCTGGTGTTCTTCATCTCCCTGTACCCGGGCCGTCTGCTGGATACAGTCGGTCGTTTCCTGGCACCGTTGAAGATCATCGCCCTGGCCGTATTGGGCATTGCTGCCTTTGCCTTGCCGGCCGGCGATGTGGGTGTTGCCACCCCTGAGTACGTGGCTGCACCGTTCTCCCAGGGCTTTATCAATGGTTACCTGACCATGGATACCCTCGGCGCCCTGGTGTTCGGCATTGTGATCGTCAACGCGATCCGCTCCCGTGGCGTCGAGTCGCCGAAGCTGATCACCCGCTACGCGATCATCGCCGGGCTGATTGCCGGTGTGGGCCTGGCGCTGGTGTACATCAGCCTGTTCCGCCTCGGTTCGGGCAGCCATGAAGTGGCGGCCGGCGCCGCCAACGGCGCCGCCGTGCTGCACGCCTACGTCCAGCACACCTTCGGCTCCCTGGGCAGCGGCTTCCTCGCCGTGCTGATTTCCCTGGCGTGCCTGGTAACCGCGGTGGGCCTGACCTGCGCCTGCGCCGAGTACTTCAGCCGCGTACTGCCGCTGTCCTATAAGACCCTGGTGGTGATCCTGGCGGTATTCTCGCTGTTTGTGTCCAACCTGGGCCTGACCAAGCTGATCGCGTTCTCGATCCCGGTGCTGACCGCCATTTACCCGCCGTGCATCGTGCTGGTGGCCCTGAGCTTCTGTAAGGACTTCTGGCAGGAGCAGGGCCGGATCGTTGGCCCGGTGATGCTGGTGTCGTTCATCTTCGGTTGCATTGACGCGCTGAAGGGCGCGGGCCTGGCTGACTGGATGCCATCGCAACTGGCTCACCTGCCGCTGAGCGAGCAGGGCCTGGCGTGGCTGGTGCCTTCGGTGATGACGCTGGTGGTTGCGGTGGTGATTGACCGCCTGCTGGGCAAACGCAGTGAAGCGATGGCTTAAACGTTTAGCCATTAACTTGTGCCGAGGTTTAGTTCGAAGTTTCGAGCTGCCCGGCCGGGTTAAAAACACCGGACAAAGTAAAGCCCGCTATTAAGCGGGCTTTCTTTTGCAACATGACTTTTCAAGTCACAGTGTTCAAGTCGTCAGACTCAAGAACCGGTTGCAGGTGTTGCTTCTTTCGCAGCAGCTTCGTTCGATTCAGCCTGAGCTTTGGCAGCATCGGCGTTTTCTTTCGCAGCGTCGTTCACTTTATCCTGTGCTTTCGCCATGTCTTTTTGAGCTTGCTCAGAGTGGGCTGCGGCGTCTTGGGCTTTGTCTTCGGATTTTTTGTCGCAGGCAGCGAGGCCGAGGGCAGCAGCCAGCATCATGGAAATAGCTAAAGTCTTGCGCATGGGGTGTTTCTCCTTATTGAAGATATCTACTGGCCTTTCGAGCCTATGCCCAACGCTTAGTTCCTTAAATCTCACAGATATATAAGGCTTTTCCCTAGGGAACTTT
The DNA here is from genome assembly GCF_013385435.1 of Pseudomonas sp. F9001. NCBI lineage: Bacteria > Pseudomonadati > Pseudomonadota > Gammaproteobacteria > Pseudomonadales > Pseudomonadaceae > Pseudomonas > Pseudomonas sp. F9001. The sequence continues at coordinate 288,514 of NZ_JACAPX010000006.1, forward strand.
CAGCAAGGTTGTCTACTCCGCCGGCTCCACACTAATAAGAGTCTTGAACGAATGACCGAAAATCCTCTTTTATCCCGTGCCACGCGCTTTGTTTCAGCCTTGCGCCACTGCCAGGTGCTGGGCATCCAGGTGCACGCCGCCAGTGAGGACGGCATGACGCTGGTGTTGCCCTATGCTCCGCATATCGTCGGTGACCCGCAGACCGGCGTGATCCACGGCGGCGCCATCACATCCTTGATGGACACCGCCTGTGGCATGGCTACCTTGTGCGTACTGCCGGAGTTCGAGGTTTGCCCGACCCTGGACCTGCGCATCGACTACATGCACCCGGCCGAGCCCCATAAACCGGTATTCGGCTTTGCCCAGTGCTACCGGGTGACCACCGACGTGATCTTCACCCGCGGCTTCGCCTACCAGGACGATCCGCAGCAACCGATTGCCCACGTGGTGGGCACGTTCATGCGCATGGGCAAGCGCCTCAAGGGCAGCCAGGGCCTGGGCAATGCAATCAAGGGAGAACAGGCATGACCCATCAATTCAAGACCCGTCTGCAGCAAGCCCACGAGCGCGGCAACTATGACGCGCTGCTCAACCTGATTCCCTACGCCAGGCTGATCGGTATCGAATGCACGCGCCTGGGGGATGAATTGCTGTTCCGCATGCCGGCCAACAAGGACAACATTGGTAACCCGATATTGCCGGCGATCCACGGCGGGGTGATCGCGGGCTTCATGGAGCTGTCCGCAGCCTTGCATTTGCTGGTATTCACCGGTGCGCCTGGTGTTCCCAAGATCATCGATTTCTCCCTGGATTACCTGCGCGCCGGCCAGTTTCGCGACACCTACGCCAAATGCCAGGTGTGGCGCCAGGGCCGGCGGGTGGCCAACGTGGCGATCACCGCATGGCAAAGTACCCAGGCCGAACCGATTGCCACCGCCCGTGCGCATTTCAAGATTGAGGAACCTGCTCGCCCTTGAAATCCTGGTCTTAGCCCCCAACTTTGATGACAACCCGCCGCCAACCCTCAAGGGCGCGGCCACTGCCATCCAATTGGAGTTTGATGACCATGAGTGTGGAAACTCAAAAGGAAACCCTGGGCTTCCAGACCGAGGTGAAGCAACTGCTGCACCTCATGATCCATTCGCTGTATTCCAACAAGGAAATTTTCCTTCGCGAATTGATCTCGAACGCCTCTGACGCTGTCGACAAATTACGTTTCGAAGCCCTGTCCAAGCCTGAGTTGCTGGAAGGTGGCGCGGAACTGAAAATCCGTGTGAGCTTCGACAAGGACGCGAAAACCGTCACCCTCGAAGACAACGGTATCGGCATGAGCCGTGACGATGCGATCACCCACCTGGGGACCATCGCCAAATCCGGCACCGCTGATTTCATGAAGAACCTGTCGGGCGACCAGAAGAAAGATTCGCACCTGATCGGCCAGTTCGGCGTGGGCTTCTACTCGGCCTTCATCGTTGCCGACAAGGTTGAAGTATTCAGCCGCCGTGCCGGCCTTGCCGCCAGCGAAGGCGTGCACTGGTCTTCCAAGGGCGAGGGCGAATTTGAAATCGCCACTGTCGACAAGGCTGATCGTGGTACCCGCATCGTCCTGCACCTGAAGTCCGGTGAAGACGAGTTCGCCGATGGCTGGCGTCTGCGCAATATCATCAAGAAGTACTCCGACCACATCGCGTTGCCGATCGAGTTGCCGAAAGAACAAGCGGCGGCCGAAGGCGAAGAAGCCCCGGCCCAGGAATGGGAAGTGGTCAACCGCGCCAGCGCCCTGTGGACCCGTCCTCGTACCGAAGTCAAGGACGAGGAATACCAGGAGTTCTACAAGCACATCGCCCACGATTACGAAAACCCGCTGAGCTGGAGCCACAACAAGGTCGAAGGCAAGCTGGAATACAGCTCGCTGCTCTACGTACCGGCCCGTGCTCCGTTCGACCTGTACCAGCGTGAAGCGCCGAAAGGCCTGAAGCTGTATGTGCAGCGCGTGTTCGTGATGGACCAGGCGGAATCGTTCCTGCCGTTGTACCTGCGCTTTATCAAGGGCGTGGTTGACTCCAACGATCTGTCGCTGAACGTGTCGCGGGAAATCCTGCAGAAAGACCCGATCATCGACTCGATGAAGTCGGCGCTGACCAAGCGTGTCCTCGACATGCTGGAAAAGCTGGCGAAAAACGAGCCTGAGCAATACAAGGGCTTCTGGAAAAACTTCGGCCAGGTCATGAAAGAAGGCCCGGCAGAAGATTTCGCCAACAAGGAAAAAATCGCCGGCCTGCTGCGTTTCGCATCGACCAACGGTGACGACGGCGAGCAGAACGTTTCCCTGGCTGAATACCTGGCGCGCGCCAAGGAAGGTCAGGACAAGATCTACTACCTGACCGGTGAAACCTACGCTCAGGTCAAGAACAGCCCGCACCTGGAAGTCTTCCGCAAGAAAGGCATCGAAGTGCTGCTGCTGACCGACCGCATCGACGAGTGGCTGATGAGCTACCTCAGCGACTTCGACGGCAAGAGCTTTGTTGACGTCGCCCGCGGCGACCTGGACCTGGGCAACCTGGATTCCGAAGAAGACAAGAAAGCCGCTGAAGAAGTGGCCAAGTCCAAAGAGGGCCTGGTTGAGCGAATCAAGACCGCCTTGGGCGATGCCGTCAGCGAAGTGCGGGTTTCCCACCGTCTGACCGATTCCCCGGCGATCCTGGCCATCGGCGAGCAGGACCTGGGCATGCAGATGCGTCAGATCCTGGAAGCCAGCGGTCAGAAGGTTCCGGATTCCAAGCCGATCTTCGAATTCAACCCGGCTCACCCGCTGATCGAGAAACTCGACGGCGAGCAGAGCGAAGAGCGGTTTGGCGACCTGTCGCACATCCTCTTCGACCAGGCAGCCCTGGCTGCCGGCGACAGCCTGAAAGACCCGGCCGCTTATGTGCGCCGACTGAACAAGCTGTTGGTTGAACTGTCGGTTTAACACCGTTGTAGAAAAACCCGCTTCGGCGGGTTTTTTCGTTCTGGAGCCTTTCACCTGGAGTAAATGATGAGCCAAATCACCGTGCGTTCCGTGGTCTATCAGATTGATGGCCAGTCTTATGAAAGCCGCCTGGCATTTGATGCCAGTCATAAGGGCCCGCTGCCAGGGTTGTTGATGGCGCCGAACTGGATGGGTGTCAGTGCCGGCGCTGAAGAGATCGCCAAGAGCGTGGCCAGCAAGGGCTACGTGGTGCTGCTTGCCGACCTGTACGGGCAAACCGTCCGCCCTTCGAACGGCGATGAAGCGGGTGCGGCGATGATGCCGTTGAAGAATGACCGGCCGCTGTTGAACAAGCGCATGCAGGTCGCGCTTGATCACCTGAAAACCCAGACTGAAGCGGCGGTGGATACCTCGAAGCTGGCGACCTTTGGTTTCTGCTTCGGTGGTTGCTGCTCCCTGGAGCTGGCACGTACCGGTGCACCGTTGAAAGCTGCCGTTTCGTTCCACGGCAGCCTCGACACGCCGAACCCGGCCGATGCAAAAAACATCAAGGGTTCCGTGCTGGTGTTGCACGGTGCTTCCGACCCGTTGGTGCCGAAGGAGCAACTGCCGGCGTTTGAAGACGAAATGAACGCCGCCGGTGTGGATTGGCAATTGCTGAGCTACGGCGGTGCGGTGCACTCGTTTACCGACCCGCACGCGAATGTGCCGGGCAAGATGATGTATGACGCGAAGACCGCTGCGCGGGCCTTTCAGTCGATGCATAACTTGCTGGATGAAGTGTTCAAGGGCTGATAGTTCGGTTGCCTGAGCTGGCCCCTTCGCGAGCAAGCCCGCTCCCACATTTTAACCGTGTAAATCCTGAAGGAACGCGGTCGAAATGTGGGAGCGGGCTTGCTCGCGAAGGCTGTTTCACAGGCAATAAAGCGCTTAAGCCTTGCCTAGAGGCAACTCGATCCGCTCACTTTCCCCCGGCACTGTCGGCCAATCCCCAGCCGCCCAACGCTGCCGAGCCTGCTCGATCAACGCCGGATCACTCGCGACAAAATTCCAGTTAATCCGCCGTGGCCCATCCAGCGCCGCGCCGCCGAACACCACCAGGTGGCAATCGGTCTCGGCAAACAGCCCCATGCTTGCGCCTGCCGGCAACACCACCAGGCTATGCACCTCCAGCGCTTCGCCATCCAACTGCGCCTCACCCTCCAGCACATACACCGCCCGTTCTTCATGCTCATCCGGGATCAGCAGGGTGGTAGCCGTCTGCATCCGCACCTCGGCATACAAGGTGGGCGACAACACCGGCACCGGCGATTCGAGGCAAAAGCCACTGCCGGCAATCAGGCGAATCTGCACGCCGAGGTTATCGCTCACCGGCAAGCTGGCGGCCGGATGATGGCTGTAATGCCCAGGCCCTTGTTCATGTTCCTTGGGGGAGGCCAGCCACACTTGCAACCCGTGCAGGCTGAAACCACTGGCCTTCAACGCCTCGGGGCTGCGTTCAACGTGGGCAATGGCACTGCCGGCTGTCATCCAGCTGACGTCCCCGGCCTTGACCACCTGATCGGAGCCGAGGCTGTCCTTGTGCAGGAGTTCGCCTTCAAACAGGTAGGTCAGGGTAGAGAGGCCGATGTGCGGGTGTTGGCGAATGTTCATGCCGGTACCCGGGGCATAACGGGTTTGCAGCATATGGTCGAAAAACACGAAAGGCCCGACGCTGCGGCATTGCCTGGAGGGCAGTGGGCGCAGGATCGGTTGGCCTTCCACATCTTCGGCGCGCGGGCGAATCACGGTCACGGTGGTCATGGTGCTTCCCAGTCTGAGCGGGTCTGATGGTACTGAGCATAACCCGCTCGACGGGAGGTTGCCGCTACTGGCTGAAGGCGCCTTCGGAGAGCCGGGTCTCAATGGTAACTTCGGCCGTGGTCATCAGCTTGTGCACCGGGCAGCGATCCGCCACGCGGTGCAGCTCGTCGCGCTGCTCGTCAGTGAGTACGCCCTTGAGGGTCAGTTTGACGTTGAGCTTGTATTTGCCCTTTTGCTCTTCGGTGCTGTCATGGGTGACTTCCACGGTCACGCCGGTCAGCGGTATGTCTTTTTTCTGCGCATAGAGCTTGACGGTCAGGGCCTTGCAGGACGCCAGTGCGGCGTCGAAGTAATCGTGGGGGGAGGGCGCCGAATCGTCGCCGCCCAGGCTCTTGGGCAGGTCGGTAAACAGCTCGTGGTTATTGATATTGACGCTGTGGCGGAAGTTTTCGGCGTTCAGCGTGTTCACGGTAACAGGCATGGCAAACCTCACAGGGTGGCAGGAAGAAGCTCATGCAGTTATAGAGCATGCTGGCACGTTGGTGTTCCCCGTTGTTTACCGCTGAACCCGCAGGCGCGGCCCGAGGTCTACCGGCATTAGCCCTTGTTTGAGATACCCCCGTGCGCCGGACCCGCCTGAGTATTGCCCTGTTGCTGACCGCCGCAAGCCTTGCGGTGCAGGCTCGCGACTATGCCTACAGCGATGCACACCTGCATTACGTCGATTTCTTCCAGGAGTCGGCGGGCATGGATAAATTACTCAAGGCCATGGCCGATAATCGCATCGAGCATGTGATGATTTCCGGCATACCGGTGGCCAAGAAATGGCATGAGGACGAACCCAAGCGGCCGCGCTATTACGCCGGGGACGACGCCGACGCCTATTGGTACAGCGCCACCGACGTGTTCGTCGCCGATGCGGTCAATAAATTGAGCCCGGAGCAACGTCAGCGCTTTCATCCGTTCCTCAGTGGTTTCAATCCCAACGATAAAAATGCCGCATCCCATATCCAGCGCATGCTCGACCTCAATCCTGGGCTCTGGCAAGGCATCGGCGAAGTCTTCACCCGTCACGACGACCTGACCGCGCTGACCTCCGGCGACACCCCAAGGGCCAACAATGAGGCGATGACCCGCATCTATCACCTGGCCGCGGAGAATGATCTGCCGGTGATGGTGCATTCCAACATCACCTCCAAGCGTGAGAAAAATCCGTTGTACCTGGCGGAAATGGAAGAGCCGCTGCGTAATCACCCGCACACCCGGTTTATCTGGGCCCACGCGGGCAGCAGCATGGAGATCCATCGGCACCAGACGCAGATGGATTTTTTGCTGCCGACCCTGGCGCGCATGCTGGAGGCTTACCCCAACCTTTACGTCGACCTGTCCTGGAGCGTGCTCACGCCTTACTTGCTGGATGAGGCGGGAAAGCCACGCCCTGAGTGGGTAAAGCTGGTGGAGCGCTTCCCGGACCGCTTCATGCTTGGCTCAGACGTGGTAGGACGCTTCAACAAGCTCGGTAAGGAAATGCGCAGCTTTGACCCGTTCCTCGATGCGTTGCCTGAGGATGTGGCCAGAAAGGTCGCGCGGGACAATTTCCTGGCGATTCTGCCCAAGCCCAGGTGATGGGTTTAGCTGAATCGCTACAGCCGGGGCGGGGCGATCGTAAGGCGTTTTGATATCGCGTTTTCGTCTTAGGCAAAAGTCTCAACTCGCCGATACCTTTCAAGAGCCCGCTGCAGGTGGATGCAGCGCTTTTGGAAGGATTCCGAGCATGAATATCAGAAGTCTGAATATCGCCCCTCGCGCCGGCCTGGGGTTTGGTTTGCTGGCGCTGATGGTGTTTGCCCTGGGCGGGTTCGCCTTGTTGCAGATGGGCAATATGCGCCAGCAGTCTGACCAGGTGGAAAACAACTGGCTGCCCAGCGTGATGGCGGTCGGCGAGATGAATCAGGACCTGCTGCGGGTGCGGGCCCTGACGTTGCGGCTGCTGCTTAACCGCGACCCGCAGGCGATCACGCAGAATGAGCAGAAAATCACCGAGCTGAAAAGCGGCCTGCACAAGGCTCAGTCCCTCTATGAAGGTTTGATCGTGCTGCCTGAAGAGCGGGTGCTGTTCGATCGCTTTAAAACCGAGGAAGAGCGTTACCTGCAGCGCCAGGAACAGGTGATGGCGTTTTCCCGGGCGAATCAGTTGGAAGACGCGATCAAGGTGGTCAACGGCGAGATGAACCAGTTGGCCGACGAACTGGCCGGCACCCTGCGTGAGCTGGTGACGTTGAACAAGGTCAGTGCCAATCAGGCGGCGAGCCTGGCGCAAAGTGTGTTCACGCAATCGCGCAGTTGGGTGGTTGGCATGATTGCCGTGACGGCGCTGATCACCATCGGCCTGGCATTGTTGCTGACCCGCAGTATTGTGCTGCCGTTATCCCAGTCTTTGAAAGTCGCCCAGGGTGTGGCCAGTGGCGATCTGACCGGGGTGATTACTGTCAGCGGCCAGGATGAGCCGGCGCGTTTGCAGCAGGCGCTGAAAAGCATGCAGGAGAGCCTGCGGGAAACCATTCGGCGTATTTCCGATTCGTCCAGCCAGTTGGCGTCGGCTTCCGAAGAGCTTAGTTGCGTGACCGAAGATGCCACCCGTGGGTTGCATCAGCAGAGTCAGGAAATCGAGCAGGCGGCTACTGCGGTGAACCAAATGACGGCGGCGGTGGAGGAGGTGGCGAGCAACGCGGTGGCTACGTCCCAGGCATCGCGGGAGTCGGACCGTATTGCCCAGCATGGTCGCGAGCAGGTGCATCAGACGGTGTTGTCGATTGAGTCCCTGGCGGATGATGTGACGGCCAATGCGACTCAGGTGGAGGACCTGGCGCAGAAGGTATATGGCATCAGTAAGGTGCTGGATGTGATTCGTTCGATTGCCGAGCAGACCAATTTGCTGGCGCTGAATGCCGCCATCGAAGCGGCGCGAGCTGGGGATGCCGGGCGTGGGTTTGCGGTGGTGGCGGATGAGGTGCGGGCCTTGGCGCATCGTACGCAGCAGTCGACCCAGGAAATCGAGCAGATGATCAGTGGGATTCAGCAGGGGACTGATCAGGCTGTCAGCTCCATGCAGCAGAGCAATACTCGGGCGCGTTCGACGCTGGATATCGCTAAGTCGGCGGGGACGGCGCTGGAGGAGATTGCTTCGGCGTTTACCCTGATCAATGAGCGCAACCTGGTGATTGCCAGTGCCTCGGAAGAACAGGCGGCGGTGGCGCGGGAGGTGGATCGCAATTTGATGAATATTCGCGATTTGGCACAGCAGACGTCGGCGGGGGCGAACCAGACCAGTGCGGCGAGCCAGGAGTTGTCGCGGTTGGCGGTGGATCTCAACACGATGGTGGCTAGGTTTTCGGTTTAGGTTGTTGGGGGAGTATGCCCGTTGCTGTGGTAGGGGCTACTTATGGTTTCGCTCTCGCAGCGAGTCACTTTGCAAAAGCGGCAAAGTAAGCAAAGCGCTCTGCCTCGCCTGTCGGCGGGGCGCCTAAGATCAAAAGCAAGAGCACGGCGGCCTGGAAGCCGACCTGAGTGTTAGAAGCAAAAGCAGAACCGCTTTTCTGTCGGAGCCGGCTTGCCGGCGAAAACCTGAGAACGCCGCGTTGAATCAGGATGCCAGCGTCATCGTTAACGACCTTCGCGAGCAAGCCCGCTCCCACATTCGACCGTGCCCGTTTTAGCTTTTGATTTTGCTTCTAAACACTCAAGCCTGAGCGAGGTGCCGAGTGATCGGGCAAGAGCGTTTTGCTTACTTTTGACTGGGCACGCATTCCGGCTTTCAAAAGTGAGCCACTGTAAGCGCGGTAAACGGGTAAAAAAACGCCCCGAACCAGTCGGGGCGTTTTCAGGCGATCAAGCTGCGAGAGCTTACTTACCCTGCCAGCGTTTCAGCACCAGGGTGGCGTTAGTGCCACCAAAGCCGAAGCTGTTGCTCATCACTGTATTGATGGTCGCATCTTCACGAGTCTTGGTCAGGATAGGCATGTCAGCCACGTCCGGGTCCAGTTCCTCGATGTTGGCAGAACCTGCCATGAAGTTGCCTTCCATCATCAGCAGGCAGTAGATCGCTTCGTGAACGCCAGCGGCGCCCAGGGAGTGACCCGACAGGCTCTTGGTAGAGCTGATCGCCGGAGCCTTGTCGCCGAATACCGCACGCACGCCTTCCATTTCCTTGGAGTCGCCGACCGGAGTCGAAGTACCGTGGGTGTTCAGGTAGTCGATCGGGGTATCAACGGTGGACATGGCCATCTGCATGCAGCGGATGGCGCCTTCGCCGCTTGGCGCAACCATGTCGTAGCCGTCGGACGTCGCGCCGTAGCCGACGATTTCCGCGTAGATCTTCGCACCACGGGCCAGGGCGTGTTCCAGCTCCTCGACCACCACCATGCCGCCACCGCCGGCAATGACGAAGCCATCACGGTTCTTGTCATAGGCGCGGGAGGCTTTGTCCGGGGTTTCGTTGTACTGGGTCGACAGGGCGCCCATGGCGTCGAACAGGAACGACTGGCTCCAATGTTCTTCTTCACCGCCGCCGGCAAACACGATGTCCTGCTTGCCCAACTGGATCTGCTCTACAGCGGTACCGATGCAGTGAGCACTGGTGGCGCAAGCGGAGGAGATCGAGTAGTTCACGCCCTTGATCTTGAACGGCGTGGCCAGGCAGGCGGAAACGGTGCTGCCCATGGTCCGCGTGACGCGGTACGGGCCAACGCGCTTGACGCCTTTCTCGCGCAGGATGTCCAGCGCTTCCATCTGGTTCAAGGTCGACGCGCCACCGGAACCGGCGATCAGGCCGGTGCGCACGTTGGATACCTGGTCTTCGCTCAGGCCGGAATCGGTGATCGCGTCCTTCATGGCCAGGTAGGCGTAAGCGGCTGCGTGGCCGACGAAGCGATAGATCTTGCGATCGATCAGTTCTTCGAGGGGCAGGTCGATGGAGCCGGAAACCTGGCTACGCAGACCCATTTCGGCATATTCCGGGTTGAAGCGGATGCCAGGGCGACTTGCACGCAGGTTAGCGGAGACGGTCTCTTTGTCATTGCCCAGGCACGAAACAATGCCCAGACCAGTGATAACGACGCGGCGCATGCGGATAACCCTTAAAAGTTGTCAGTGGAAGTGAATACGCCGACCCGAAGGCCTTCGGCAGTATAAATCTCGCGACCGTCGACAGTCACCGAACCATCGGCAATGGCCAGGTTCAGCTTGCCCTTGAGGACGCGCTTGATTTGAATGTTGTAAGTGACTTTCTTGGCGGTCGGCAAGACCTGGCCAAAGAACTTCACTTCGCCCGAACCCAGGGCGCGACCGCGGCCCGGCAGGCCTTGCCAGCCCAGGTAGAAACCGACCAGCTGCCACATGGCGTCAAGGCCCAGGCAGCCCGGCATCACCGGATCGCCTTCGAAATGGCAGGCGAAAAACCACAGGTCAGGGGTGATATCCAGCTCGGCGACCAATTCACCTTTGCCGTACTTGCCACCCTCTTCGCTGATATGGGTGATGCGATCCACCATCAGCATGTTCGGGGCGGGCAGTTGCGCGTTACCTGGGCCGAACAGCTCACCGCGACTGCAGCGCAGCAGGTCTTCCCGAGTAAAGGCGTTTTGTTTGGTCATGCGAGCTCCTCAATAATCCCATGCGGCAGGGCAGGGCAAATCTTCCCGGCCGACTGAAGCGTTCATGCCTCATATCGGCAGCCTACACATAGACTATTGCGTTGTAGTGAAAGTCACAGCGTCAAGGTCATGAATGTACACTTGTGCACTGAAATTATAAACCGGGCCGGTTTACGGGCCCGTTCGGGTGCCTAAGACTGCCGCACTTTCGTCTTTCACGCCAGTCGCAGTTGGCTGATGGCACCGTGTTACTGCACCCATCTCTGCAGGATTTGCTGCAAATCCGTGCGTTTGAACGGCTTTGCCAGGTAATCGTTCATTCCAGCTGCCAGGCAGGCTTCGCGATCGCCCTGCAAGGCATTGGCCGTGAGGGCAATGATTGGCAGCTCGGCGCAACCGGGCAACTGGCGAATCTGCCGGGTAGCCTCGTAGCCATCGATGCCCGGCAGTCGGCAGTCCATCAGGATTGCGGTAAAAATCAGGCTTTCGGCGCTGCGAATCGCTTCGGCGCCGTCGGTGGCGATGCTCACCTCGAACCCCAGGCTGCGCAGCATGGCTTCGACCACCGTGCGATTGACCGGGTTGTCTTCCACCAGCAACACGTTGCGCCCTTCGCCCGCACGGGCATTGCCTTCGGTATTCGGCGCGAGCACCGGCAAGCTCTGCTGGTAGATCGCCAGCGGGATTTCCAGGGTGAACACCGAGCCGTGGCCTTCTTCGCTCTGGGCGCGCAGGGTGCCGCCCATGCGTTCGGCCAGGGTGCGTGCGATAGGCAGTCCCAGTCCGGTGCCGCCGTAACGTCTTGAAATGGAACTGTCGGCTTGCTGGAACGCATCGAACATCAGTTCCAGGCGCTCGGCGGAAATGCCAATCCCGCTATCGCGCACGGTGCAGGTGAACCACAGCAATTCATGGTCCAGGGTCTGCCAGTGGGGTTCGACGGTGACGGTGCCCTGCTCGGTGAACTTCAGGGCATTGCCGATCAGGTTCACTAAAATCTGCCGGATGCGGGTCGGGTCGCCCTGTACCTGCAGCGAGCCCAGGCCCTGGGGGATCGGCACTTCGAGCGCCAGCCCGCGTTGTTGGGCGGCGTGCTGGAAGGCCTGGGCGCAACTGCTGATCAGCTCCACCAGGTCGAACGGAATGTGCTCAAGCTCCAGGGCCGCGCGCTCGATGCGCGAGAAGTCGAGGATGTCGTTGATCACCTTCAGCAGGTGTTCGGTGGACTCCGAGGCCAGCGCCGCGTATTCGGTCTGTTCCTCGGTCATGTCGGTGGTTTCCAGCAGTTGCAGCATGCCCAGCACCCCGTTCATCGGCGTGCGCAATTCATGGCTCATCATTGCCAGGAAGTCCGACTTGGCATTGTTCGCCCGCTCGGCTTCTTCGCGGGTCTGGATCAACTGGGCCATGGCCTGGTGCTGTTCACGACTGGCCTGGTTCAAGCCATCGGCGAGGTTATTGATGTGGCGCGACAGGTCGCCCAGCTCCGAGTCATCCACGATGGGCAGCGGCGTCTGGTAATCGCCCTGCTGGATCGCCTTGACCGCATTGCCCATGGCGCTGATCGGTTGCGACAGGCTGGCCGCCAGGCGCCGGGCCAGCAGGAAGGTAAACAGCAGGGCGAACAGCGCGAGAATCCCGGCCTTGAACAGGATTTCCTGCTGGCGCTGGCTGAACGCATCGTTGGACATGCCGACAATCACTCGCCCCAGGTAGTCCGCGCGCGGGGCCTTGGGCTCGGCAGTACTGTCCTGGAAGAAGTCATTGCCCAGCTGGATATGTTGCAGGCGAATCGGCGCCTGGAAGACTTTCACCGACAGCGAGCGATCGTGCTTCTCCGACGGTTGCTCGACATACACCAGGATATTTTCTGCGCTGTCCTGAATCTCCAGGAAGCGCACGTGCGGCGTGGCCAGGGTGGCCCGCAACAGGCTTTCAAGCACGTCGTTGTTGCCGGAAATCACCCCGTATTCGGTGGCCGGCGCCAGTTGGTTGGCGATCAACTGGCCGGTGTGGTCCAGTTCCTGGCGCAGGTCCTGGATCCGCACGAAGGTGAAGAAGCTGATCAACAGCAGCGTCAGCAGGAGTGCCGGGCCCAGGGTAATGAGCTGGGTCCGGGTGTTGATGTCCCAACGGCGACGAAATGTCATGGGCGTTTTTCTCCTTCGGCCAGGCGGGCGGCGACGTTGGTTTCGTCCACCTGTTCGATCCCCAGTGAGCGCGCAACCTGCGGGTTGCCTACGACTTTGAAACGTTCCGGGTACAGCGCGCGCGGCCAACTGGCCGGCGCATGATCCAGCAGGCGGTCGAGCACATCCAGCCAGTCGGTCTGATCGCTGTAGGTGCTGGCCAGGCTGCCGGCCTTGACGAACCCGGCGTTGGGCCCGACCAGTGGCAATTGCCTGGCGTAGCTGCTGAGCAGCAGGTTTTTCGCGGTTTTCGGGTTGTACAGCTGGGGATCATCCAGCCCCAGCAAGACGTCGCTGTTCTTGAACAGGCTTTGCAGCGGGCGACTGTCATTAATGTTTTCCCAAAGCTGGGGCACGATCTCCAGGCCCATGGGCGCGGCGTACTGGCGCAGCTCGCGCAGCAGGAACTCGCTGTCGATGCCATAGAGCACGCCGATGCGCCGGGCCTGAGGCAGGATGCCGGTGATCAGGCGCAGTTGTCGGTCCAGCGGTGGGTCGCTCCACAGCAGGCTGATCTTCGCAGGCAACGTGGCACCCAGGCGCTGGCGCGCTTGCAGGCGGCTGATGCGCAGCACCAGGGTCGGTGGGCCCTGGGCGTCTTGCAGGCGCCAGTCAAGGCTGGGCAGGTCCAGCAGGATCAGGCGGGTGCTGGTCGGCAAGTTTGCGGGGGCGGGCAGGTCCTTGAGCGGGGTGAACTTCACGCTGTCTTCGGGACGCTGCAGGGCCAGGGCCTGGACGAATGTTTGTACGCCCGGGCCGTCTTCGTCGGCGGTCAGCAGGATATCCGCTGCCCATGTCGGTGCGCCGAACAGTAAAACCCCAAGCAACACACAGCACCGCCAGAGCCGGGCGGTAAAGGGCAGGGTCATCCGTGACGAGTCGCTGTCCACTAGAACTCTAACTCCGCACTGAAGTAGAGCACGTGGCGTTGGTCATAGTTGTTGTCGGGCCAGGTGGTGGGCTGATTGTCGAGGCGTTGTTGCAACATGCCGGCCAGCTCCACGTTGGCTTTGCCCAAGGCAATGCGCTTGGCCACCCGCAGGTCGACCCGTTCGAAGCGATACTGGTTGAGCGCATCGTCGCCATAGTAGAACACCGCGCTGGACCAGCCATGGCCCCATTCCCGCATCCAGCCGGCCGAGCCGCTGTTGCGCGCGGTCTGCTGCCTGTCCAGGGGGTTGGTGGCGCTGGCATCCACATAAGCATAGGTGACGCGCAGCCGGTCGGCGGTGCTCATGTGCCAGTCGAGCTGGGTTTCGGTGCCGGTAAAGCGCGAGCTGTTCGAGTTGCTGGCGATGTACTGGTTGTTGCGCAGCGGCTCGCTGACCATTTCGCTGATTTCGTCGTAGAACAGCTTCACGTCGACGTTCAGCCCGATGTCGGCAAAAAAGCCGTTGTAGCCCAGCTCCCGGGAGCGCATCAGCTCTTTGTCGAGGTTGCCCGGGCCGCGGGTCACCACGAAGTATTGGCCGGAGTTCTGGCCGTAGGCCGGCGAGCTGAGGTTGGTGACGCGGTAGCTCCAGTTGACGTTGTTCTCGAACATGTCCGGGGAGCGAATGGCTTCGGAGTACACCGCGCGCAGGCCGTGGCGCGGGTTGATCAGGTAGTTGACGGCCACCCGTGGCGTCAGCGAGTTGCCGCTCAGGTGGGTGTCTTCGTACATTGCGCCGCCCTGCAGCAGCCAGTGTTCGCTGGCCCGCCATTCCAGGTGGCCGAACAGGCGCCAGGTGGTGTCGTCCAGGGTGCCGTTGAAGTAGGTGTCGGAGTCGGCGCGGTCGTAGCGGTAGTTCATGCCGCTGACCAGGCGCAGGCTGTCGGACAGGCTGAGGGTGTCTTGCAGCTCCAGGTCGTAGCGGCTTTCCTTGGTGCTTTGGTCGATGTTGCCGCAGACCGGATCCTTGCCGCCGTCCCCCCATTGCTGGAGCACCTGGCGGGCCAGTGCCTGCTCGGCGGCGCTGCCGGGTGGAAGGTTGCCTGGGTTGAAGTTGTTCATGTGCCGGGCCAGTCGCTCGGCATAGTTGGGGTTGAGCTGCCACAGCTGCGTCAGTTCCGGGCTGAACGAGACCTTGGCATCGCACGCGCGCCAGATCTGCCGGCGATCCCACTGCTGGGCCGAACCCTGGATATACAGGCTGTGATCGGGGTTGAAGTCGAAGTTCCAGCGCAGGGAACCGGCATAGTCCTTGGCGCTGACGTCGGAATTGTTACCGCCTTCGGTAATCCCGTCGAACACCGGTTGGTAGGTGTAAGGGCGCTGGTTGGTGCCTTCCTTGGCGTCCAGTTGCCAGTCGATGCTTTGTTGCGCATTCAGGGTCTGGCTCACGGCCAGGCTGAAGCGGTTCAGGCGGCGCCCGTCGCGGCGGTCAGCGCCCACGCGGTCGCTGTCAAAGCCATCGTCCTGTTGACCGGACAGTGACAGGCGCAAATCGCCGGTGTCCCAGCCCATGCCCTGGCTGGCGTACCAGTCGTTGATCCCTCGGCCGCCCTGGGTGAGTTTCATCCGCGTGCCATGGCTGTTGGCCGGCGAGCGGGTGAGGATGTTGACGACGGCCATCAGCGCGTTGGCGCCGTAGCTGACGGTATTGGGGCCGCGGAAGACCTCGATGCGGTCGATGTCTTCCAGGGCTACCGGAATATCGCTCCAGTCCACCGTGGCCAGGCCCGCGCGGTACACCGAGCGCCCATCGATCAACACCTGCATGCGCCGCGCATCGCCCGCCTGGGTGCCGTGGTAATTCACGGCGGCCTGGTTGCCGGTGGTGTAGCCGACCATCATCCCGGGCACCAGCCGCAGCAGTTCGGGGATATCCCGCGCACCGCTGGCCTTGATCAGCTCGCTGTCGATCACCGTCATGCTGCCGGGCACGGCGGCGGCCGATTGCTTGAGCCGGGTGGCGGTCAGCACCTGCGGCAGCGGCTGGCTGTCGAGGAACAGGTCGTCAGCCAGCACCGGCACACTGCACCACGGCATGCACAACAACGTCAGCAGAAGGGATGAGCGAGGAGGAGGGCCCAAATACACGGCACGGCCTTGATAATTACGGATAGCCGCCCATGTTAACTGAGGTGGGGCCTTTTGCCAGTCGTCGGCCCTGTAATTACTTCGCACAAATGTCGCATTTTCCGACAAGCGTTTGAATTGACGCGGGGGCTGGCCGCAGGCGGGTCGCTCCGTATAATGCGGCCATCGCCACTGCTATGGATTAACGGATTGCATATGACTGAACAGCGCCCTATTGCGGTCCTGGGAGGCGGAAGTTTTGGTACCGCCGTGGCTAATCTGCTGGCTGAAAATGGTCACCGGGTGCGTCAATGGATGCGTGACCCCGAGCAAGCCGAAGCCATTCGGGTCAACCGGGAAAACCCCCGTTACCTTAAAGGCATCAAGATTCTGCCGGCCGTGGAGCCGGTGACTGATTTACAGGCGACGCTGGACGAGTGCGACCTGTGCTTCGTCGCGCTGCCCTCCAGCGCTTTGCGTTCGGTGCTTGCACCCCATGCCGAGCGGCTGGCGGGCAAGCTGCTGGTGAGCCTGACCAAGGGCATTGAGGCGCACACCTTCAAGTTGATGAGCGAGATCCTTGAAGAAATCGCCCCCGAAGCGCGGATTGGCGTGTTGTCCGGGCCGAACCTGGCGCGGGAAGTGGCTGAGCACGCGCTGACTGCCACGGTGATCGCCAGTGAAGACGAAGAACTCTGCGAGCGGGTGCAGGAGGTGCTGCACGGTCGCACCTTCCGCGTGTACGCCAGTGCCGACCGTTTCGGCGTCGAGCTGGGCGGGGCGTTGAAGAACGTCTACGCGATCATCGCCGGCATGGCGGTTGCGCTGGGCATGGGTGAAAACACCAAGAGCATGCTGATCACTCGCGCCCTGGCCGAGATGACCCGGTTTGCGGTCAATCAGGGCGCCAACCCGATGACCTTCCTTGGCCTGGCGGGTGTGGGCGACCTGATCGTCACCTGCTCGTCACCGAAAAGTCGCAACTATCAGGTCGGTTTTGCCCTTGGCCAGGGCTTGAGCCTGGAAGACGCCGTGACGCGTTTGGGCGAAGTGGCGGAAGGCGTCAACACCCTGAAGGTGCTGAAGGCCAAGTCTCAGGAGGTCGGGGTGTATATGCCGCTGGTTGCCGGGTTGCACGCGATCCTGTTTGAAGGGCGCACCTTGAACCAGGTCATCGAGTTGCTGATGCGCGCCGAGCCGAAGACCGATGTCGACTTTATTTCCACCAGTGGTTTCAACTGAGGAACGCGTCATGAACGATCCGAAAGCAGCTCCCAAGTACGAATCCATTGGCCTGCGTGTGCTGTGGATGCTGGTGTTTGCCCTGGTGTGGCAAGTGGCGCAGTTTCTGCTGGGCGCGCTGGTGGTGGTGCAACTGGTTTATCGCCTGGTGTATGGGGCGCCGAACCTGGGGCTGATGAATTTTGGTGACAGCCTGAGTCAGTTTTTGGCGCAGATTGGGCGGTTTGGCAGTTTTCACAGTGATCAGAAGCCTTGGCCGTTTGCAGATTGGCCGACGCCCCGTGCACCGGAAGGTGAGGCTGCCCACAGTGTGCCGCCTGCACCGCATCCGGCGCGTGATGAGGAACCCAAGCTATGAAGGTGTGGGTGTTGCGTCACGGTGAGGCCGAGGGGCATGCGCGTACGGATGCCGAGCGTAATTTGACGGCCCATGGGCGCGATGAGGTTTTGCGCAGTGCGGGGCATCTGATCGGGCAGCCGATTCGGGCGATCATTGCCAGTCCGTATGTGCGGGCGCAGCAGACGGCGCAGTTGGTGCGGGAGGCGTTGGGGTTTGAGCCTGAGATCCGCACTGTGCCTTGGTTGACGCCCGAGAGTAATCCGCTGGAGGTGCTCAAGCATCTCGATAATGACGATGATGTGTTGTTGGTTAGTCATCAGCCGTTTGTGGGGGGGCTGATCAGTTATTTGCAGCATGGGCATTTTCGGCAGCCGCAGGCTATGAGTACGGCGAGTTTGGCGGAGTTGGAGGGGGATTTTCCGTTGGCGGGGTTGATGAGTCTTTTGAGTGTTCGGAATCCTTAAGGTTGGGTTTGGTTTTGGGTACATATCCGTTTCTTCGGTAACGGCCACTTAGGGTTCCGCTCTTACAGCGGGTCACTTTTGGCAAACGCCCCAAAAGTAACCAAAAGGTCTTTGCCCCACCACTCGGTGCCTC